>NZ_JAMYVA010000037.1:0-54682 GCF_040323505.1 Mesorhizobium sp. M0040
CCGATCCGACCCTCGCCGCTGAGGGGGGGCGGCTACCCTCTCTCAGCGTTCCTTTCTGACCCATTCGGCAGCGAAAGTCATAAGACAAGCAATTCCAGGAAAAGTGTGAAACGGTTTTCCGTCCGGAATTGCGCAAAAACAAAGAGATAGAGCGGTTCGGCGTTTCTGTGAAACGATGAACCGCTCTAAGCCGAGCCGGCCTGCGATCGGCCTGCCGCGGCTTATCCCTTCGGCGGGTGTTCGACTGCCTGGCGGCCGAAATCCGGTACGTCGATATCCTGGCCGGCCTCGATGATCGAGCGGCGGACGGCGCGGGTGCGGGTGAACAGGTCGAACAGTTTTTCGCCGTCGCCCCAGCGGATCGCCCGCTGCAGCGAGGACAGATCCTCGGAAAACCGCGCCAGCATTTCGAGAATGGCGTCCTTGTTGTGCAGGCAGACGTCGCGCCACATGGTCGGGTCCGATGCCGCGAGACGGGTGAAGTCGCGAAAGCCGGAAGCCGAGTATTTGATGACCTCGGACTTGGTCACCGACTCCAGATCGTCGGCGGTACCGACGATGTTGTAAGCGATGATATGCGGCAGGTGCGAAACGATGGCCAGCGTCATGTCGTGATGCTGCGGGTCCATGGTGTCGATGTTGGAGCCGCAGCGGCGCCAGAATTCCGAGAGCTTTTCCAGTGCTGCGGGATCGGTGCCGGGCAGCGGCGTGAAAATGCACCAGCGGTTCTCGAACAGTTCGGCAAAACCGGCGTCCGGTCCCGATTTTTCGGTGCCGGCCAAAGGATGGCCGGGGATGAAGAGCACGCCATCAGGCACGTGCGGCTGCATCTGCGCGATCACCGACGCCTTGGTCGAGCCGACATCGGTGAGGATGGCGCCCTTCTTCAGCGCCGGCGCGATCTCTGCGGCGACCGTGCCTGAAGAGCCGACCGGCACCGAAACGATAACCAGATCAGCATCGCGAACCGCCTCTTTCGCATCCGTCGTATAGGTGTCGCCAAGGCCGAGTTGGCTCGCGCGTGCCAGCGTCGCGTCGCTGCGCGTCGAAATCGCGACTTGGCCGGCGAGTCCCTCGCGGCGGATGACGCGGGCCAGCGACGAGCCGATCAGGCCGATGCCGACCAGCGCGATCTTTTCGAACATCGGTGAGGTCATGGTGTTCTAGCTTTTCAGGAATGTCGCGAGTGCTGCGACAACGCCGCGATTGGCCTCTTCGGTGCCGATGCTCATGCGCAGCGCGTTCGGAAAACCGTAGCCGGAAACGCGCCGCAATATGTAGCCGCGCGCACTGAGGTAGTCGTCGGCGGCCGCCGCCGAATGCTTTTTGTCCTCGGGAAAGTGGATGAGGATGAAATTGCCGACGCTCGGCGTCACCCGCAGCCCGAGCCCGCTTAGTTGCTCGCTCAGCCAGGCTAGCCAGGTCTCGTTGTGCGCGACGCTGCGTTGGATATGGGCGCGGTCGTGGATCGCCGCGATGCCGGCCTCGATCGCCGTCGCATTGACGTTGAAAGGCCCGCGCACGCGGTTGATCGCGTCGATGACGTGCATTGGCGCATACATCCAGCCGATCCGCGCCCCGCCCAGGCCCAATTTGGAGAAAGTGCGGGTCATGACCACGTTTTCCGCGCTGCCCACCAACTCGACGCCGGCTTCATAATCGTTTCGCCGGACATATTCGGCGTAAGCTGCATCCAGCACCAGAAGCACGTTTCGCGGCAGGCCGGCATGCAGGCGGCGCACCTCCTGGAACGGCACGTAGGTGCCGGTTGGATTGTTTGGATTGGCAAGGAAGATGATCCGGGTAGCCGGCGTCACCGCGGCGAGGATCGCATCGATGTCGGCGCGTTCATCGGTCTCCTTGACCGTTACCGGGACGGCACCGGCCGACTGTATGTAGATCTTGTAGACCATGAAGCCGTGTTCGGTGATGATGGCTTCGTCGCCGGGTGCGAGATAGGTCTGCGCCAGCAGGCCCAGAATCTCGTCGGAGCCGTTGGAGCAGACGATGTTCGCCGGGTTGAGCCCGTGCACCTCGGCGATCGCTTCCCTCAGGCGCCTGGCGCTGCCGTCGGGATAGACCGCGAGCTTGTCGGCGACCGCGCGCGCGGCCTCTATCGCCTTTGGCGAAGGACCGAGCGGGTTCTCGTTCGCCGACAATTTATGGACCTTGGCGACACCTTCAGGCGCCGCGCTCTTGCCGGGCACATAGGCTTCGATGTCCATGATGCCGGCGCGGGGCCTTGGACGTGTCTGATCCGGTGTCTGGCTCATTTCATGAAATCCGTCGAGAGTGCCTCCATCCGGAGGCCGCAGCGGAAATACAAGCCGTGGCTCGGAATGTCGAGGGGCGGCAATTCGGGATCAAGAACTTGCCGTTGACGAAGCCATGCGTCGGTCCTAGAAGAGCAGCAACAGTTCCGTGGTGATTTGGCCGGTCGGCTTGCAGCCACGTTAAACAACTTGCTAAAGGGCCGTTTGCATCTTGTAACCGGCTTTGCGAAGGCATGGCCGGTTTTTTGTTGCCCTGACTGGCTGTTGCCCAGACCGGCGGACAACGGAAGGCCGGGCAAGGAGATGTAATGGTCGCTTTGCGCGCTCGAAAAACCAACAACGAGGCCGACCAGCCGTCGAGCCCGGTGTTGCGTTTCGGCGCCGACAAGCCGCTCAAGCTCGACGCCGGCACGCTGCTGTCGCCGTTCCAGATCGCCTACCAGACCTATGGCACGCTCAACGACGCGCGCTCCAACGCCATCCTCGTCTGCCATGCGCTGACCGGCGACCAGCACGTCGCCAACACCAATCCCGTGACCGGCAAGCCGGGCTGGTGGGAAGTGCTGATCGGCCCCGGCAAGATCATCGATACCGACCGTTTCTTCGTCATCTCGTCAAACGTCATCGGCGGCTGCCTCGGCTCCACCGGCCCCGCCTCGACAAATCCCGCCACAGCCAAGCCTTACGGGCTCGACCTGCCGATCATCACCATCCGCGACATGGTGCGGGCGCAGTTGATGCTGGTCGAGCATTTCGGCATCGAACAGTTGTTCAGCGTGCTTGGCGGCTCGATGGGCGGCATGCAGGTGCTGCAATGGGCCTCCAGCTATCCCGAGCGCGTCTTCTCGGCGCTGCCGATCGCGACCGGCGCCCGCCATTCTTCGCAGAACATCGCCTTCCACGAGGTCGGCAGGCAGGCGGTGATGGCCGACCCCGATTGGCACGGCGGCAAATATTTCGAGCATGGCAAGCGGCCGGAAAAGGGGCTGGCGGTGGCGCGCATGGCCGCCCACATCACCTATCTGTCGGAAGCAGCGCTGCATCGCAAGTTCGGCCGCAACCTGCAGGACCGCGAAGCGCTGACCTTCGGTTTCGATGCCGACTTCCAGATCGAGAGCTATCTGCGCCATCAGGGCATGACCTTCGTCGATCGCTTCGATGCCAACTCCTATCTCTACATGACCCGGGCGATGGACTATTTCGATCTCGCCGCCGACCATGGCGGCCGGCTGGCCGATGCCTTCGCCAGCACCAAGACGCGCTTCTGCCTGGTTTCGTTCACCAGCGACTGGCTGTTCCCGACCGAAGAGAGCCGCTCGGTCGTGCACGCGCTGAACGCGGCCGGCGCCTCGGTATCGTTCGTCGAAATCGAGACCGACCGCGGCCACGACGCCTTTCTGCTCGACGAGCCCGAACTGTTCGCCGCCATCAAAGGCTTCATCGCCTCGGCCGCTCGGGCGAGAGGGCTCGGCGCATGACCCCGAAAAGTTGCCGGCTTTTCGGATCAGGACCATGCGCCAGGCATCAGCGCATGACCCCGAAAAGTTGCAGACTTTTCGGATCAGGATCATGCGCCAGGCAAGAGGCGAACGCATGAGCGTCAACCGCGCCCAGCGCGTCGACCTCGAAGTCGTCGCCGATCTCATCCCGCCGCAGTCGCGGGTGCTGGATGTCGGTTCCGGCGACGGCCTGCTGCTCGAATTGCTGCAGGCGACCAAGAAGGTCGATGGCCGCGGCCTGGAGCTGTCGCAGCGCGGCGTCAACGAATGCGTGGCGCGTGGCCTGTCGGTCATCCAGGGCGATGCCGACAAGGATCTCCAATTCTATCCCGACAAGGGCTTCGACTTCGTCGTCTTGTCGCAGACCTTGCAGGCGACACGCAATCCGAAGCTGGTGCTCGACGAACTGCTCCGGATCGGCAACCGCGCCATCGTCTCATTCCCGAATTTCGGCCACTGGCGGGTGCGCTTTTCGTTGCTCTTCAACGGCCGCATGCCGGTGACCAGGGACCTGCCCTATTCCTGGTATGACACCCCCAACATCCATTTCTGCACCATTCGCGATTTCGTCAATCTGTGCGACGAGCTTGGCGCGACGGTGGAAAAGGCGACCGCGCTCGACGCCAATGGCCAGCGGATCGGCTTCTCGATGCCGTGGTGGTTCTGGAATTTTTTCGGCCAGCAGGCGGTGTTTCTGCTGAAACGATAAGAGCCAATCGTCGCAGATCGTCCCCTTATTCGAGAACGTCGGTGGCCTTGTGCGGATGCGCAACGCCATCGACCAGGACCACGTCGGACTGAGAATTCTCGGTGCGCAGCGGCAAGATCTCCTGATAGGCGCGCGAGCGGTACCATGCGCGCGCCTGCTGCATGTCTGGAAATTCGATCATGACGAGGTGGCCCGGCCAGGTGTTTTCAACGACTTCCACCTCGCCTCCGTGCACCACGAAGCGGCCGCCAAACGGTTCCAGCGTTTCATCGATCTTGTGCAGGTACTCGACGATCTGCGGCCCCGGCGTGACCTGGCGCATATGGGCGACGGCGTAGGCGGTCATGGCGTATCTCCTTGTGGTCGAAGGCCGGACAACCGGCTTGATGGGAGCAGTTTGCCGAGACGTAATGCGCTGGTCGATTACCCCAGAGGTAATGACACTGAATACAAAAACGAAGCGCGGCTGCCGTCACCTGAAAGATATTTCCACCTGGCACCGATGATTTTGGCACACCTGCGCTGTCCTTATCGATGAGCGCGCCTGGATGGTCCGGCGGCCGGGAACGAGAGGTGATCCATGGGATCGTTGCAAAATCAGAATGTCGTCGTCGTCGGAGGCAGCCGTGGTGTCGGCCACTCGATCGCGGAGGCCGCTCTCAAGGAGAAAGCGGCGGTGCTGGCCGTTGCCCGCGGAAAACAGGCCCTGGCGCAATTTGCCTGGGAGGTCTCGGGCGTGAAGACGCTCGCGGTCGATGCTACGGTGGACTCCGCCCCGGATAAGGTCTTCGCCGCGCTTGAGCCGGACGTGCTGGTGATCTGTGCAGGCGCGCTGGCGCCTTCTGCGCCGGTGCATGAACAGAACTGGAAGGCGTTCTCGGCAAATTGGGACACGGACGTCAAGGCGTCGTTCCTGTTTTGCCGGGCCGCTCTGCGGCGTCCGCTCAAGCCGGGGACCCGGATCGTTCTGATCTCCAGCGGCGCGGCCTTGACCGGCGGACCACCGAACGCCGGCGGCTATGCCGGCGCAAAACGCATGCAGATGTTCCTGGCCGGTCATAGCCAGAAGGAGGCCGACCGGCTTGGCCTCGGCCTGCGCTTCATGGCGCTCGCGCCGATGCGCATCATGCCGGAAACCGGCGTGGGCAAGGCCGGCGTCGACAGCATAGCGGCCTATATGGGCATCCAGCCGGCGGACTTCATCGCCGCCATGACCGACATGCAAACGCCGGCCGATGTCGGACGGGCGGTGGTCGCACTCGCCACCGGCCAGCCGCAAGGCAGTTCCTTCATGGTGAGCGGTAGCGGGCTTGCCCCGGCCGCCTGAGGGGCGCGTAATGCAACGCTCGCTCGTAACCGCACAAGCCACATGACAGACGCTCAACCACCTCTGGAACCAGCACGCCAGCCGATCCTCGATCGGCTGGCCTTCGAGAAGGTCACGGCCGCCCATCGCCGCGAGCTCAAGCTGCATTGTTATCGCATGATGGGTTCGCTGCACGAGGCCGACGACCTCGTCCAGGACACGTTGCTTCGCGCCTGGCGCGCAAGATCGGAGTTCGACGGGCGAGGTTCGGTTCGCGGTTGGCTCTACATGATCGCGACCAACGCTTGCCTCAACGCCATCAAGGCGAGGTCGAGGGCGCGTCGCATTCTCCGGGAACCCGGACGGCAGCCCTCGCACGGGGCGGCCATAGGCGGGCCCGTAGCCGACATCGCCTGGCTGGAGCCCTACCCCGACGCCGAGCTTCCAGACATTGCCGGCAGCGAGCCAGGTCCGGAAGCCCGTTACGAGAGCCGCGAGGCCGTCCAGCTCGCCTTCGTCGCGGCGATCCAGGATCTGCCGCCCAGGCAGCGCGCCGCGCTGCTGCTTGCCGACGTCCTCGGATGGTCGGCTGTCGAGACGGCGCGTTTGCTGGGCGGATCGACGGCTTCGATCAACAGCGCGTTGCAGCGGGCCCGCGTAACGCTGGCGGCGCGCTATCCTCAGGGACGGCCGGCCAGCCGATCACGGCCCAGCCGCGAAGAAGGCCTGCTGCTCGAACGCTACATGCAGGCCTGGCAGGCCGCCAATCTCGACAGCTTGATCGAGCTGCTGCGTGAGGACGCCATCTACACCATGCCGCCTTGGCGTGAATGGTATCAAGGCCGCGAAGCGATCCGCGGTTTCTTCGAGACCGTCTGGCCGAGGTTTGGCGGCTTTCGCACGCTGGCCACCCGGGCCAATGCCCAGCCGGCGGTCGGGGTTTATTCCCGCAGCCACGATGGCCCTGAATGGCGGGCCCATTCCCTGCATGTGTTCGACGCAGCCGAGGGCGGGATCGCTTCCTTGACGATCTTCATAGGGCCGCTCGGGCCATCTCTGTTCCCGGCCTTCGGCCTGCCACCAGCCTAGCTTACCCCTGGGCCAGCCTTATCGGTCAAGTTCCGGGAAATATGGGTCCGAGAAAAACCTTCGGTCGCGCTCGCCTTGCAGGCAGTCGATCGGTGCGTCGATGCGGATCGTCCTCGGATCCACCTTGGGATACTCGATGCCGCTGACCTCGAGGATCAGTTTGCGGCGAGTGGCGGTGGCGAATTCGGAAGCAGCATAGATCGGCAGCACGAACGAGCCCGGCCCGCCGGTAACGCATTCGGCATAATACCGGTCGAGATGGCTGAAGGTGGGTGACGGGCTGATCAGGATCGGCAGCCCGTTGATGACGATGCCCTTCGCCAGCGCCGCATCGCGTGCCGTTGTGACCGGCAAGCCGGTGTTGTTTGGGCCGTCCCCCGAGACGTCGATGACGCGGCGTTTGCCGGTGAAGGCCGTGCCGTTGAAAAGCTCGGCGCCGAAAGCCACAGCACCGGAAATCGAGGTGCCGCGAAAGCTCCTGAACGGGCGGGCCGCGATCTTGTCGGCGAAAGCGTTGGCGCTCTCCTTGCTGTCGACGACCTGCCAGGCAATGACCGCGTCGTCGCGGATGGTGCCGGCCCATTCGAAATAGGCGATGGCGATGCGGCCGAAGGTGCCGGCACGCACGGCGTTGATGAAGTCGGGGTGGCGCAGCGCCGCGACATAGCCGGCGCGCTGCAGGGCAAACTCCCTTTCATCCATCGACTGCGAGATGTCGACGGCCAGCACCAGCTCGACATCGACGGCAATTGCATTGGCCGGCGCGTCCGCAGGTGCCGCCGGGGTGCAGGCAAGGCAGGCGAGCAGGGCGAGAGCGTCACGCATGGCCGATCGGAACGTTCCCATCTGAAACGATCGCGACAGTTTTTCGCCGCGATCGCGGCGAAATAAAGCTTGCCTTCTATTTCTTTCGGCCAGCCGAAACGATAACCGGGGGCGGTTCGATGGCACCTGCCCTGATACGGGCCGGCTTGAGTGGCGGTTGGCCGGCATCCTTGACGATGGTCAACGCCCGCCGGAAGAAGCGGGCATTGTGCTGGCCGCGGCCGATATTGAGGATCGCGGCGTCGGGAAGGCGCTTCTCCAGCATCGACAGCACTTGCCTCAGCGTTGGGCCGTCGAACGCGTCCAGCGCCTCGTCGATGATCACCCATTTCGGCCGTCGCAAGGCCAGCCTGGCAAAGGCCAGCAGACGCTGCTCGTCGTCGCTGAGCTCACGCTCCCAGCGCGCCGAGCGATCGAGCGAGGACGACAGGCGTTGCAGCCCGACATCGGCCAGCACCTCCGAGATCTCGGCATCGCTCGCCTCCGCCGCGCCGTCTGAATGGTTGAGCACCTCGCGCAGCTTGCCGAGCGGGAAATAGGGGATACGCGGAACAAAGATCGGCGCTTCTCCGGCCGGCATGCCGATCCGTCCGCTGCCCCATGGCCACAGACCGGCAATGGCCCGGAAGAACAGCGTCTTGCCGGCGCCCGGATCTCCGGTGATCATGACCCGGTCGCCGGCGCGGATTTCGACATGCGGCTCGGCAAGCTTGGTGCATCCCTCCGGCGAGGCGATCTCGAGTTTCTCGAATGTCAGGCTGCCGTCCGGGTTTTCGCCGAACGAAATGCGCCGTTCCGTATCGTGCAGCGCGTCGGTGTCGCCAAGCGCGATGCGGAAGTCGGCGACCCGCATCAGCGTAGCGCGCCAATCGGCGATGCCGCCGATATTGTTGATGAACCAGCGCAGCGACGAATGGACCTGGTTGAAAGCGCCGACTGCCATCATCAAGCCGCCAAAGCTGATATCGCCGGCGAAATAGACCGGTGAGGCGACCAGGATCGGCGCGACGACAGTGATCCAGCCATAGGTGTCGGTAACCCAGGAAAGATTGATCTGGGCGCTGTAGATGCGCCGCATGGCGCCCAGCACCGTGCCGAGATCGAATTCGAGCCGGCGCCTGGCATCGGCCTCGCCATGCGCCAGCGCGATGGCATCGACATTCTCGTTGACGCGAACCACCGAGGAGCGCAGCTCCGCCTCACGCGTATAGCGATCGTTGTTGAAGCGGATCAACGGTCGCCCGACCAGCCAGCTCAACCAGGAGGCGGTGCCAGCATAAAGGATCGCCGCCCAGACCATGTAGCCGGGTATGGCCAGCGAATGGCCGCCTATGTGGAAGACGAAGCCGGAAGACAGCGACCACAGGACCCCAACGAACGAGGCAAGCAGGATGCAGGACTGCAGCAGGCCGATGCCAAGACCGGTGGAAAGATCGGAGAGATGCCCGGCATCCTGCTGCAGGCGCTGGTCGGGATTGACGCCGATGGCGCCGGCATGGGTCAGCCGGAAGGCACGCGCCGGCCGCATCCATTCGTCGATCAGGTCGAGCGTCAGCGCCTCGCGCAGCTTCAGGCGGAGCATCTGGTCGAGCCAGGTCTGGCCGACATTGAGCACCACAAGCCCGCCGGCGATGCCGGCAAAGACCAGAAGCTGATGCAGGAAAGCCGGCATGTCGCGCCGCGCCAGCGCGTCGTAGAAAGGCTGGTTCCAGCGATTGAGCAGAACCTGCCCGATCGAGCTCGCCACGATGACGGCGACGATGCCGATCGCTGCCCAAAGCAATTGTTTTCGCACCGGCGAGGTGGTCAGCGCTATCTTGATTGTTGCCAGCTGCTCACGCAGGCTGCTGGCTTCGATCGACGTGGCAAGCTTCTGGGCGCTGGCCTCGACATCCGGACGATCATCCATCGGTTAAATCCTTGCATTCGGAGCAATGCCAAACCGGTCATAGGGATCGGCCGCACGGCCTTCAATCGGACAGCAAACCTGATATCGTCAGATAGGCGTGAAAAAGCACGTCTCGGATCACGAACGCGTCATCCTGGCGGTGCCGGGTGTTCGGCCCGCGACAGCCGGCCAAGCGTCGGCGCGCCATGCGGCGAGAGAACCGGCACGAAGACGCGGCGGGACGCGCGCTGGGCGACCGGCACGCCTTGATAGAGCCGCTTCTGCGCCTCGACGACGATAACGCCCGAAAAGATCGGCCAGAAGCGCCGGCCGGCACGTTCCAGCACATTGTGGAACTGCATCATGAAACGTCGCGGCGACGGCGGGAAGAACAGCGCATCGGACCACGCCGCCGGCGTGAAATTCGCTTCGCGCAGCAATTCGGTCAGCTGGCCGCGCGAGAACGGCCGGCCATTGCCGAAAGGCGTATGCTCGAAGCGTGCCCAGACGCCGCGCCGGTTGGGCACGACGATGACGACACGGCCGGCCGGCGACAGCACCCGCCAGATCTCGTTCAGCGTCTCGCGTGGGTTCTCGACATGTTCGAGCGAATGGACGAGCAGCATGCGGTCGATGCAGGAATCGACCAGCGGCAGTTCCTCATCGAAGACCAGGGCGGTCGCCGTCGGCCCCGTCGCCGGCCAGACCACTGCGCCCTGTGTCGCCGGCATGAAGGCAAAGACGCGCTCGGCATCGCTGCCGAAGCGCTCCAGCCACGGCAAGGTGTAGCCGAGGCCGACCAGCCGCTCGTTGGGCACGACGGCCCATATCGAGGACAGCGCCATGGTGATCGAGCGTTCGGCCAGGCGGCCGAGCGTGGTCGAATAAAACGAACGGAGATCGACAATGTCTGAATGCATGCGCGGAACGGTAGCTTCGAAGCAGTCCAAGTTCAACAAAGGCAGATGACATCGGCTGGCAGGCGCCCTATGTCTGCGGCAATAAAGGGAGAGATGCGATGCCGGTCGAGATCGAACAATTCATGTGCCGCAGCGACAATTTCGGCGTGCTGGTGCATGACCCGAAAAGCGGTCAGACGGCGCTCATCGATGCGCCCGAGGAGGCGCCGATCCTGGCGGCGATCAAGCGCACCGGCTGGACCCCGACGATGATCCTGACCACTCACCACCATCTCGACCACGTCGAGGCCAATCTGGCGCTGAAGGAGCGTTTCAAGCTGCGCATTGTCGGGCCGGAAGCCGAAAAGGCAAAGATTCCCGGCATCGACGAAACTGTCGAGCAAGGCTCGGTCGTCCACCTCGGCGATGAGCGGATCGAGGTCATCGCCACACCCGGCCATACCGCCGGCCATGTCACCTATCATCTGCCGGCGTCGAAAGTGGCTTTCGCCGCCGACACGCTGTTTGCGCTCGGCTGTGGGCGGCTGCTCGAATGCAAGCCGCCGGTGATGTACGAATCCCTGAAGAAGCTCGCGGCGCTGCCGGCCGAGACGGTCGTCTATTGCGGCCATGAGTATACGCTGGCCAACGCCCGTTTCGCGCTGACCGTCGACCCGACCAATTCGGCGCTGAAAGAGCGCACCGCCAAGGTCGAGGCGCTGCGCGCCGACGGCAAGCCGACGCTGCCGACGACCATCGGCGAGGAACTGTCGACCAATCCGTTCCTGCGCTGGCACGATCCGGCGATCCGCAGGCATCTCGGCCTGGAGAACGCCTCCGACGCCGAAGTGTTCGCCGAGATCCGCAAGCGCAAGGACAATTTCTGAGCGCAACAGCGATGACCAGTTCCGCCGAAATCATCGCCCTGCTCGGCCTGAAGCCGCATCCGGAAGGCGGCTGGTATGCCGAGACCTTTCGCGACGGCGCGGCAGGCGCCCGCGGCCATTCGACGGCGATCTATTTCCTCCTCGAGAAGGACCAATTGTCGGCCTGGCACCGGGTCAGAGACGCGGCGGAGGTCTGGCACTTCTATGACGGTGCGTCGCTGGCGCTGTCGATACATCGAGAAGGCGGCCCCGTCATCGAGGAGATCCTCGGTACGGCGCTTGCCGCGGGCGAGCGGCCGCAGATCGTCGTGCCGGCAGGCTGGTGGCAGTCGGCACGCAGCCGCGGCGAATGGACCCTGGTCGGCTGCACCGTGGCGCCGGGCTTCGATTTCGCCGCCTTCGAACTGGCCGAACCAGGCTGGCTGCCGGGCACGCCCTAGGCACCTAGCCCAACAGGAAACCCAGCGTGATCGCCAGCTGGCCGACGTAATACAGCGCCCAGACCGCATGGCGCACCCAAATGCGGTGTGGCGAGATGGCGGGCAGCAGGAACTTTTCCGCGGCGTGCAGCCCGTCGGACAGGATGAGCAGGACGACGCCGCCGACGACCCCGACGCTGTTCAGGGTGAGCGCCGCAATGCCCATGGCATGCAGTGCCGCGGCATGCACACCGATCGGCAAACGCAAGGCCGGGCCGATGCGGCGCCGGAGCGCGAAAAAGCATGGCCAGCACCGACACGATCATCGCCGGCACGATCGCTGCCCGCCACGGCTCGGCCGAAAGCAGCCCGAGGCCACCGCCGGCACGCAGGAACAGCACGACGTAAAGCACGTGCGCGGCAAGAAAACTGGCCGTGCCGCCAAGAAATGCCTTCTCGCCGTCGCGCGACAGGAAGGCGTCGCCGATGGCACTGGCGCCGAGCGCGGCGACGAGCAGCCATGGGCCGCCCTGCTGCGCGACCAGCACCGCCAGCATCGCCACCGCCAATGTCCTTGCCGCCGACCGCGAAAGGCGCGGCGGCATGCCGAGGCTGAACGCGTAAATCACCGCTGCCGCCAGCGAAAATGCCAGCGTCGCATTGGCATTGGCATCGATGCCGCCGGGAAACGGCATCATGCGTTTGCCTCGCTCGCGGCCCTCTTGCGCAGGAACAGCGATTTCGCCGCCAGTGCCGCGCCGCCGGTGATCAGCACGCAGGCGGCGAGGATGCGCCATGACGGCTCGGCGAAGCCGGCCGCGATTAGCACCAGGGTGGACAGCAGCGGCGCGGCATAGCTCGCCGCCCCCAGCACCTGGATGTTGCCGCGCTTGACGCCGATGTCCCAGGCATAGAACGCCGCCCCCACCGGCATCAGACCGAGGCCGAGCACGGCCAGCCACTGGCCGGCGCCGTTGGGCAGCACCGTTTCTTCCAGCAACAGATGGCAGATGAGCGAAAGTGCCGCGGTGGCGGCGCAGAACCAGGTGACGATGCTGGTCGGCGCCGACGGGAAGCGTCGCGACAACAGCGAATAGGACGACCACAGCACCGCGCAGACGCCGGCCATGGCGTAGCCGAAGGCATAACGCGCGTCGAAGGCAAGCCCGCCGCCCTTGGTGACGATCAGGACCGTGCCGGCAAGGCCGAGCAGCGCGCCGGCGACGTGGTTCCAGGCCAGCCGCTCGCCCGGCATCAGCGCCGACCCCAGCACGATCAGCAGCGGCCACAGATAGGCGATCAGGCTGGCCTCGACGGCCGGCGCATTGCGCAGCGCGGTGAAATAGAAGAAGTGGTAGCCGAACAGGCCGGCAATGCCGATCACCCAGACCTGGCGCGGTATCTTCGCGGCGCCGCCGGCTGCCGGCATGAACAGCCGGGCAACCAGCCCGACGCAAGTGCCGATCGTGAAGGTGATTGCCGAAAGCAGGAACGGCGGCACGGCGCCCGAGGCATCCGTAAGCAGCGCCAGCAGCGCCCACATGGCGACCGCGCAGAAGCCGATCAGTGTTGCGCGCGCCATACCCGTCGCCCCCCTGCCCATCGTTGGCGGCGCACCATCACGCCTATTCGTTTGCTTCGAACCGCTCCGCGCTGATCGTCAACGGGCCGATTTGCGTGCTGACCGTGGCGCGGATCGGCGCATATACGCCGCTTTGGCCGACCGGTGCAAACGTCACCATGATGCGGCTGCGTTTCTTCAGGTAATTCAGCGCCTTGCGGTTCTTGCGGTAACCGGCCACCGGCTCGAAGCCCAGCCTGCAGGTGACCGTATCGCCCTTGTAGCCGGTCACCGAGATCGACCCTTTGGACTCGTAGCTCAGTTTCAGATCGGCACGCATTTCGCCGTCATAGAGCTTCACCGTGCGCCCGCAGACCTGGTCGAGGCTGTCGGCATGGATGACGGTGGCGGCCATCGGATCGAGGACCGATACGAGATGGCTGCCGACCAGCGGTATCCAATTCTCGGGATTGCGCTTCTTCGGCTCAGGCACGACCTTGGTCGAGGTGACGACGCCGTTGGCAAACTGGATGTCGATCATCGATGCCTTCTTGCCGGACGTGTAGTCGGCGTGGAACGCTTGCGGCTGCAACTGCTTGCCCGAAATCTTGCCCTTCGACGAGATCGTGCCTCGGGTATCGTCGAACAAAGTGGCGAGCCCGGCGGCGGAAACGCTGCCCTCGATCGAATAGGTGTCGCCCTCGTAATGGCTGGAGAATTTCGCCTTGGCCACGGAGAGGCCGAGGAACGACACCGAATATTCGCCCGTGAAGGATTGCGGCTCAGCGGCCGAAACCGTCGTCGACAGCGCGACGGCCATCAGCACGACCAGGGCATGGAGGAAAGAACGAGGCATGGCGGGTCCTTGATTGTCGACCGGACGGGCGGCTCCGGTCTGGCATGTCCCTGTGCGACCGCTTATAGGCTGAATTCCGGCCTTAATGTGAAAGGCGCCGTCGGCAGGCAACGGTGGGGCTGGTCGACGGCCAAAATAAAAAACCCGCCTCGGCGGGCGGGTCGTTGGAGCCAATTAGCACCATACCGAAATTAGTAGCATAGCTGCCGGCACAAAGCAAGAACAAAATGTGGCTACCCGGAAAATCGACAGGTTTGCGCAGCCCCTCATCGCCCTGCCGGGCACTTCTCCCCGTATAGGGACGGGGAGAAGGTCGCCTTGCAAAGGGTTTCGCCAATTTGCGGAGTTGCAGAAAGCGCCGAGCCTGCGGCCAAGCCCCTTCTCCCCGTCACTATACGGGGAGAAGGTGCCGGCAGGCGGATGAGGGGCAGCGCCGGCATCGGTCATCTTTTGATTGATTCCCTTGGCACTAACCAACCCCAAGCTTGACGCCTCGGCGAAATGCAACTATGGAACGCCAACTTTTTCCATAAGGCCGCCTGACCGGGACCGCGCGCCACCCGGCGCGGGTCGAATGTTTGGCCAGGACCGAGAACCGAAGGTTAGAACCATGTCCCGCACCTGCGAACTCACTGCCAAGGCAGTCATGTCCGGCAACAATGTGAGCCACGCCAACAACAAGACCAAGCGTCGCTTCCTGCCCAATCTCGTCAATGTGACGCTGATCTCGGAAGCGCTGAACCAGAACGTGCGCCTGCGCGTTTCGGCCAACGCGCTGCGTTCGGTCGAGCATCGCGGCGGCCTCGACGCCTTCCTGGCCAAGGCCGATGCCAAGGAATTGTCGCAGCGCGCCCGCCTGTTGAAGAAGCAGATCGCCAAGAAGCTCGCCGAACAGCCGGCCGCCTGAGTTTTTCGGCGGCAGCCGCCTTCCAGGGCGTGATCCGGTTCCGGATCGCGTTCCGCTGGTTCCATTACCCAGGATAAAAAAATGACTTTCCTCTCGCGGTACCTGCCCTTCGTGGCGGCCATGGCGCTCGTCGTCGTGGCCTCGAACATCCTCGTGCAGTTCCCGATGCAGGGTTCAATCGGCGGGTTGTCGCTGGCCGACATCCTGACCTGGGGCGCCTTCACCTATCCGTTCTCATTCCTGGTCACCGATCTCGCCAATCGCCGCTATGGGCCGGCGGTGGCGCGCAGGATCGTCTTTGTCGGCTTCATGACAGCGGTGATCTGCTCGATCGTCATCCCGCCGCTGCTGTTTCGCCACGGCCTGATCGAATTCGAGACCGCCGCCGACCGGCTGGTGCGCATTGCCGCGGCGTCGGGTGCCGCCTTCCTCACCGCGCAGTTGCTCGACGTCACCGTGTTCAACCGGCTGCGCCGGCAGAGCTGGTGGCGCGCGCCGATCGTCGGCACGCTGGTCGGCTCCGTTTTCGATACGGTGGTGTTTTTCACCGTCGCCTTTGCGGCGGCTTTCGCCCTCGCCGGGCCGAATGACGGCTTTGCGCTGGAAACCGCACCGCTGATGGGCGTGCTGCCGGTCGAGACGATGCGCTGGGTCTCCTGGGCGCTCGGCGATCTCGGCGTCAAGCTGATCATAGCGGTGGTGGCGCTGATCCCCTACCGGCTGCTTGCCGCCCGCTGGAGCCAGCCGGCACTGGCAGCATGATCCCGAAAAGTGGGAACCGGTTTTCGGACAAGATCATGCTCAAAGACTATCGAGCATGATCCCCTGGCTTCAACTGGACTCGGCAAAAACGCCTGACGGCGGACAGGAACTCCGCCTGAAGCGGCGCGGCGGCGAATTCTCGATCATGCTTGGCGCGAACGAGCTGATGAACAGCCGGCTCAGCGGTTCCGAAGAGGCGCTTGCGAAACTGTCCTGCCAAAGGATTGCCGGCCGCCGGACCCCAAACATCCTGATCGGCGGCCTCGGCATGGGCTTTACCTTGCGCGCGGCGCTGGCCGAGCTCGGCGACGATGCGCAGGTCACCGTTGCCGAATTGGTGCCGGCGGTCGTGGCGTGGGCGCGCGGCCCGATGGCCGAAGTTTTCGACGGTTGCCTTGACGACCGGCGTGTCGGCATTCGCGAGGCCGATGTCGGGCAGCTCATTCGATCGCAAGCTTCGGCCTGGGACGCGATCCTGCTCGATGTCGACAACGGCCCGGAAGGCATCGTCTACAAGGCCAACGATGCGCTCTACAGCGCAGCCGGCCTCAGCGCCGCACGCGCTGCGCTCAAACCCGGCGGTGTGCTGGCGGTCTGGTCGCAAGGCCCTGACGCAGCTTTCACCCGGCGGCTCAGGCAGGCTGGCTTCACGGTCGAGGAGGTCAAGGTGCGGGCCCACGGCAAGCGCGGCGCCCGGCACGTCGTCTGGATCGCGAGCAAAGGGCAATAGGCCCCTCGCAATCCGAGCGGGCCCTTGTTGGACGCCGCCCGGTACACCGACGAACCTCTACCTCGCCTTCTGAAGCTCGGCGGCGAGCGCCTGCAGCAGCCCGCGCGTGCCCTCTTCGCGTCCTTGCGCTGAATCGACGCCATCGAAAAACGCACCCTGTTCGGTATAGGTCAGGCGGGTGCCCTCGCCGGAAGGTGCAAGCTCGACCGTGGTGAGCGACGCCGACAGCGGCTGCGGCCCGACCGCCATCCGGTAGGAAAATACGATGCGCCGGTCAGGGACGATGTCCTGGAACTGCGCATCGAGCCTGATCTCCGGGCCGCCCTGGTAGCTGAACCGCGAAACCTCGCCGCCGCCGACACGGAAATCGAAGGTGAATTCGGCGATGGTGAAGCCGTCGCCTTCGACACGCCAGCGCCGCACCGTCGCTTTGTCGGCAAAGGCGAAGAAGACGCTCTCGGGCGATTGCGGATAGGTCCGCTCGATCGTGAAGGTCGAATGGATAACGGAGTGCTCGTCGTTAACGGGGGCAATCTGGTTCATTTCTTGTCGTCCTTTTCCTGGTCGTGGAGTGTTGCGTCCGGTTGGTCAGTCTCCGCCAGGATCTGGCCGAGACGGTCGAGGTGGCGTTCGGCCGGCGTACGGCGCGCGGCGATCCAGTCGGCGAGCGGGGCTAGCCCGCCGGGCTCGATCCGGCAGGTGCGCACGCGTCCGACCTTCTCGCTGCGGATCAGCCCGCACGCTTCCAGCACCTGGAGATGCTGGAGCACGGCGGCGAAGGTCATGCCGAACGGCTCCGCCAACTGGCTGACGGTGGCCGGCCCGCGGCTCAGCCTTTCCAGGATTGCCCGGCGCGTCGGCTCGGCAAGAGCCCGCAGGATGCTGTCGATCTCGGAATACTTAAGCATGGACTTGAGTATTTCGCCGATGACACAAATTGTCAAGTCACGGCTAAAGTATTTTTGCAGATCGTGAGAGCCGGCTGGAAAACCCGCGACGCGGGTCATTGCCAGGGGAAATTGCAAGGGAAATTGCCTGCGCTGCAAAACGGCGCGGAAACGCCAGCGATGCTGTCGGCCAGCAGGCCGGTCGCGCGTCAATCCTCGTGCAGCACAAATTCCAGGTAAAGATTGCGCTGCAGGATCGAGTGGTTGTCGTCGGACATCAACGACACGATCAGCGCGCCATCGTCGCGGGTCCAGACGTCGAGCGCCTCCATGTTGTCGATCTGGTAGCCCATGTCGGCTTCGAGCAGCACCGGACCGTCGGCGACGGCGCCCTTCTCGACGCTTTCGCCATATATGCGCCGCAGCCGCATCTTGACGCCGCCGGCCATCGAAAAACTGCGCTCCAGAAGCAACAGGTCGCCGTCCGGCAGGAAGGCGCCGTCGGTGATGTCGAAATCGCCATTGCGCTTGACGGTGAAGACGCCCTTGCGCGGCCCTTCGATGATCGCGGCAAAGATGTTGCCGGTCTTGTCGAGGCTCTTTTCCGACACCACGACCAGCCCGCCCGCGTGCTGCCCGTTGGGATTGGCGCGGGTGACGGTCTCGAAGCCGCGATTGCGGCGAAGTTCCCAGGCCGGAATCAGGAAGTCCAATTGCCTGAACGGCGCCTTCATGTCGTCCGGATCGATCTTGAACTCGGCGATACGGTGATCGCGCTCGAAACCGACCGTGGCAATACCGTCCTTGACCGCGAGGCCTTCGGCATCGACCGCCCATTTCTCGTCGATCGGCTGGCCGGCCGCATCGACCATCTGCTGCATGCGAAAATTCTGGATGCCGGAAGGCCGCTTCTCGGCATCGTGAACGAGGGTGCCGAAGAACCAGAAACCGGTGTCGGCAACGCCGATGAAATCGCTGCCTGGCTTGAGGAACCGAAGCGCCGACAGCGCGCCGAAATCGCGCGTCGGCGAGGTCATTTCGAGCCCGCCGACGAATTCGAGCGGCCCGAACTGTTTTTCGTCATCGCCGATGCGAAACTGGGTTATGGGCCGGGCCGAGATTTCGGCCGGCTCGACCGAGGCCGGCCCGGCAGCGACAGCCGGCGCCAAACTGATGCCGAACAACGCGATGGCGGCCAAAAGCTTCTGCCAAAAGCCGCCGCGGGAAAAAATCATCCGGCGCGCCGCATGCCGCCGCGCCGCGTATCGCGCACGGTTTCCTCGGCGAACAGCGAGGCCAGCTGCTCGGTCATGGCGCCGGCCAGTTCTTCGGCATCGACGATGGTGACGGCGCGGCGATAGTAGCGGGTGACGTCGTGGCCGATGCCGATGGCCAAAAGCTCGACCGGCGAGCGCGTCTCGATGAGTTCGATGATGGCGCGCAGATGCCGCTCGAGATAATTGCCGGGATTGACCGACAGCGTCGAATCGTCGACCGGCGCGCCGTCCGAGATCATCATCAGGATCTTGCGCTGCTCCGGCCGCGCGATCAGCCGGTTGTGCGCCCACAGCAGCGCCTCGCCGTCGATGTTTTCCTTGAGCAGGCCCTCGCGCATCATCAGGCCGAGATTGCGGCGCGCCCGCCGCCACGGATGGTCGGCGGATTTGTAGATGATGTGGCGCAGATCGTTGAGCCGGCCGGGGTTCGGCGGCTTGCCTTCCTTCAGCCATTTCTCGCGCGCCTGCCCGCCCTTCCAGGCGCGGGTGGTGAAGCCGAGGATTTCGACCGAGACGCCGCAGCGTTCCAGCGTGCGCGCCAGGATGTCGGCGCAGGTGGCGGCGACTGTGATCGGCCGGCCGCGCATCGAACCCGAATTGTCGAGCACCAGCGACACCACCGTGTCGCGGAATTTGGTATCGCGCTCCTGCTTGAAGGACAAAGGCTGCATCGGGTCGATGACGACGCGCACCAGCCGTGCCGGATCGAGATAGCCTTCTTCGAGGTCGAAATCCCAGGAGCGGTTCTGCTGCGCCATCAGGCGGCGCTGCAGCCGGTTGGCCAGCCGCCCGACGACGCCGGAAAGGTTGGCGAGCTGCTTGTCGAGGAAGGCGCGCAGCCGGTCGAGCTCCTCCTCCTCGCACAGTTCCTCCGCACCTACGGTCTCGTCGAAGGCCGTGGTGAAGACCCTGTAGTCGATCTCTTTCGGCAGATTGGTGAAGGGATTGTCGTTGCGGCGCGCCTCGCCGGGCGTCTCCGCATCGGCGTCGTCATCGTCGGAGAGATCCTCGGCGGTGGCGTCGGAGGCCTCTGTCTCGGCCGATTGCTCGTCGTCCGACGATGCCTCTGTATCCTCGGACTGCGACTGCTCGGAGCCCGAATCGTCTTCGCCGCCCTCCTCGCTCTGCTCCTCGCCTTGCGGCTGGTTTTCGTCGTTGTCCTCCGAGTCTTCCGTCTCCTGGTCATCGCCGAGCTCCTCGGCCATTTCCATGGAGGCGAGCATCTCGCGCACCACGCGGGCGAACGCCTGCTGGTCGTCGAGCTTTGCCGACAGCCCGTCGAGATCGGCACTGGCCTTTTCCTCGACCCAAGGGCGCCAGAGATCGACCAGCCGTTCGCCGCTCTTCGGCACAGTGCGGCCGGTCAGCTTTTCGCGCACCATCAGCGCCAGCGCCTCCTCGATCGGCGCGTCGGCCTTGTCCTTGACGTCGATGAGGTTGGCCCTGGCGTATTTGTCCTCCAGCATCGAGCCGATATTGTCGGCGACGCCCTGCATGGCGCGGCTGCCGATCGCCTCCACCCGGGCCTGCTCGACCGCGTCATAGATGGCGCGGGCCTGCTTGCCTTCCGGTGCCAGCCTGGTGTGGATGCGCGCATCGTGGCAGGCGCGCTTCAGCGCCATGGAATCGCCGAGCCCGCGGGTGATGGCGATGTCGGCCTTTGATGCCTTCTTCGGCAATTCGGGCAGCCGGGCGCGGCTGCCGGCCAGCGCCGGCCGGTCCTTGGCGAAGCCGACCTCGAGATCCTTGTCGCCGGCAATGGCGCGCATGCAGACGGTGACGGCGCGCTTGAAGCTGTCATTCTCAGCGCCGGTCTTGGATTTGTTTCGCGTGTTGTCGCCCGGACCCGCCATCGAGACTCTGCTTAGCCCAGCACCACATTGGCAGCCGATTCCGGCAGATCTTCGCCGAAGGCGCGCTGATAGAATTCGGCGACCAGCGAGCGTTCCAGCTCGTCGCATTTGTTGAGGAAGGTCAGCCGGAACGCCATGCCGATATTGCCGAAGATTTCGGCATTCTCGGCCCAGGTGATAACCGTGCGCGGGCTCATAACCGTCGACAAATCGCCGTTGATGAAGGCCGAGCGCGTCATGTCGGCGACGCGCACCATCTTGTTGACGATCTCCTTGCCCTTGCCATCGCGGTAGTGCTTGGCCTTGGCCAGCACGATGTTCACTTCATTGTCGTGCGGCAGGTAGTTCAGCGTGGTGACGATCGACCAGCGGTCCATCTGCGCCTGGTTGATCTGCTGGGTGCCGTGGTAGAGGCCGGTGGTGTCGCCCAGCCCAACCGTGTTGGCGGTCGAAAACAGCCGGAAGGCCGGGTGCGGGCGGATGACCCGGCTCTGGTCGAGCAGCGTCAGCCGGCCCGACGATTCCAGCACGCGCTGGATGACGAACATCACGTCCGGACGGCCGGCATCGTACTCGTCGAAGCACAGTGCGACATTGTGCTGGTAGGCCCAGGGCAGGATGCCGTCGCGGAATTCGGTGATCTGCAGCCCGTCCTTGACCACGATGGCGTCCTTGCCGACGAGGTCGATACGGCTGACATGGCTATCGAGATTGACACGCACGCAGGGCCAGTTGAGGCGGGCGGCGACCTGTTCGATATGCGTCGACTTGCCGGTGCCGTGGTAACCGGACACCATGACCCGGCGATTGTAGGCAAAGCCGGCGAGGATCGCCATGGTCGTGTTCTTGTCGAACAGGTAGTCCGGATCGATGTCGGGGACATGCTCGCTCGTCACCGCATAGGCCGGCACCACCATCTTGGAGTCGAAGCCGAATGTCTCCTTCACCGACACCGTGGTGTCGGGCAGGTTGGCGATGTCGCGATCGACCTTGTTCATCTCTATCAACGTCTCCACAAGCGAAACGCCGCGTTTCGCCGGCAATCGATTTTGTTCGGGGGCGGTCTTAGAGCCTTTTCCAACCTTATGAAAGTTGGAAAGCGACACGAACCGTATGGTCGCTCAGCACAAACCTGCCTGCTTGAGCACGCGATACGCCTGGAGCACATCGCGGAACCGGTCTTCCGAACCTCTGTCGCCGCCATTCGCATCCGGGTGGTGGCGTTTCACAAGTTCCTTATAGCGCGCCTTGATATCCTTGCCAGTTGCCTTTGTATCAAGGCCAAGCGTTTCCAGTGCCTTGGCCTCAAGCGGCTTGGCCTTGCGCTCGCGTGCTTCGCGCGGGTCTTTCGGGCCTTTGAACAGGTCGAACGGATCGCGCATGCGATTGTAGTAGCCGGCGCGACCGGAGCGCGCCTGGGCAAAGTCCGGCGAGGAGCGGGTCGAGGCGCCGTTGACGCCCATTTTCCAGGTCGGCCGATGGCCGGTCATGGCTTCCTTCTGGAAGCGGGCGATCTCGGTGTCGGGAACGCCCGAGAAATAATTGAAGCCTTTGTTGTACTCGCGCACATGGTCGAAGCAGAACTGGAAATACTCGCCTTCCTTCATCCGTCCGACCGGGGCACGGTGGGTACCGGCCTCCTTGCAGCCATCCCACTGGCAGATCGGCGAACGCGACTTCAGCTCCGCGTCCTTCTCCGGGCGGATGCGAATCTTCTCGAAATATTTTGGGTACGGCTTCATCTCACCCATTTATGGGCTGTTCGCTGATGCGAAACAAGAATTGACATTTTCGCGATGATCGCCCTAACCGCTGAATCGCGGCATAAAACCGGCGAATTGCGAATTTTGTGCGATGACATAGATGTGGTGAAGGGAAGCGGCGATGTCCATACAGGCAACGATGGAAGGTAAGCTGAAAAAGGCGTTTTCGCCGGAACGGCTGGACGTCATCAACGAAAGCCATCTCCATGCCGGGCATCATCATGTGGATTCCGGCCATCACGCCACCTTCGACGGCACTGGCGAGACGCATTTCCGCGTCCGCATCGTCGCCCCCGCCTTTGCCGGCATGAGCCGCGTCGAACGTCACCGCGCAGTCAACGATCTGCTGGCCGAGGAGTTGAAATCCGGCGTCCACGCCCTGGCAATCGAGCCGGTGGCGCCCGGTGAAAAGACCCGCTGGTAAATTTCAGCCGAGGCTCGCCCTCAGGAAGGCCATCACCGCTGCGGTCAATGCATCGCCTTCGGTGCCGAAGTCGCGATTGATCGACATGTGCGAATAGTCGCTGCCGTCGAACAGCGTGACCTTGGTTCCGGTGGCGCGCAGACGCTCGGCGAAGGCCTGCGCGTCCGCCGCGCGGGCTTTCGCGCGCGAATGGGCGATGAAGGTCGGCGGGTGCTTGCGGCCTTCCACATAGGTGACAGGCGACAGCGCGCGCCACTGCGCCGGATCGGGAAAGGCGCGGGCATAGACCCCTGCCATGCCGCCGCTTCTGGCCAGCGCCTCCAGATCGTAGGCCCTGGTGTCGTCGAGAACCAGCGCCGCGACGCCGGGCAGGCCGCCGCGCAGCCCGGTCAATGCGACGAGATGGCAGCCGGCCGAATGGCCCATGGCGACGATCCGGTCCGGATCGCCGCCATGCCTGGCGATGTTGGCGCGGACGTAACGATAGGCCAGTTCGACATCTGCCGCCTGGGTGGCGACGTCGGCTTCAGGCAGCATCCGGTAGTCGATCGAGACGAAGCCGAAGCCATTGTCGAGCAGGAAACCAGGCTTGGAATTGACATTGTTGCGGTTGCCGACCCGCCAGGCGCCGCCATGGACGAAGAAGACGACCGGCAGGCCGCTTGCGCCATCGCGGGAATAGATGTCGAGCTTGGCCGGCCCATAGTCGAAGGTTTCGGGCGACGGCGAACGCAGCCGCAATGCCGCCGCCTGTCCCGGCAGCAGCGCCGCTATCGACGCCAGAAGCAGGCTTCGCCGATCGATCGTCATCAACTCCTGACTGCCCACGGCTGCCACAAGGTGCGCACTGTCATTCTCCAAGCATCGCCGGCTTGATCCTCAGCCGCGCGATACGGTTCTTGTCGCGCTTCATGACGACGAAGCGCTTGCCGTGAAACGTAAAGGCCTGCTTTTCGTCCGGGATCGACTGCGCCTCGTGGATGACAAGGCCGGCGATGGTGGTGGCTTCCTCGTCCGGCAGGTTCCAGTCGAGCGCCCGGTTAAGGTCGCGGATCGGCACCGTGCCGTCGACGACGACGGAGCCGTCGGCCTCCTGCTTGACGCCCTGGATGTCGATGTCGTGCTCGTCGGCGATCTCGCCGACGATCTCCTCGATGATGTCTTCCAGCGTCACCAGCCCTTCGACCTCGCCATATTCGTCGACGACGATGGCGAAATGCGCCTTGCGGCGCAGGAAGGCATTGAGCTGCTCCTGAAGCGTCGTGGTGTCGGGCACGAACCACGGTTTCGACGCGATCTTCATCACGTCGATCCTGGAAAAATCGTTGCCGACCTCGTTCAGCGCGCGCAGCAGATCCTTCGCGTGCAGCACGCCGACAATGTTGTCGAGCGAACCCTTCCACAACGGCATGCGGGTGTGCGGGCTCTGCAGGATCTCGCGAACCACCGCTTCGGGCGGGTCGTCGGCGTTGACGGAGCGCATATTCGTGCGGTGGACCATGACGTCCGACACTTCGAGCTCCTCGAGGTCGAACAGGCCGCCGATGCGGGCGCGGTCCTCGCGCACCACCTGGCCGTCGCGGCGGAAATCGTCGACGGCGCCGCGCAGTTCCTCGCGCGCAGAGCGCTGCGGCTCGATGCGTTGCAGCTCGTAGCCGAAGGCGGCGAGCAGGCGCCGGCGCAAGACGAAGCCCAGCAGGCCGAGGCCGGCGAGCACGGCAGCCGCGATCCAGCCGGCCTGGCTCATCCCGGGCGGCTTTCCTGCCGACCCGGATGGTTCTCCCGGAGGAACGCCAGCACTTCCGAGGCCGGCACATCCCGGGCGATAAAGGCCTGGCCGATGCCGCGCGTCAGGATGAAGGTCAGCGCGCCGCGCGACACCTTCTTGTCCTGGGTGATGAAGGAGAACAGCGTCTCGGCATCGGGCAGTTCGCCGGGAATGTCGGCCATGCGCCAGGGCAGACCGACGGCGCGAAGATGCGCCTCGACACGCGCCGCGTCGTCGGGGCTCGCCAAATTGAGCCTTGACGAAAAGCGGTGCGCCAGCGCCATGCCGATGGCGACGCCCTCGCCATGCACGAGCCTTGCGCCGTCATAGCCGGTCGCCGCCTCCAGCGCATGACCTAAGGTGTGGCCGAGATTGAGCAACGCGCGGTCGCCGGTCTCGAACTCGTCGCGGGCAACGACGTCGGCCTTGGCACGACAGGCCTCGGCGATGGCCGCAGCCCGCTCCGGCCCGCCGGCAAACACTTGACGCCAGTTTTCTTCCAGCCAGGCGAAAAACTCGGGCCGGTCGATCAGCCCGTATTTGGCCAGTTCGGCATAGCCGGCGCGAAACTCGCGGATTGGCAGCGTGTCGAGCACTTCGGTGTCGGCCAGCACCAGCCTAGGCTGGTGGAATACCCCGACCAGGTTCTTGCCGCGCTTGCTGTTGATGCCGGTCTTGCCGCCGACGGAGGAATCGACCTGCGCCAGCAGCGAGGTCGGAACCTGCACGAAGTTCATGCCGCGCCGCGCGATGCCGGCGGCAAAGCCGGCGAGGTCGCCGACGACGCCGCCGCCGAGCGCGATGACGACGTCGCCGCGCTCCAGCTTGGCGGCCAGCACGCCGTCGACCACCTCTTCGAGATGCGCAAAGCTCTTGGTCTTTTCGCCTGGCGGCAACGTGATGACGGCATGTTGGATGCCACCGCTTGCCAGGCCGGCCGCAAGCGTCGCGAGATGCGCGGCCGCGACGTTTTCGTCGGTGACGACCGCCGCCCGCGTCCCCGGCAGACGGCGCGAAATCTCGGCGCCGGCGCGTGACAGCAGGCCGGGACCGATCAAAATATTGTAGGCACGCTTGCCAAGCCCGACTTCGACAGAGACCGTTGCATCAGCGCTCACGACCGCACCTCGTCAATATCGGCAACGCCGAGATGGCCGCGCAGCGCGTCCACCACTTCGGCGGCAATGATCTCCTTGCGGTCGTCGCGGGTCGGCACGACGACGTCGGCCGCGGCATAAACCGGGTAGCGTTCCGCCATCAGCCGTTCCAGCACGGCGCGTGGATCGGCGCTTTTCAGCAGCGGCCGGTTCTGTTTCTTGGAAACGCGCTCCATCAACAGGTCGATCTCGGCTTTCAGCCAAACCGACACGCCATGGCTGGCGATCGCCTCGCGCGTCTGCGCGTTCATGAAGGCGCCGCCGCCGGTCGACAGCACCTGCGGCCCGTGCTCCAGCACACGCAGGATGACGCGCTGCTCCAGTGCTCGGAACTCCGCCTCGCCATAGCGCTCGAACAGGTCCGGGACGCTCATGCGCGAAACAGTTTCGATCTCCTGGTCGCTGTCGATGAAGGGCAGTGCCAGCATCGCCGCCACCTTGCGGCCGATCGCCGTCTTGCCGGCGCCCATCAGCCCGACGAAGACGATGGAACGGCCGCCCAGCCGGCCGAGCAGCGCGGCATGGCTCTCGCCCGGAGGATTTGCTGGTAGCGCGTTCATGCTTCTAGGGCCTCTTTGGCGGCGTATCGACATCAAAAGCCTGTTTGCGTCAAGCGCGGCGCAACCGGGACTATGGGCTTCACCCTTGAATTGGCCGGATTGGCGTCTCATAAGGGCACAGGGTTGGAAATGCAGAATAAGACGACGGGCGAAAATTAATGCCAACACTGTTTCGCTTTGTCGTGACGCTCGCGATTCTGGCCGGCATTGTCTATGGCGCGATGTTCGCCCTGGTCATGTTCGTCGAGCCGAGGAAGGCGGAAATGAGCGTGCGTATCCCTCCGGAAAAGCTCAATCCCAAAAAATGAACAGCGCCGCCCGCATCGAAGCCTTCCTGGAGATGATGAGCGCCGAGCGCGGCGCGGCCGAAAACACGCTTTCCTCCTATCGCCGCGACCTCGAAGACGCTTCCGTCGGGATCGGCGGTGGGCTTGCCGCTGCCACCAGCGCCGACATCCGTACCTATCTCGACGACATCGCCGCGCGCGGCTTTGCCGCCACCTCGCAGGCGCGCAAATTGTCGGCGATCCGGCAGTTCTTCAAGTTCCTCTACGCCGAAGGCCTGCGGGGTGACGATCCGACCGGCACGCTGGACAGTCCGAGGAAAGGCCGGCCGCTGCCTAAGACGATGAGCGAGGCCGATACCGGCCGGCTGCTCGACCGCGCGGCGCAGGAGGCGGTGGACCCCTCCATGCATGACGGCGACAGGCTGGCGGCGCTGCGCCTGCACGCGCTGGTCGAGGTGCTCTACGCCACCGGCTTGCGCGTTTCGGAGCTGGTCGGCCTTCCCGTGACGGTGGCGCAGCGCGACGACCGCTTCTTCATGGTGCGAGGCAAGGGCAACAAGGAACGCATGGTGCCGCTGTCGGCCAAGGCGCGCACCGCGATGCGGACATGGCTTGCCGCACGGGGGGCGGCGGTGCCGGCTCTTGCCGACAGCCCGTTCCTGTTTCCGGCTGCCTCCGACAGCGGCTATCTCTCGAGACAGGTCTTTGCCCGCGAGCTGAAAGGGCTTGCCGCTCGGGCCGGCATTGCCACGGCGAAGATATCGCCGCATGTGCTGCGCCATGCTTTCGCCAGCCATCTGCTGCAGAACGGCGCTGATCTCAGGGCCGTGCAGCAGTTGCTTGGCCATGCCGATATTTCAACGACGCAGATCTACACGCATGTGCTGGAGGAGCGGCTGGTGCTTCTGGTCAACGATCATCATCCGCTTGCCGACTAGGCGTCATGCCGCTATGTGAGAACGACGTTCCACCGCGCCCAGCCTGCATTTTCAGGCTTGCGTCAGTCATTGCCTTCCGACTTGCCGGTCCGCCCAAGAATGTACAATTACCTCGATTTCGAAAAGCCTGTGCAGGATCTCGAAGGCAAGATCCTTGAGCTGAAGAAGCTTGCCGAGAACGGCGAGGCGGTCGATGTCGGCGATGAGATCGCCCGTCTCGAGAAGCGCTCGCGCGATGCGCTGCGCGACGCCTACAAGGCGCTGACGCCATGGCAGAAGGTGCAGGTGGCGCGCCATCCGGACAGGCCGCATTGCATCGACTACATCAAGGGCCTGCTTACCGATTTCACGCCGCTCGCCGGCGACCGCAATTTCGGCGAGGACCAGGCGATCGTCGGCGGCTTCGCCCGCTTCCGTGGCGAGCCGGTGGCAATCATCGGCCAGGAGAAGGGTTCCGATACGACAAGCCGGCTGAAGCATAATTTCGGCTCGGTGCGGCCGGAGGGCTACCGCAAGGCGGTGCGGTTGATGGAACTCGCCGACCGCTTCCAAGTCCCGCTGCTGACGCTGGTCGACACGGCCGGCGCCTACCCCGGCGTCAACGCCGAAGAGCGCGGCCAGGCGGAAGCCATCGCCCGCTCGACCTCGGCCTGCCTTGGCCTGAAGGTGCCGTCGATCTCGGTGGTGATCGGCGAAGGCGGCTCGGGCGGCGCCATAGCGATCGCCACCGCCAACCGCGTCTACATGCTCGAACACGCCATCTATTCGGTGATCTCGCCGGAAGGCGCCGCCTCGATCCTGTGGCGCGACACCACGCGGTCCAAGGACGCTGCGACCAACATGAAGATCACGGCGCAGGATCTGTTGGAGCTGAAGATCATCGACGCCATCGTCGCCGAGCCGCTCGGCGGTGCCCATCGCGCCCCCGAAACGGTGATTGCCGCCACCGGCGACCTCATCGCCAGGACGATGAAGGAATTCTCCGGCGCCAACACCGACTTCCGCGAGCATCGCCGCGAGAAATACCTGGCGATGGGCCGCAATCTATAACATCCGGCAGGCACGCGGCCCGAAATGTGGCGGCGTGAAGCAGTTTCGCCACAAAAATGCCGCCGCATTCGGCTCAGTGGGCTTGCCGTAAGGGGACGCGCCAGCATGATTGCAGTAAGGAATTTTCAAGGTTAACGGGCTTAGGGTCCGTCAGTGGTCAGTTTAGCAGCCGCGGCATCCGCGGCGCAGAGATGAAGACGATAGCCATATCCATGTTTGCCAAGCTTGCCCGCACCGGAGTTCTGATCGCTGCGATCGGCGTCGCCGGCTGCAATGACGCTTCGATGAAGGATTTTGCGCCGCAAGCCAACAAGCCGCTGCCGGACAAGATCCTGGCCGAGATGAAAGCCAAGGGCATGGTCCGCACCTCCTCGGTGATGGCCCGCATCTTCAAGGAAGAAGGCAAGCTCGAAATTTGGAAGGCCAAGACCAACGGCCGCTACGACTTGGTCGCCAGCTACGACATCTGCAAATGGTCGGGCAAGCTCGGGCCGAAATTCACCGAAGGCGACCGCCAGGCGCCGGAAGGCTTTTACACGGTCCGCCCGGCACAGATGAATCCGCGGTCGAATTACCACCTGTCCTTCAACATCGGCTACCCGAACGCCTATGACCGCGCCAATGGCCGCACCGGTTCCAACCTGATGGTCCATGGCGCCTGCTCGTCGTCCGGCTGCTATTCGATGACCGACGCGCAGATCGAGCAGATCTACGCCTTCGGCCGCGACGCCTTCCAGGGCGGCCAGACCGAGTTCCAGATCCAGGCTTTTCCGTTCCGCATGACCGCAGCCAACATGGCGCGCTATCGCAACGACCCGAACTACGAATTCTGGAAGATGCTGAAGGTCGGCTACGACAATTTCGAGGTCACCAAGGTGCCGCCGAAAGTCGACGTCTGCGAGAAGCGCTACGTCTTCAACCAGGTAGCGGCCGACGGCTCGACCTTTAATCCGACCGGCGCTTGCCCTGTGACCACCCAGCCCGATTCGCTGAAGAGCGCCATCAACGCCTATCAAAGCACCTATGAGGCGGCCTTCAACGGCGCCGTCAAGGCCAGCGTGCCGGCACCCAAGCCAACCATCGCCGGGATCAAGGAAGCCAGCATCGTTTCCGACTGGTCGAAGCGGCGTGCCCGCGGCGAACGCGTTCCGATCGAGCCGCCCTCGCTCAACCCGGACGGCACCGTGGCCGAAACGGCGCGCATGGGCCGCATCGATTCGCCGGCGGGCCGCAAGATGGCGGCGCTCGATGCCGAAAAGGCCGCCAAGCAGAAGGCCGAGGAACAAAGGCTTGCCGCCATAGAAGCGGCCAAGGCCGCGAAAGAGGCAGCCAAGGCACAGGCCTTGGCCGAGAAGGAAGCTGCCAAAGCCCAGGCGCTCGCCGAAAAGGAAGCTGCCAAGACCGCCGCAGAGATGCCTGTCGCCACCGCCACCGTAGCGCCATCGGACGCCGCCCCGGCAGTCGAAACGCAGGCTGCGGACGCCGAAAGCACGGCGACAAGGTTGAAGAAAAAGCTGCTCGGCATGTTTGGCGGCTGAACTTCATGCTTGAGCAAGAAGATGGGGGCCAAGAACACAGGCCCTCAACCAGCCCCGCCGCCGTCTACGACCTCAAAGGCCTGAACTGCCCGTTGCCCGTGCTCAAGGCAAAAAAGCGCCTGGCCGCAATGCAGCCGGGCAGCCGGCTGTGGCTCGAAACCACCGATCCGCTCGCCGTCATCGACATTCCCGCCTTCTGCGCCGAGACCGGCCATCGGCTGATCGAGACGACGGCGATATCGGGCGGCCACCGCTTCCTGGTCGAGTGCGGGATCGGCTGAGTCTCGACTTAGCTCGTTCTGGCGAAAGCGGCTGAGCGGGATAATCTCCCCCCTTGAGGGGGAGATGGCCGGCAGGCCAGAGGGGGTTGCCGCGCGTGAAGCGCCAACCTTTTCTCTCGTCCCACAGGGCGTCGCGCCAGCCGAGGCGACCCCCTCTGTCGCCTTCGGCGACATCTCCCCCTCAAGGGGGGAGATCACGATCCGGCAATAGCCAGCGGGTTGCTTTCCAGTGCTGCGCGATCCGGCGTGTCGATCGACGGCCGGTTGGTGAAGGCGGCGAACAGCCGCCGGACATAGTCTCCGGGCATGTCGAGCGTGATCAGCACCAGTCTGGTGCCGCGCTGGCTGTCCGGCCAGGCCGGCAGTTGCACCGGCGGATGCAGGATCTTCTGCACGCCATGGATAACCAGCGGCCGCGACGGGTCTTCTGCAAGCTCGATGACGCCTTTCATCCGCAAAAGGCGCTCGCCATGCGCCGAGCGCAACAGATCGAGGAACATCTCGATTGCCGAAAACGGCACCGGCCCGTCATGAACCAGCGAATACGAACGCACGCGGGAATCGTGCCTGTGGTCATGGTGATCATGGTCGGCATGGTCATGCCCGTCGTGATCATGCCCGCCGTGGTCATGGTCGTGGCCGGCTTCTTCGCCGAGCCAACGCTGCACATCGACGGATTTGGTGGCCGGATTGTAGAGGCCGCTATCGAACAGGGTCGCGGTGCTTGCCTCGCCGGCGTCGAGCACCACGGCGCCCGGGTTGAGCTGCCTGAGCCGCGCCCGCAACGCCTCGACATCGCCTGCATCCGTGGTCAGGTCGGCCTTGCTGAGCACGATGCGATCGGCGACGGCCACCTGCTTCACCGCCTCGACATGCGCATCGAGCGTCGCATTGCCGTTGACGGCATCGACCAGGGTGATGACGCCGTCGAGCCGGAAGGCCTGGACCAGGGCCGGGTGTGCCATGATCGACTGCAGTACGGGGGCGGGATCGGCGAGCCCGGTGGTTTCGACGATGACGCGGGCAAGCCGGTCGATGCGGCCGGTCTGCAGGCGGTCGACGAGGTCAGCCAGCGTGTCGACCAGCTCGCCGCGCACCGTGCAGCAGAGACAGCCGTCGGAGAGCTGGATGATGCCGTCGGAGGCCTGCTCGACCAGGAGATGGTCGATCGCCACCTCGCCGAACTCGTTGATGATGACGGCGGTGTCGGCGAGCGCCGGATCCCGGAGCAGCCGATTGAGCAGCGTCGTCTTGCCGGCACCGAGAAAGCCGGTGAGCACCGAAACGGGGATCGGGAAACCGGCCATGCGGCTAGTTCAGCGCCTTGGCCGGCTGCTGGACCTGCGCGGCGGTGGCGGATCCGGCCACAACTGGCTCGGCGCCGGCCGGCGGCGCCCGGTCCGGCCGCCATGTCGGCAGCGGCACGTCGGCATATTCCTGCCCGGAGGCGTCGAGCATCGCCTTCGGCTTCGGTCCCGTGGCGCCGCCGAGGCCGACGGCGATCAGCGTCGGTACATGGTCGAGCTTTTCCTGATAGGGCGATTTCGGCACGTCCTTGCCCTTGTCGCCGACGGCGGGTGCGGTTTCCGACTGCTCCTCGACCGGCTTCTTCTTGCAGATTTCGTCATTCATGTCGTTGGCCGACATGGTGTCGCCATAGGCGGGCAGCGCCGCTACCGTCAGCCAGCTCGGCGCCGGCGTTGCAAAGCCCTGGTCGAGCAATTTTGCCGCCGCCTCGGCGCGGGTAATGGCCGATTGCTCGCCGAGCACTACGGCGACCAGGGTGCGGCCGTTGCGGGTCGCCGAGCCGATCATGTTGAAGCCGGACGAGCAGACGAAACCCGTCTTCATGCCGTCGGCACCCGGATAGCGGCCGATCAGCAGGTTGTAGTTGGAGATCGCCTTCTTGCCGACGGCAAGGCCTTCGATCGAGAACCAGGGGGCATATTGCGGAAATTCCTTGCGAATCGCCATCACCAGCAAAGCGAGATCGCGCGCTGTCGTATACTGGTCCGGCGAATAGAGCCCGTTCGGATTGACGAAATGGGACCCGCTCATGCCGAGCCTCTGCGCTTCGGCGTTCATGCGTTCGGCGAAAGCCGCTTGCGAACCGCCGATATTCTCGCCGACCGCCATGGCGATATCGTTGGCCGATTTGACCAGCATCATCTTCAGCGCATTGTCCAACCGCATCACCGAGCCCGGGTTGAAGCCCATTTTGCTCGGCGGCTCGCCGGCAGAATGTTTCGTTACCTTGATCGGCGAATCGAGCTGGACCTCGCCCGCGGCAATCGCCCGAAACGCCACATAGGCGGTCATCAGCTTGGTCAGCGAAGCCGGGTACCAGCGCCTGAACGCCTCCTGGTGCTGCAGGATCTTGCCGCTGTTCAGGTCGAACAGGATTGTCGGATTGGCCAAGGCAGGCCCGGCCAGCGCCGCAAGCACCACCGTGCCCGCCACCAACAGTTTGAGGAAATGCCTGTAGCGCATCATGAAAACCGAAATAGCCTCTTGCCGCAGTCCCACCTGGCTCCGTAAGATTTCGTTACACGATCGCCAGGATAATGGTCCGGCCCTCTGTTCCCGGACCACAGTCGCGGTGCTATTTACTCTATGTGACGTCAACATGGCAAAGTGCTGCCGATCACAATGTGGAAGCAGCAGCACAATGCAAAGCAGCGTGCATGGTTGCAAGGCAGCAGGCACAATTGCAAAGCAGCAGGCCAAGACCGCCTGCTCCAACAGCGAAATGGAACCATCATGCCGATCCTGAACCGAGCCGCCGAAATGCAGGACGAGGTGGCCGGCTGGCGCCGCCATTTGCACCAGACGCCGGAGCTGAATTTCGACGTCTTCAAGACCGCCGCTTTCGTCACCGAGAAGCTGAAGGCTTTCGGCTGCGACGATATCGTGACGGGTTTGGGCAAGACCGGCGTCGTCGGCATCATCCGCGGCCGCCACGGCGAAGGCTCGACCATCGGCCTGCGCGCCGACATGGATGCCCTGCCGCTCAACGAGATCACCGGCAAATCCTATGCTTCGACCGTCCCCGGCAAGATGCACGCCTGCGGTCATGACGGCCACACCGCGATGCTGTTGGGTGCCGCCAAATACCTCGCCGAAACGCGCAATTTCGCCGGCTCCGTCGCGGTCATCTTCCAGCCGGCCGAAGAGGGCGGCGGCGGCGGCAACGAGATGGTCAAGGACGGTATGATGGAGCGCTTCGGTATCTCCAAGGTGTTCGGCATGCACAACATGCCGGGCCTGCCGGTCGGTCAGTTCGCCATCAGGCCGGGTCCAATCATGGCGGCGACCGCCGAATTCACCATCACCGTCAAGGGCCGGGGCGGCCACGCGGCGATGCCGCACGGCACCATCGACCCGATCGTCATCACCAGCCAGCTTGTCGGCGCATTGCAGACGATCGCCTCGCGCAGCACCGATCCGGTCGAGGCGGTGGTCGTCTCGGTGACGAAATTCCACGCCGGCGACGCCTATAACGTCATTCCCGAGACGGCCGAGATCGCCGGCACCGTACGCACGCTGAAGAAGGAGGTCGCCAAGAAGGCCGAAGAGCGCATCCGCGCGCTTTGCCAAGGCCTGGGCGCTGCCTTCGGCGCGACAATCGAGGTTGATTACAATGCCAATTACCCCGTCACCTTCAACCATCCGGAAGAGACGGTCTTTGCCAGCGACATCGCGGCCGACGTCGCCGGCGACAGCCATGTGCACCGCGCGATCCAGCCGGTGATGGGCGGCGAGGATTTCTCCTACATGCTTGAAGCGCGGCCGGGCGCCTTCATCTTCATCGGCAATGGCGATACCGCCGGCCTGCACAACCCAGCCTACGACTTCAACGACGAGGTCATCCCGCACGGCATGAGCTATTGGGTGAAGCTGGCGGAAACGGCGCTGGCGGCGTAGCCGTTCGGCATCGGCGGTGCGGCAACCGCCGCACCTCTGGGCGGCAAAACCGGGCAGGACATGTTCTGCTGGTCACTTCCGGCCGGACGACTTCCGGGCAAGGCCGAAGGCAATGCCCAGAGCAATACCTATACCGATGCCCGCAACAATGTTGTCCAACACGACGCCGATAGCCACGCCGATCACGACGCCGAGTGTGAGGTGTTTGGCATCCATTATGCCCGGTCATGTAGCGTGGAAGGGAAGAGCCGCAACCGCTAAGGTCCGCTCTTCGGATCCTCGACCTCCAGCGCCTCCATGACCGGCGCCAGCTCATTGTCGTCGGCAGCCTGCGGCTCTTCGCCTGTCCTCGCCTTCGTCAGGGCTGCCTCGATCGCCTCCTGGATATTGCCGAGTTCGTCTTCGCGAACCTCGTGGCCATAGCCGGCAGCATCGGCATCCTGCTCGAATTGCTGCGCCAGGACGGCGACGCTCACCTCGCTCTCGGCGGGCAGATTGCCGACATTCTCCTGCAGCCACGTTTGAAAGAACTCTTTGGTGGCGCTCATGCGGTGTCTCCTTCGGGACACTAAAGCGCGCCGGCGTCCCGAAAGTTCCGCTATCCCGACCTCTTTGGGGCCTGCTCCCACATTCGGCCAGGCGGCGTTGGCGCCGCCTGGCCCGGCTGCTTACCGGCTGGCAGCAGTCGTCGGTTCGCACGACACGTTCGGGTTCATATCCGCGAACGCGCCGGTCGGGTTGCCCTTCCAGGCCCAGACATGCAGCTCATAGAACGGACCGAGGCCATAGCGATTGGGCGCGCTGTTGAAGTTGAACAGATGCCCATCGAGCGAGGCCGGGCCTTTCGAGGTGATGTATTCGACCGCGATCAGTTTTAGCGTGCCGTCGGCCATCGGCTCGTACATCACCGCTTCCGGCTTGGCGACATCGACAGCGTCGTCCTTGAGGTAGCCCGGATTGACGTAATGGATGCCCATGGCGCCGCCGGTGATGCCGCTGGCGCAGGGGATCGGCGCATAGCCCTCAGCGGTCGCCGCCGCCACATTCTCGAAGCGGCTGTTGGCGGCGCGTACCTTGTCGGCCAGCGGATTGGGACCGGACGCGGGCGCTGCCTGATGCGCCTGCGCCAACGCAGTGCAGGCCGACAGCAGCGCCGCGGCAGCGAGGAACTTGTTGCGAAAGTTGATTGTCATAGTCATTCCATTCTTCTTGAAAAGCACAGCCCGGCCGGCCGCCGGAGGTAAGGAGGTCCGGCAGGTGGGCGCTGTGGCTGTTGTTGCTGGGAGATCCCTGTCCCGATGCGACGAATGCAGGGGAAGATCATCCCTTCGGCAGATACGGGATGGTTCCGGCCAGATCGGAGTTGTCGATCAGCTGGAAACGGCTGTCGCTGCCGCCCTGACGGGCCGAAACGAACGGCGCGTAGGCAGGATCGTCGGTGAAGGCGCGCGCCGCGGCCTCGGTCGGGAACGCCATCAAGGCAATCAGCGTCGTGTCGAGCGGCTTGCCTTCGAGCGTCTTCACATTGCCGCTGCGCGACAGATATCTGCCGCCGTGCTTGTGAACGAGGTCGTGGACCGACGCGGCATAGGCCGGCATCCACTTCGGGTCTCTCACCTTGATGTCTGCGATAACGTAAGCGGTCATGGGTCATGTCTCCTGGTCGTGCACAGGGGTATCCCGTGCAGCGGCAGAGGGGTCGCATGGCAAGGGTCGCGCCAGCCAGTCCCCGATCTGTACTGGTGTGGTACAGTTTCTGTACTCGCCGTGCCGCGGGGGAAGGCCTATGATCCCGGCTGAGTTTGAGGGGAAGGCAACATCATGACCCAGTCCGGATACAAGCAGTTCTGCCCGCTATCGATGGCCGCCGAGGTGCTGTGCACCCGCTGGACCATGGTTCTGCTTCGCGAATTGGTGGCGGGCTCGACCCGTTTCAACGATCTGCGCCGCGGCGTCCCCAAAATGTCGCCGACCCTTCTGTCGCAACGCCTCAAGGAGCTCGAGCTGGCCGGGATCGTCGAGCGCAAGGAGGTGCGCGGCGAGAAAGGCATCTTCGAATACCGGATGACCGAGGCAGGCAGGGATCTGCGTTCCGTTGTCGAGGCGATGGGCTTTTGGGGGCAGAAATGGGTCGAGTCGCGGCTGTCGCTGAAGAACCTCGATCCGTCGCTGCTGATGTGGGACATGCGGCGCAACCTCAACGCGTCGCCGCTGCCCGACGGGCGCACGGTGATACAATTTCTGTATCAGGAGCTCCCCGCCTCGAAACGGTCGTGGTGGCTGATCGTCGAGAAGCACGGCGAGGTCGACCTCTGCTGGTACGACCCGGGCTTCGATGTCGATCTCTACGTCTCGACCGACCTGCACACGATGACCGAAATCTGGATGGGGCTGATCACCGTCGAGAAGGCCGGGCCGAAAGTCATCTTGACGGGCGACCAGGACATCGCCCGCAAAATGCAGACCTGGCTCGGCCTGAGCCCGTTCGCGGTCGAACCCAAGCGAGCGGCCTAGCTGCCTCTTGGCGAAACGATCCGAAGCGGTTATGTGTCGGGCGCGATGGTCCCGTAGCTCAGTAGGATAGAGCGGCAGATTCCTAATCTGTAGGTCACAGGTTCGATTCCTGTCGGGATCACCATGTTTTTCAAGTACTTAGCGCGAAATCGCCGTACTTTTTTTGCAGGATTTTTGCGAAATAAGTACGGCGAATTTCGCAGACCTTCAGACTTTGGGCACCCATATTCCAAGGGCGAAGCGGCCCAAAACCGCTGCGAAGCGCGGCGCTACGATGCCTAAATCGAGGTAGGTAATCGTTGTTCCCAATCAACTTGCCCGTTTTTCGACGCACCGAGACGACGGACGACAGCCGCTACCGACCGTCAGCGTCGACGTCTCCTTGGCGGCGCCGAAAGGTCTCGCTACTTCGTCGTTCAATCGAGACCGCGGCGAGTAAGAATGCGAACATCGGCATCATCGATCACGAGGTCGAACTCGACTCGTGTGTCCATCCGTCCCCTTAGGGCGGATTGTCCACCAAAGTCCGCATCATAGGGGGAATGGACGCGCCCGGTCTGGCGGCTAGAGGAACGGAACGCTATCATTTTATTGTATTAGTAATGACGCATGAAATGGCCTACAATTGACTCTACCCGGCAGCGCCACTGGCAGCCGGTAGGCCCGGCGGCCCGCTGGAACCCCCGATCGGCTGTCGGCCCGTCCCCATGAAAGTTACGTGCGGTGGCGACCAACGTGAGACGAGATCGAACCAACAACCCCGCAACCGGCATCAAGGGCAAGCGCCACGGGCCGCCGGCCAACGACGAAGCAGGATATTTCGAGTTCTGCCCCGTTTGTGGCCAGACGTTCGACAAGCGAAACCTTGGCGAGGTGCTGCATCACTGTCTCCCCGACCATGAGCCGTTGAACTCGATGAATAGGTGACTAGCGTTCGAACAGATGGTTTCGCTCATCCAAGATCGTGATCGGTTCCAACCAGACGATCTCAAAAGTGATTGCGGATGTGGTCGTTAAAGTAGCGGGCTTGGCGAAGGCTGCTTTGAACCCGGCAAAGGTCTCAGGTGGTACCCGGAACCATTGCACATTGAGCGGAATTGGCTGAAAGTGATCGAACCACAGGACAGGGATGTCGGACGGCCACCTATTCAAGGTGGCCGGGGCGCGGGTTAACGTGATTCGGGTCGATCGGCGGGACAGGGGGAGAAATGCACCCTTGGACGAAGGCTGAGCTTGCGGAGATCACCGGAGGCATATGGGAAGGCGAGTTGCCGGAAGCCTGGACGACCGACTGCATAGCCTTCTGCGACGCACTGATCGGCCCCGGCGCGCTCGTCATCCCGCGCGTTGGCACCTACCGTTACGGAGTACACCCCAGGAAGATCAGGCGCTTCAGGCGACAGGGGCTCGCGCTCCTCGCGGACCGAGAGTACCGGCCCAACTTCGAAGGCTTGCCGTTGCTCCGGGTGGCTTCGGTCCGCGTCGCCATGAAGTATCTCGCCGAGCGAGCGCGGTCTGCTTACGGCGGACGCCTGATCGCGGTTGGCGGCAGCGTCGGCAAGACGAGCACCACGGCGATGATCAACGTCATTCTCACCGCAGCTGGTTATCCACCTTTTCCGGGCGAAAACTTCAATACCGTCTCCGGCGTGCTCGGCCTGATCGCCAACCTTCCCCCTGATGGCATCCACGCTGTCGAGGTGTCGATTGGCTTTTTTCGGCGGCTCCTTGAGGTATCTGCGCTCAAGCCGCATGTCGCTCTTATCACGACGATCGGCGACGCCCATCTCGAAGAGTACGGCTCGCGTGAGGCCATCGCCAAGTTGAAAGCCCGCCTGTACGATGTCGCTGAGGGCGGCACTGCGATCATGCCTCGGGATTCCGAGCATTTCGAATATCTCCGAGCCCGCGCGCTGTCGTTCGGGGCGAAGGTCGTGTCCTTCGGTGGACATGCTAAGGCCGACTACCGGCTCGTGGACTATTCGCACGAAGATCAACTGGTGCGTGCGGTCCTGAAGGGCCGGGATTTCGCCTACAAGCTAGGTAATCCAGGGCGGCACATGGCAGTCAACAGCCTCAGCGCGCTGGCGGCTGTCGATTCGCTCGGCCTTGATCTGGGAGCTGCGACCAACGCGCTCGGGGAGGTGCAGGCCATCCACGGACGTGGCGAAGTCATACGCATCGCCCTCGCGTCCGGCGAGGTCCATGTCGTCGATGAGGCCTACAACGCGAATCCGACATCGGTGGCCGCCGTGCTGGCGGCACTCGCTGAGGGGAAGCGCGCAAGTGGGGGCCGAAAGCTTGCCCTTCTTGGCGACATGCGGGAACTCGGGCCACGATCGGCCGAATTTCACGCCGGTCTGGCGGAACCCGTTCTCGCGGCCGATCTGGATATGGTGATGACGGTTGGGACGCAGATGACATATCTCCGTCGTGCCCTGCCGGAGTACCTCCTCGGCCCACACTTCGCGACAGCAGACGATGTGTTGCCCGAGCTCGCCACTATCCTGCGCGCGAAGGACCGCCTTCTTGTGAAAGCTTCGAATGCCATGGGTCTGCATGAAGTTGTAACTCGCTTGCGCCGGCAATTTGGACGCTAGTCCGCCGCGATATACGTCGAATTTCGCTGTTTTTTTGGACCAAAGCAGAAAAATTGACCGGAGATCAGCTCCGCCCATGACTGGTTCCACAACCAAACAGTCTCAGGCACTTGGCGGAAAATTGTGCTTCGCCGCCTGATTCGATCTGTGCTGCCTCCGGGTGACCAGGGTAGCGCCGGCTGGACGCCGCCAACCGAAGAGCTGCGCACAGTCATGCCCCGCTCGGTCATTTCGGCCATGCATATAACGGCAGCCGCCGGGAATGGTTGGTTGGTCCGAGCCCAATGCAGCAACAACAAAGATTAGCCCTGTGCCGAGCACTGACATCAGCATTGCTTCAGCGAAGGAGCACTATTCCTAAGTCTCCAAGGCCTTTCGGCGGAGTCGCACCATACCAGTCCAGGGCCACACTCGAGTTGCCACTATAGAAAAATTGCCACGCAACAATCCAACCTGAGTTGGCAGTCGACTTCAGGTCTGTTGTCCCTCTCATCCGAAAACGATGATGGGGCAGGTAGATAGCCCCTTCAATTAAGTAGTTTTTGTTTCCGGACAATGAGACCGTGGGCACAGAGGGCGTAACTGTGCGTGACCCGAAGATAGCGATGCCAGCGTAAATGCCGCTCGTGGGAGCCGAAATCCTTACGCCACCTTTGCCTGCTGACTGAATAATGCTTGACTCGGAGTCAACGAATATCGTGACTTCGTCGCCCGAGAGATTCACATGGCTGCCGATGCTCACTGTTGCGTTCTGAAAATAGTGAACTCCGGGAGAAAGAACGACATTTCCATCGAGGACAATGTTTCCACAGAACACCCGGCCGGCCGGAATGGTAACATCGGTCAGCATCTGATCACTGTAGTCGCAGCCGTTCGGTGGAACGGGCTGCGGTAGATCGACAAGGGGGTCTGCAAGTTCGGGTTGGTTGGTTTTCGGGATGATGGTGTAACCGCCGCCTTGGTAATTGCCCACTATAGAGATTTTTCTGGCGACAATCTTTCCGGTTCCAACGTGCCTCAGTGCCCTTGGACTGGAGGAATTCACTTGGATACCGCAGTTTGGCACCGAAAGCCCCCCGGAACCCATTACCGTCAGCGCTCCATTTGAGGCAGGATCGAGGACATAGAAGCAATAATCCGGCGCGGCTTTTCGGGCCGTTGCCGCCGCGTGAAGGTTAATGCTCCGAATTCCAGCAAGACTCATGAAAGCGGTTGGCATTCCAGCTGAGATTTCAACCGCCGCCTCTCGCGTCCCAGCAGAAGGAGTGGTGATGCTCACCCCAACGACAGCGCCGGTCACGAAGGAGCCATTGGCCAGCGCCCAATTCTTCGCGGCCTGGACGGCTGCTTCGTTTCCTCCATCGCTCTCGACAGCAACAAGAGCCGCCGAATCGGCTATCTCCTGCAGCTTGGATCTCCAGGAAGCGGCGTTGGTAAAGTCAATGCTAAGGCCGAGGGCCAAGCCCAGTGGCACCACCATTAAGGCCATCGCGACGGCAAAGTTCCCCCGTTTTTCGGGCGGCAGATCTTGCAGTCTCCGCATCCAGAAGCCCTCTCTTAAGAGCAACTTAGACCGAAGATGGTTTAGAATTTACTAAATTAGAACAACAAAACGCAGCGGCAATTCACGCTCGGCAAAAAGGCGATGCAAGCTGTCTCGCTGCTCATTGAGCTGAGTGAAACGCGGCAGACCTTGAGGTCAGCGATGTGCTAATTCTCTACTTAAGGCCGAAGACTTGCTGAGCCTGGTCAGACTGCAACAAGTCGCGCGCCGAATGTCCGACACCCGGTAAAATCACGAGACGCCAATTGAAAGGCCACCCGTTAGCGGTCGCGACAGCTTGCGCCAGCTCAAAAGTGAACTGCCCCCGATCCAAACGCGTCTCTCCTTGGCGCATAGCAGCTGCGCTTTCGTTTAGATCGACATCGCCAGTGTCGTCTTCTCCAAGATAGATCGTTAGAGGCAAAGCCAGATAGGCCTTCAACTCCTGAGAGGCTTGATCCGGCGTATAGACGCAACCCGAGGAGAGACATCCCAGCCCGTAGGCTGCCGCCTCTGCTAGCGAGGGCAATACGTAGGTCGACGGATTGGCTACGACCACTCTCTTGGCATCCGACAAGGCAAATGCTGCAACACGCGACATGAATTGACCTCCCGCCGAGTGCCCAAAAAGGTAATACTGCGCAGTCGGCAGCCCCTCTCGGGCCCTCGCCCAGTTTACCAAGCCCTTCACGTACCAGACAGTCCACCTGTCCCGAGGTTGAATTGTGCCCGAGTTGACAATGCCTCCCCGCTGATAGCTCCAGCCTGGGAACCTTTCCAGGTCGAAAAGCGGCGCCATAACGATCAGGCAATTTCGATCCGCAAGAGGCTGCGCGTAGTCTCGGTAGGATTCGGCCGTTCGGCTTAGTCCATGGAACACGAACAGGATCGATGGACTGGCACAGTTCTTCGGATGATAGGTGTATACTGTCAACTTTATACCGTTAATAGTTGCTGAGGTCGTACCTTTGCCGACCTTCCAGGCAAGTACTTGGCCTGAATACGTCAGACTACAGCCTAAGACGACTGCCCCTAACAGACGGATTAGAAATCGCACCTGTCGCTCCCATGGACGATCCCGCAGGGATGACATATCCCATTAGCGGCAGCTAAACAAATCAAAACCGGCTGAGCAGTAAAGAGTTCGTTTCTCCACGTCTGGTCCTCGCAATGTTCGCAAGCGACGCCTCCGCGGCACCTCCTGCGTGACAGGGTATCGGCTCCTTGTTTTGTCGGCACGTATCGCTCGCGCCGCCATTGCGATCGAGGAACCCAGTGCAAATCCGCGTACGGCATACGCATGAGCTTCGGAGCCTCACGCCAGTGCAGGGATGGCCAATCTAAGGCATCTGTCTTGAACGGCTACGACAACATCGGCGAGTCCAGGCGACAACGCCAGCAACCGATCGATTGTCGCGCGACCGGCTGCTCCTCCCATTATCTTTGGTTGGTAGTCGAGGCGCGGATCTCTGTTTTGAACGTAAACTGGATAAATATCTAAACGGATCTGCTTCGCACTAAAGTGGAAGCAAGGGAGAATGGACTCCCCTTTGCTGTTTCCGGACCCAAATGCAAAATTGCCGACACTGTATAATATCGGCCGACCGTTATAAATCTCGATCGGCTGAAGGATGTGGGGATGATGGCCGATGACTGCGTCCGCACCCAGGTCGATAAATAGCCGTGCTTTCATGCGGTCTTGCTCGGTAGGTTGGCGCTGGTATGGCAAACCCCAATGTACCATCACGGCGATCCGATCGACCAGTGGACGAAGTTGGGCCAGATCACGCTCGATGAATTCGGGCACATCTTGTGCGGAGCCTGGAAGTTCGCCACGAGCCGCTGTTCGACGGTTCCAGTAATATCCGAGAAGTCCGATGCGGATATCTGCGCCATCAAAAATCGCGGGGTGGTAAGCAGAGCTCTGGTTCCTACCACCACCGTACGGTTGGATATACTGTCGCTCTAACGTGGCTAGCGTCTCAACCACGCCACCCCGACCGCAGTCTTGAATGTGGTTATTCGCGACAGTCATGGCAGCGAAGCCTGCACGACGTAAGACAGAGGCTGACTTGGGGTCGACTTTGTATGAGTAGTTCCGAGTGGTATCTGCTTTCTCAGAGATGGTGGAGAACGGCCCCTCAAGGTTTCCCGTTATCAAAGCGCAGCGTCTAAAGATCGGCCTGACCCAGGCGAAGGCATAGTCTGGGCCAAACCTGCGGATACGATGACGCATCCGCATCCCGGTCATCACATCTCCGACCGCCGCCAAATGGTACGGAGCGCTGGCGGACGAAGAGAGGAACTGTTCAAGTTGGTCCGGGTCGATGAGATCGATGTCATCCGGAATTATGACCTCTGAAAACTTCTCGCGAATTTTTACAACATGGCGCCGGACTTCTTCCGATTCACTGAGGCGGTAAAGGGGTGGCTGAACGGAGGGTGCCAACAATGTCTCAACCGCTGAAGAACTAAAGCCGATCCCACGCTTCTCAAAAACGCTTCGGATCAGTGTTTCGTAACGGCTGCTGAATCTCATTCGGTCTGCATGAAGCAAACACGAGGCAAAGCTCTTCGGAAGTGACCTGAGGGCGCGCGTTCGAATTCCGGAAGGAGCATACGGGCTATCAGAAAGTCGTCCCAGCGCCAAAAGGGCAGCTACAACTAACGAAATGCAAGTAAGTTCGTCTCCCGGAAAAGCCTTGTGTAGGTCCCACATTGTCGCCGCTATGACTTGCGCGACCAGCGCCTCCGGCGGTGGCATCTCGGCGTCGTCCATACGCGAATCATTGGCAAGAGTATCCGATGGTACGAACTCGGCATCATGACGGAGGTGCCAACACCATACGTAGGGAGTCGACAGCATCGCGGCCGCAAAGTATGCGCTCAAGGCGTACTCAAGGGGACCAGGCTTACTGAAACTGGCGCGCGGTGCATGCAGCCTGTCAGCTTGGATGTCAGCGGTATGGCGCACCACGTGAAACCCGAATGCCTGATATATGAAACTGGCATTGTGCGAGGGGTCGCACAGATAAGCACCGCCTGAAATTCGTGGAAGCCACCCTTCCGCTGTGACTGCACGCCCCGGGCCGAACAGCAATTCCCCACAGAGGGGGATCGAAAAATCATCGAGATTTTCGATTCTTGCTGGATATCGGTATTTGGTCCCTTTGACCGGCACCAACCTAAGCAGATCCCCGTTAACTCCCCCTTGTTTCGGCTGGTGCGCATTAACGATCGCTCTGACCTTCGGCAACGGGCCCTCGCCGAGTGAACGCAGCACTTCGTTCACTCGATGAGCTATCAAGGAGACGTGGTAGTAGACGTTGACCTGGCCGAAGCGTGCCGCGGCCTCACAACCTTCCTGTTCACCAAGAATTCCGCCGCCGAAAGGCTTGAAAACATAGTTACCTTGCTTGTCGGGCAGTGCTTCGCCCATCTCACCCGTGGGCCAGTGAACATCCGTGGCTGGATGACCGATTACGTCCACGTACCGCCCACGCAGCCCTTGCCTCCCCGTGTTTTGGCAAAGATAAGGCAGTTCGACCTCGGTTAAATGCACCCGGCCGCCAGTAAAATCTGAATCGCAACGCTCCCAGACGTAAACAGATCCAGTCGCCATCTTTTTCCCCAAAGCTACTGCTTCTTCTGCGAACGCTGAGACGCAAGAATTCACAAGTCTTGCGCTCCGCAATCCTGCGAACCTTTCGCCGACGGGTGCTGAAATTGATCGAAAGGACATGCCGTCGGTTGCCCTGAGGCCAACTCTCTACAGGGCGTGGAGATTGTCCTTCAACATGCTCTGAGGCCGCATTTTCGCTCCATGGTGGGAAGCTGGATCCGAGTCTGCAGCCCAGCTTCCGGCAGCGTTTTGGCCTCAATTCGCCTGCCCCTGATGGGGGCTACACAAATCAATCTCCTGACGAGGCACATCTATCCGATGCTTGCGACCGGCTTTTTCTTCTCTCCGCTTATTCGAACTGCCTTACTGAGGCCGCCTGCTGAACCGTTATTCTCACCCGATCCAGCGAGTTCTTGCCGAGCGCTCTCCAATGCCTTCGCCGCAGATCCCTCCTTAATCACCTTAAGTTCTTCCGCGACCATATTTGATTTTATGAGACGCCACTTGTCGAGGGAGGCGGCGCGCACGAAGCCGTAAGCCGATGGCATACGGACCATCAGCCAGCCTAGCTTCAACAATTCCTCCGTGAAGCCTCTCACGAACGCCGCCCCGCCGACACGCCGTCCGGTCAGGCGCCTGAATGTCTTGTACGACATTCTTGCACGGGTTCGCGGCTGTCCTGCTTTGTTTGTGGTGCGTTTCAAAGTCAAAGCAACGAGTGTCGCCGCATCACTTAGCGAAACACTCGGTGTTGCAATCGGCGAAACAGTGTTCATAACCTTACTCTCCTTAGCTTGAGCAGAATCGATAAACTCATCACTGCTATCGAACGTCGTTCGTCTCGGGCCGAACTGAAGGAAACGGGGCCACTTCATCGAACCAGCCATCCTTTTTTGCCAAATACGACATTGCCATTGCGTGCATGGCAGCCTTTATTTGCGGTGGCCGCGACTGAGACATAGATGCGAGGGGTTCCGCGGCTAGCTCACCAGATCTCGACAAAAGCGCCATTTTGGCACCCGATCCGTCAGTGCTCCATCTCAAAGTTAGAACCAAACCACCACTCTGTAGGTGCCGACGTAGGTCGGTATCAGTATCAGGCTCGGAACTGACCAATATTAGTCGTGTGATCGGCAAGGTCGACAGCGCACGGCGGGGCCATTCATCTTCGCTGTTGACAATGAAATAGCCCTGGTTTCCGCACTGCAACACTCGCTGGGCGAGATCTTCGAGAACTGTACCATTGTCTGCATCCGTTCGAGTCATCGAGACCGCACGGCAAGCACCCAGACAAAGACCGCTCGCCCAAAGTCTGTCCGGAGAGGCTGCATAAACCAGGGCTTCCAGGAACGGGTCTCTGGCCAGCATTTGCGGGGTTGTCCGCCGCCCAAATTCCTGGGGTACAGTGTTGATGTAAGCGCCTCTTTTCGACAAGAGACCAACTCTTCGCCCTTCCGCCTGGAACCGATGATCGATTGCTGTCGCCACCGCACCAGTGTGTCGATCGCCGATGACGAGTACGGTGGCAATTTCCGAAGAGCCCGGCTCATTGTACATATTGGCCAGGATTATCTCACTCACATCTCTCGAGGTCCCCGCTCGCGGCCAAAGATGAAACTCGATCCCCGGCCGTGCATTTACCTCGATGACAGTACACCCGACCTCTTTGTATGATCTTGCAATATCGGGCATGATGAGATCTATCCCGGCAATGTTAAGGCCGATGACTCTCACGATGCGCTCGCACAGTTGCCTGTTATCTGGATGAACGGAGTTTGTAACATCGACCGGGACGCCTCCACGGGCGAGGTGGCCGGTAGGTCGGAGAACCAAAGGCTGCCCGGAAATTGGGACGGACTCCAGCGTAAGACGACGCAAGGCTAGGTGCCGTAGCAGCTCATCGTCAATCTCTACAGGAGAAAGACGTCTCCCGTCTCTGTCGGGTTCTCGGTTCAAATCATGAATCAGGTCAACTATCGTTTTTTCACCGTCGCCAACGACTTGGGGGGGGCAACACATGACCGCCGCCACGAGATGATAGTCAACGACTGTCGCTCGAAATTCCGGGCCGGCGATGAACTGCTCAACCAAGACGCCAAACCGCTCTGACTGAGTGACGTCGTGCGCTATATCGAATGCAGCCTCAACTGCACGGCGTCCCCGCAGTTTAACCGAGACTCCCCGCCCCTGATTTCCCTGAACCGGTTTGACCACGACGGTCTTACCCAGCTGTTTGGCGGCAGCGACGGCCTCAGGTTTGGTGCGAACGGTAATCTGACGGGGTACTGGGATCCCCGCTTGCGCCAAAAGTCTGTTGCCCAGCCTTTTGTCCAAGGCCACCTTCGCCGACGCAAACGATGTAGAACCCGATATCGTCGAGAACAGCTGCTTCTGGTGCTTGCCTTGGCCAAGGCGAAGGTGGTTACGGGCAATGAATTCGAACGGGATGTGATTTCTCTTAGCTGCAGCTACAAGCACAGCGGTCGAATTTGAAAGACGTCGTCTCTTCGCCCTTTCCAGGTTTAGCTCCCGAGTCTGAGCGTATTTCGCTGCCCCGTCCTCGCCTCGCGCCGCCTCACCAATCGCGTCAACGACAGCCGAAGCAGCCGCGCGCGACATCTGCGGGTCATCCGACTCCCAAACGATTGCAAGATGGCTTTCGGACGGATCGCCTATTAGCGACGCCGTCGGCGAAAACGAATAGAAATTCATCGCGCGGCGAAGCTCAAGATCAGCGGACAGGATTGCGTCGGCAATGTAGCGAGGGACCAAAGCGTTTTGTGCACAACCGGGAAACATTTCGGACAGCGCTGAGCGAGCCAGCGCAGTAAAATCGGAGATGCAAGAAACCGCTAGCCGCCCGATATTCAGGGTTAATTTGACCACCGTGTTCGTGCTATGCACGTTAAGTCCCGATAGCACCTTAAAACTGACAATCTCAATTTGTCCAAACTCTTCAGATAGGCTGACCATAACCCCACTTTTGACCCCGGATGTTCACGCTCCGCCTGCTTTTCGACCGTCTCCCACAATACAGACTTCCTGACCACGCTTCCGCTGCAGCCACTTCAAATGCATCTCGAAACGGGCATCGCATCGATGGGCATGAGCGGCTTCGGCAAGACCCGATGTGAAGGGGCGAAGATGTGGCGCATTCCACCACATTTAAGCACGCTTTATCTCTGATCCCCCGCGTTCAGCCTAAACGCTACGGCCGCAGCATCCGGAAGTCGCGTTCTTATTCTCTTGAAAGACCAGTGGATTTCCCGCCGGCCTGATCCGGACAATGCAGCTGGATGGTATGTGGCCTCGCGGGGAGATGTCGTCATGCATTCGAATGGCAGAGATCCAGACATTATAGTGTTAATAGCCGTTAAAAGTCGTCAGCTTGGGTATGTATTTTAGGCATCTAATGCTATTTAGCTAATCATATTTATCTAATCATATTGGTTATTGGATAATCGATTGCAAACGGAGAGGAGTATAGAAAAGGGCTTAATCTTATACATAGAACAGAAAAGACTTCTAAATGCCATCCAAATGTAAGTTGGGGGGTTCATGTCCGTTTCAAGAATTAAGCGCGGGCGCCTGAAGAGAGCTAAACGAGCATTCGCCACCCGCCGGGTCGCCGCATCTCACATGCGCACACTCGTTACCGGACCTATACAGCCCGTCGCTGGCGATCTTGTTTTGGCGCGCGTTGATGAACTCGGCAATCACAGCAGACTGGAGCTCATCTGCGGGCGAAAGGCGATCATGTTTCGCGGAGATGAGATAATCCTCTGTTATGGAAACAGGTACGCTCCTGACCAGTTCGAGGCGGTAATAGGCCCCGATCTGGGGCCGTGCGACTTGGTAGCGGGGGGCGGCATCGCGGCATGTGAGCTTTCCAGGCATGCTCGCATGCTGGCGCCAACCAAGATCACCCCGCTCGGCCTGATTGGCGACAAGTTCGGCCGCCGGCTAAACGTGTGGGATTACAAGGTCAGCTCAGACGATTTACCCCCTTCTCTGCCGATTGTTCTGTCGCTTGGGACGTCAATGAACGCCGGCAAGACATTGACGGCAACGTCATTGGTCCGAGGGTTCAAAAAGGCGGGACTGAAGGTCGCGGCACTGAAAATTACAGGAACTGGCTCGGGTGGCGACACCTGGATTGTGCGGGATGCCGGAGCCGACATCGTTCTTGATTTCACAGATGCCGGATTTGCAACGACGTATTTAGCCCCGGTAGAGTTGATTGAGAAGGGTGCTTTCCGCCTACTGAACCATGCCGCTGAAAATGGATGTGACGTCGCTGTTATTGAGATTGCCGATGGGCTGCAGCAGAAGGAAACTTCCGAGCTAATTCTGGCTGAATCTTTTCGGAGCATGGCTCTTGGCGCGATTTTCGCTTCCTATGACGCGATGGGAGCAAAGTATGGAGTTGATACCCTCCGCGCTGCTGGCCACAAGGTACTTGCAATTAGTGGCAGGATCGGCCGATCGCCGCTCGGTGTGAGGGAGGCTGAAGAAGCCACTGGCCTGCATGTCTATTCCCCATGGGAGCTCCAGGATGGGGCACTCAGCCCCGTTCTAAAGGCTCGCGCTTCTGAAAAACTGGCTAACGGACAGGGCAATAATCCATATCTACGGCGTATTGCTGATTCCCCAAATCCAATGACGGCACTCGACCAGGGTCGAGCCTACTCTTCCCAGCTGCGAATTGATTTTTTGGGGAAGCTTGCGCACGAACTGGTTCAGGCAGAGTTGGGAGAAACACCTGGTCCGGGAAGGCCTGCCAGTGACAGCAGGGCGACATGGCCCAGTCCCTTTGGGAGCGTCTCGGTCACCTTACCCGAGTTGCTATCGCAAAGCTCGAACCCCGCGTTTATGTCGATCCAGGCGCCCGCTGAGTTGATAGAAGCGGCAGTGCTGGCAAAAACCCGTGGAGCCCTCAAGTCATCTCTGGGCAGCCTGGTCCAAGCCCTCGGGTGCCCTCCCCTGTCCGCCACCCAAATGTACAACCTCGTGAGCGGAGCTTGGTCGATGTTCGAGGCAGTTGATCACGATGAACGCCTTTGGGCAGCAAATCGGCTTCAGCCAAATGTTCTTGCGGGACCTGCTTTGAGCCCTCATGACGATTTGGATGGGATGATCATGAATTTCTCGGGAATTTTCAACGAGGACCCCGACCAGCATGCCCCGCTTGGACGGGCGTGAAAGACGGTGTCCTTGCTGAGAACACGAGGTAGGCGGCGGTACAGCGCCCCCCTCAGCGAAATGTGGCGAAGGTCGATACCTGGCCTTGCTGCGGTTGTGGGTTTTGGTGTCTGTATCAATGCGCTCCGATTTGCTGGGCCGCTTTATTTTATACAAATATTCGACCGGGTCATTTCCAGCCGCAGCGTGGAAACCCTCGTTATTCTGACCTTGGCCGCCTTGCTCGCTCTGGTAACCGGCGTCGTGCTGGAAGCCATTCGTCGTCGTATGCTTTCCCGCTGGAGCGTTTGGATCGAGCACCACTTGACCAGCCAGTCCGTGAAAGCCGGATTGACGGCAGGCGTCCCCAATCCGCCGCTTCTGACCAGCATCGAGAAAGTCTCCAGCTTTGTTGAGCGAGGGCTAGCTGCTTGGCTGGACGTGGTCTGGGCTCCCGTTTTCCTGTTATGTGTATACTTGATCCATCCTGTTCTCGGCCTGATCGCGTTGGCAGGCATGGCTTTGCTGACAGGTATGAGCCTGCTCAAAGAAAAGATCACACAAGAGCCCCGCCAAGCTGAACGTGAAGCTGCCAAGCAGGCGAAAGAGGTATTGATCTCAGCGGAAAGGCACAAAGACGTAGTCGGCGCCTTCGCAATGGCCGACGCGATCGCCGGTCGCTGGGGTAGGAACAGAGTAGATGGCTTTTTGCAGCGGGAGCGGCTTAATGCCAGAGGATCGAGCCTTGATGCAGCGATCCGGGCGCTGAACCGTTGCGTTTTCATAGTTCTATTGGCATCGGGCATCTGGCTGTTCCTGAACGATTCGGCGTCCCTCGGAGGCGTATTTGCAGCCCGGCTCATTGCCAGATTTGCTTACAGAATGGTGGAAAAGGCAGTTCGGGAGCTCAGAAGCCTCAGGGAAGCGCGGGAGGGATACTCTCAGATCAAGGCGGAGCTTGCCAAACCGTTGGACGTAGAGCCGTCCCTGCTTCCTGGAACGCCGCAAGGCTCGTTAGTTCTCGATCAAGTTACATTCAGGCATGCTGGATCGCGAGCAGACGTATTTAGGAAACTGTCGCTTTCTCTGGCTCCTGGGGAATTGCTGCTGGTCATAGGACGTGCAGCCACCGGCAAGACGACGCTTTCTCGTCTTCTCATTGGTTTGCTCAAGCCCCGCACCGGTCAGATCCGCTTGGGAGACATGGACATAACCAGGCTTCCGGATAATGTTAGAGTTGGAGGCATCGGCTATTTACCTCAGCACGTTGAACTTTTTGACGGAACCGTCGCGGAAAATATTGCACGTTTTCAACAAAGTTCTATCGATGACGTGGTTTCCGCAGCAAAAATAGCCGGAATACACGAAGTTATCATTCGTCTGGGCCAGGGTTATGACACTTTGCTTAACGACTCGGTCGGCCTGTCCGGGAGTGAACGGAAGCGAGTAGCCCTTGCCCGCGCGCTCTTTCGCGCGCCGAGACTTATTGTCTTGGACGAGCCATTCGCCAATTTGGACGCTGCCTCGAAGAAGACCCTCGAGTCGGCGGTTAGGCTTATGAAGGATGCGGGAAGCTCGGTAATTGTCACCATATCCGGACAGACCAACCGTCTTGCCGGATTAGTTGATAGGTCGCTGATCCTAGGAAGTCGATCGCCCGAGCTCACCGGAGGTTCCGTTCGTCCCGTTGCTTTCGGGAAAACTGAATTGCGGAGCGTTAAGTGATAGCTTCGCTCGCTCTTGGCACCAAACACCCCGGTACCCAGCGAGCCGAAGATCCGCCGCCGTTTGGTAGGCGTTTAGTGATCTCTGGTTTCGCGATTGTCGCTGCCTTCTCGACCCTGACCGGCATGTGGCTTGTCGCGGCACCTATCCAGGGTGCGGTCTTGGCCACCGGGGTGGTGAATGTCGCGTCAAACGTAAAGACAGTTCAGCACCTCGAAGGCGGCATCATATCAGAGATATTGGCTCAAGAAGGAGATCGCGTGTCGCCAGGCCAGGTGTTGATACGATTGCAAAACACCGCTTCGGCGGCTGCTGCAAATGAAATCAAGGCGCAGTGGTACGAGGCGAAGGCTACGGAAGCGCGCTTGGTCGCGGAACGAGATGGAAAGGACTCGATCGAAATTCCGCCTGAATTGAAAGCGTCCGGCAAATTGGCAGCGGATGCTGTTTCCGGGCAGGAGAGTGTCTTTCGGACACGTCAAAACCTCTTCAGAGAGCAGCTCTCCCTGCTGCAGCAAGCAACCGGAAGCATGGCGAAGGAGATAGAGGGTTTTGAAGGGCAAGTGGTAGCGGCTACCCGGAAGCTCGAGCTGATCGAGGAGCAATTAGGTGATGTGCGCAGCCTGTACGAAAGGAAGTTGGTAGTCAGGACGCGCCTTGTAGATTTGGAAAGAGAAAAGGCGGACGTGGGAGGTGCCCTAAGCGGGTATGTAGCGTCGATCGGCGCGACCCAGCAAAAGATGGAGGAGACGAAATTCAAGATTGCCGAACTTAGCGCCTCGACGACGGCCGATATCGTCGAGACACTAGGAGAAACCCGCGCCAAAATATACGAATACGAGCAGCGAATGGCCGCTGCTGATGACGTGGCGACGCGTACCGAGATACGTGCTCCTATCGGAGGCACCATAGTGGGACTTAAGGTCCACACGAATGGAGGGGTCGTAACGGCGGGAGAGCCGCTGATGGACATCGTCCCTCAGGAGGATAGCTTCGTTGTTGTGGCAAACGTTGACCCCCTCGACGTCGATCAGGTGAAAGTGGGACTGCACGCGACGGTGTGGCTTAGCGCTGTGAACAGACGTTACCAGCAACCGATGAGCGGTGACGTTCGCACTCTTTCAGCTGACCGGCTAATTGACCCTCGGACCGGTCAGGGTTTTTATTCAGTCCGAATTGTTCTGAGGCCGGAGTCTTTGAAGCCTGGAGCATTGCAAGCTGGAATGGGCACACAGGTCATGATCGAAACTGGAGCGAGGTCAGCATGGGAGTATCTCAGCGCGCCGGTCTATGCCGCTATGGGACGTGCTCTTCGTGAATAAAGAGAACGAGCAATAGACAAAGACTTTTACGCTCCCGTTCGAGTATAATTGGGGGCGAGTATCGAGTATTATGTCTTCTTCCAGATTCGCGGCCACCAGTCGACGCGTCGCCGCCGCTCGGCCCTGTCGACGCCGCGCATGCGCAGGCCGAACTCGACATTCTCGCGCACGGTGAGGAATGGAAACAGCGCCAAGCTCTGCCAGGCCATCGGCGTATCCCGCTGCCAGGTGACGGCTTTCGTCGATCAGCACGGCCATTGAACACCAAGTGCCTGGATCGCTGCCATTCGAATGCACGACGACATCGCTCCCGACAGCCACATATCATCCAACTGAAACGCAATTTGTATTTCATTTCTTTGATTAAGGTCATCTCAATAAGGGTGGAAACCATGGCCAGCAACGCCAAACTCGCTGAATCAGCTCGCGAAACGCCAAAGCTTAACATGAAACCGATCGAGGAGATTGACAGCAAGCAAATCTCCACGGCAATCCGACAAAATCGGCCGTTTGTTGTTCGAGGCTGGGTTGCAGCCTCCGACGGTTGGGGATTGGATGACCCCAAATGGGCGCGGCATACCGGGCAGGTTACGGTGGTTCCAGGGGACGAGACCACGGTTTCCGCTGCATCCTATGTCTTACGCAAGAGCGGGATGACACACGAAATGACCTTCCGTGAGTTGTTCGAGCGGATCCTAGGCCAGGGGGAATGGCAACCGCTGATCGATGCAAACGAGCGCTACTACATGTTTGGTGGGAAAGTCCCGAGCAGTCTTCTGGAGGCATTGCCTTGGCCAAGCGACCTGGAGTTCGTTGGCTCGTCTCCCTATGTTGCTTCCGAAGGGGTTACCGCCAAGGCGCATTATGATCATTGGTACGCATTCCTGGTGCAGCTACACGGGACAAAAGCCGTAAAAATGTTCCCCCCTTGGGATTATAGTTTCATCTATCCGCAGCATGAAAAGACGGCCGACAAGCCCAGGCGGGCGCTTGTGGATTTGAATAATCCCGATTTTGACCAGTTCCCGTTGTTGAATCAACTGCATGGAGAGATTGCCGTACTGAATGCAGGTGACGTTTTGTATATGCCAGTCGATTGGTGGCATGAGGTTGAAACCGAGGGATTCTCTGTCAGCATCAACCGGCGTTTGAGACGGAGTGCGCTGGACTGGGCCGGCGCTCTGCTTGTATTCGGCTATCAGGTCCTGCAAGGCGCATACCGTTACGGCATCGAACCGATCCCCACCGACGAAATTAAGACTCTGGCCCAGCATGCCTATGTTGAGTGGAAGAGCGACACCGGCAAAACCGAATACGATCAATGGTGCGCATTCCTGGCGCAGTTGGGGCGGGACCAAGCAAAGGCGTTGCGGATCCCCGAAGATCTCGGAGTCCTCATGGCGCGGTGGTTTCAGACCGAGCAAGACCTAACGAAGGCAGAGTTTGAGGCGCTCTCGCATCCCGCGGTTGGACTACCTGTTCGGCAGTGACCTGCATCCCGGATTTCTGACCATTCTGAGCTGGAATTTTCCACTGAGTTGAAGTTTTCGGAGGTGCAGATCGCCTTCATCCTGCGACAAGCTGAGGAGGGGACGGCGGTTACGCGATGGTTTGGCTGAGCGCTGTGAGCAGACGTTACCAGCAAGCGATGAGCGGCGACATGCGCACTCTTTCAGCTGACCAACTGATTGATCCTCGGACCGGTCAAACTTTCTATTCAGTTCGAATTGTTCTGAGACCGGAGTCTTTGAAAGCGTACGCATCCGGTGAAGACCGCAGACGTGCGCATCCGGCAGCCAGGAGAACCTGAGCACCGGAGTGCTGGGGTCAAGCTTTCTTTGGGGAGACGCGATGATAT
>NZ_JAMYVA010000038.1:0-53358 GCF_040323505.1 Mesorhizobium sp. M0040
GGGTGTGGTCTCCGGAAATGATTCGGATCGGCCTTAGCAACCAAATTCTACGTCATTTCAACGGCTTGAACCACATCCGCCAACCCACCGTGAATTTTTCAGGTTAGGTGGTCGAGAAAAGGAACACCTGACGGCCATCAGGATCACGGACGATCACACGTCTGCCCATAGCTGTCGCCTTGACGTCCGCAATGATTCCAAAGCCGTTGGCCTTTGGCGGCAGAAGCAGCTTCATCTGCGTTGGCGACTTCGAAGCCGATCATCGTTCCCGCTCCTTCCAGCGTCGTTGCTTCTGCCGGATAGAGTTCGATCGCAAGCCCTTCACCTTGGAACGCGAAATGTATCGGACCGGAGCCATGCTGCTCTTGCCTGAAGACAATTCCGAAATTCGCGTAGAAAGCCGCGGCTGATCTGGGATCGGTTGCGAAAATCGTAGACTTCCATGCATGTCAACGCCAACCGACCACATCGATCACTTTGCGGGGAAACAGCACTACATGGATTCGCTTGTTTATACTGTTGCTCTCGGCGCGGTCGTTGCAGGCTTCGTCCAAGGGCTTTCCGGGTTCGCTTTCAGCCTGGTTGCCATGTCGATTTGGGTTTGGACCGTGGAGCCCCAGCTCGCTGCTGCCATGGCGATCTTTGGGGCGCTCACCGGTCAGATCATCGCTGCCGTCACCGTCCGCCGGGGTTTTGATCTCAGGCTTCTGCTGCCCTTCCTGATCGGCGGGACCATAGGGATTCCGGTCGGTGTCGCCATCCTGCCCTTGCTGGATGTGCAGTTGTTCAAGCTGGTCTTCGGCGCGCTGCTGGTCGTTTGGTGTCCCTTGATGCTCTTTGCGCGTCGCCTCCCTCCCATCACGGTCGGGGGTCCTGTTGCAGACGGTGCAATAGGTCTGGTCGGCGGCATCATGGGTGGACTTGGCGGCTTCACCGGCCCGGTTCCAACGCTGTGGTGCGTGCTGCGCCAATGGGAAAAGGACAGCCAGCGTATTGTCATCCAGAATTTCAACCTTGTGACCCTCTCCATGACGATGGCCGCCTATCTTGCGGCCGGAAAGATCAAGCTCGAAATGCTGCCGATGTTCGCCGTCGTCGCGCCGGCGATGTTGATACCGACACTCCTTGGCGCGAGACTCTACATCGGCGTTAGCGAGGCGACTTTTCGAAAGATCGTCCTCACACTCTTGGCCGCATCAGGTGCGGCATTGTTGGCATCGTCCTTGCCACACCTCATAAGCCGGGTTTGAACGACACACAGAAATCCCGACTTCCGCCGTGCCATGCGCTATCGACCGATGCGGCCTGCTCCCGATAGGTAGGCGCAGATCAGTTCGACGAGTTGCTTTTGCAGCTCCGGCGCGGCGAGCATGTTCCGGCGTGCCGCGTTGTGGATCACACCTTCGATCGCTGACGATAGCACGCGCGCCACGGTCTCCGTGTCGGCGCCTTTCCTTGGCTTGCGATAAGTGGCGACAGCAGTCGCATAGTGATTGAGGTATTGTGCCTGGAACGAAGCATGGGCGGCCCTGGAGCCGCGATCGCCCGGCGCCTCGTCGAGCAGCACCTGGTGTAGTGTCGGGTGAATGCTGTGCGCCGCGATCATGCCGCGCACCAGCTCCTGCGCGAATTTCCTGAGCGGCTTTTGGTCTTCCGCCGAATCGCGAATGACCGACAGCACATGATCGAAGTGACGGCGCCGGACGGCAGCGAGCAGGGAAAGCTTGTCGGGAAAATACTGGTAGAGCGTGCCGATGCTTACACCTGCTGTCTCGGCAACCTTGTTGGTGGTGAAGCCGGCCCACCCCAGCCCGCTCAGAACATGAGCCGCCGCCTCGATGATCGCCTCGACGGTTGCCCTGGAACGCGCCTGACGCGGCTGTTTGCGCATGCGCGGATGCGGTTTTGCAATGCGAGTAGACACGTTCGCCCATTCTCCTGAAAATATAAACAACATACTCGCATTTCCGGAAAAGGACACCGACCATGAATGCGCTCGCTCTGCTTCGCAGCCTGTTTGCCTATCAGGCCTGGGCCAATGACGAACTGCTGGAAAAGCTCGCGAGTCTCGACCCGCATGTTCACGGCAAGGAACGGCAGGCCGTGATACGGCTCGTCGATCACAGCCATGTGGTGTCGCGGATATTCTCGGCGCACCTGGTTGACGCAAGCCATGGCTACTCCGCCGACACCACCGAGGACACGCCGGCGTTCGACGAACTTCGCGCCGCGGTCGCAGCGACCGATCGCTGGTATCTCGATTATCTCGAAACCGTTTCGTCGCGGCAGCTGTCCGAGCCCGTCGCATTCGTGTTCACCGACGGGGATAAGGCATTGATGTCGCGACAGGAAATGCTGACCCACGTCGTACTGCACGGCGGCTATCATCGCGGTGAAGCGGGGCGCATCCTGGCGCAGATTTCGGTCATGCCGCCATGGGATACCTTCGCCGTCCATCTCCACAGGGCCGAGCCTTCGCGCCGGCTGCAGATGAGCCGCGAGCCGCTCGGCGCCTGAACGGCCGAGCGCATTCGATCACGAGGTCGGCTCGACCGGATCTATCGAGCGATATCCTGTCTTTCAGAAATGCGAGCTATCTGCTTACTTTCATCGCGTCGTGCAAGATAGTGCAGCGGCGTGCTCGTCGCGTTGCTTCCTACTTACCTATAGTTTATCGTTTCGGACAAGACGAGGCGGGCGACCGCCTTCGCTCTTGACAATGTTCGCGCCGAGCGTCGGACGTTGAAGCGCAAAGCTGGTCGAAAAGGTCCTGAGCTTGACGAGAAGACCGGTCGAGATAGAGCGACCAGAATTTCTGTCGCAGAACTTCGCTGCGGGACACAAAGATTCGCAGCCGATTTTTGCGCGGGTAAAATGGTCGCGCGCTCGCCGTAACCGAAACTTAAGCTACAAAAATCATTCTAATGCTTCGCTGGCTAGCAAGCCGCGAGTCAGATATGCAATGCGCGCCGGGTCAATAACGGCCGTCGGCACAACGGAAGGGGCATGATATGGCTAAGCAGTCATCCAAAGCGCCGGCATCCAAGGCACCGGCAAAGTCACCGGCAAAGAAAGCACCGGCAAAAGCAGCCGCGGCAAAGGCCGCAACTGCTGTGAAGAAAGCAGCACCCGCGGCCAAAGCGAAGGCCGCTGCGCCTAAGGCAAAAGCAGCGCCGGCCAAAAAGCCGGCCGCCAAGGCCGCGGCAAAACCAGCCGTGAAGAAAGCAGCACCTGCCAAGGCAAAAGCAGCACCTGCCAAGGCTGCTCCGGCAAAGAAGGCGGCACCGGCCAAGAAGCCGGCTGCAAAGGCCGCGGCGAAGCCTGCTGCGAAGAAGGCAGCACCGGCAAAGGCCGCCGCTGCGAAATCTTCTGCAGCAGTGAAGAAAGCAGCGCCCGCGGCCAAGCCGAAGGCAGCGCCCGCAAAGGCGAAGGCCAAGAAGTAGTCGCGGTCCTGCTGTCGCAGGGGACAGTACTCAAGACAGCCAGGGCGGGATGCCGGACAGGCGCCTCGCTTCTTGGTTGACAGTCGGGCAGGACCAGAAAGAGGCGGGAGGAAGACGTCTTTTCGCAGCTCCCAGGACTTCGCCATGCGGCGAAGTCCGGTGGGATTTTCGTGGCTGCCAAAACCAACCTTCGGTGCAAGGCCGAGTTGGTAGTTGCTCGGATCTGGATTGTCCGACCTGCTCGCGTCTGCCGCCGCACCTCCGGCTCATCGCATCCGAACGCGAGACTATGGCTGCACGCTGGCGGCGCGGTTTTCCGCCTCTGGCCGTTGATGAACCCTGCATGATCGGTCAACAGTGCCACGCACGAGCCCCTGTCGGAATCGATTTTCGGTAAGGGTCATGCGCGAAGTCACAATGCTACCGCGTCCTTTTGCGCGTCCAACAGGACGTATGGAGCTGTAGCCGGCAAACAGGAATCGACAATGCCCAGACTGCTCTACGCGTCTACTTCCCCCTACAGTTCCAAGGTGCGCATGGCAGCACTTCATGCCGGCATTGCGATCGATCTCGTGCCGATAAAGACCGAGGAAAGGCCGGCCGAACTGATCGGCGCCAATCCGCTCGGCAAGATCCCGGTGCTGGTGCTCGATGACGGCCGCTCGGTCCACGACAGCCGCGCCATCACCCAGCATCTCAACCGGATGTCGAAGAACACATTGTTTCCGCGCAATCCCGACAAGCGCCTTGAGGCGGAGGTGCTGGAGGCATTGGCCGACGGCATCTGCGACTGCGCGCTGTCGATGGTCTACGAGCGGCGCACACGGCCGGAAGAGATGGTCTACCAGCCTTGGCTCGAGCGCCAGTGGACGAAGATTTCGGACGCGCTCGATCTGCTCAACGCGAACCCGCCGAAGCTGCCGAAGAAAATCACCCTCGGCCAGATCGCATTGCGCGCCTGCCTCGGCTATCTCTCGCTGCGCTTCGCTGGAAAATGGGAAAAGGGCCGCGGCCGGCTGACGCGCTGGGCGGCACGCTTCGACGAGAAATTCCCGGAGCTGAAGCCCGCCATCCCGGCTTGAGGGCAAGCGGTCTCAACCGATGCCAACAAAAAAAGCCGGGCGCGAGGCCCGGCTTTTTCGTGTCGTGGCTTGGACGACTTAGAACTTCATACCGACGCCGAAGGTGACGCGATTGTCGGTCGACTTGACCTTGCCGATACCGTCGAAGTCCTTCCTGCCGAAGTCCGTGTAACGATACTCGACACGGCCGAACACATTGTCGGTGATCTTGATGTCGGTACCGACGCCGGCTGTCCAGCCAAACTGCGTGTTGGTGTCGCTTACGCCGGCAGCTTCAATCTTCTGGTTCTTCAGCGCGCCACCGGCGGTGCCGTAGAGCAGGATGTCCGGGGTGACAGCGTAGCCGAGGCGGGCACGCAGCGAGCCCTCGAAGCCACCCTTGGCCTCGATGCCGGCATCGTCGCCCTTGACGCCGTTGTAGCCGATATCGGCTTCGGCACCGTAGACGAAGTTCTCCTGCTGCCAGTTATAGCCGCCGAAGACGCCGCCGACAAAACCCTTGGTGTCGACGTCGACGCCAATGTCTTTGGCTTTGGCATGGCCAGCGAAGCCGTAGCCGACGCTCACACCGGCATAGGGACCGGCCCAGGATGCGACCGGAAGTTCTGCGATCGGGGCAGGTGCCGGCGGCTCTTCCTGAACCACGTCCGCGGCATAGGCGGTTCCGCCGAGGGCGAACAGCCCAAACGCCACCGCGAGCGGTCGCGCAAATTTAAAATTGGCTTGCATTGTTCTTTACTCCTTAAGCCACAGGACACAGGCTTGTTTTTCATGAGCGCCCTCAACCCGTCCGGGGGGTGAAACGGATCCGGCGTTCAACGGTTCCAAATGTCGTGTCGAAATGCGGCTGAAGCGAACCTGAACTTGGGTCATTACCTGGCACGAATGAGGCAGAACCTTGACGTTGCATCTTCGCAACAGCGAATGTCAGCAGGTTCGCCGTGCTGCACTGCACACGGCTTGGTGTAAGGGCTCCAGCGCCCTATATTGCGGGCGGGCTGGCCCGAATTCCGGTCGAGCCAAAACGCCCACCGGCCACTTTGCCACAATCCTGCCCCAGGTGGAAATGGGATTTAACGCTTGGCGGGCCATAATTTGCCGGCGCGATCCCGGCAGGTCGGAATCGGCATCGGATTAAGGATTGACAGATGAGCAAGGTCGCCGCGACGGCACTGGTGACGGGCGGGGCGAAGCGGATCGGCAGGGCGATCGTCGAAGATCTTGCCGCGCATGGTTTTGCCGTAGCCATTCATTGCAATCGCTCGCTGGCCGAGGCGGAGGAACTGGCGGCCCAGATCACCAGTGGTCATTTTGGTCGACATGGCCGGGCCGCAGTGGTTGCTGCCGACCTGACCGACATGGGCGCGGTCAGCAACCTTGTCGGCCGCGCTGCGGCGGCACTCGGGCCGGTGTCGCTGCTGGTCAACAACGCCTCGCTGTTCGAGCACGACAGCGTTGAGGATTTCGACTGGCCGGCCTGGGATCGCCATTTCGCCATGCATGTCAAGGCGCCGGCGCTGTTGGCACAGACTTTCGCCCGGGCCTTGCCGCAGAACAGTGAGGGGCTGATCGTCAACATGATCGATCAGCGCGTCTGGCGACCGACGCCGCGTTATTTCTCCTATGCGCTGTCGAAGTCGACCTTGTGGGCGGCGACCGAGATGATGGCGCAGGCGCTGGGTCCCCGCATCCGTGTCAACGCCATTGGTCCTGGCCCGACCTTGAAGAACACGCGCCAGCACGACAGCGATTTCGATGCCCAGATTGCCGGGCTGATCCTGAAACGCGGCCCGGAATTGCCGGAATTCGGTGCCACTATCCGTTATCTCTGGGCGGCACGCTCGGTCACCGGCCAGATGATCGCGCTTGACGGCGGCCAGCATCTTGCATGGCAGACGCCCGATGTGACAGGCATGACGGAATGAGCCCCATGGACCAGAAACAAAAAACGCGCGGTGGCGCCGACGACCTGCCGCCCGAAATCGACCTCGAGGACGAGGCGGCCGAGGAGGTCGTCGAGCCTGCAGCCAGCGGTCCGGACGTTACTTTCACCGCCATCGACTGGACCCCGCATGCCGGCGACGCCGACGGCATGGTCGGCGCCGAGGTGATCCAGACGCTGGTAAAGCGGCTGCCCAATGCGCCCGGCGTCTACCGCATGATGAATGCCGCCGGCGACGTGCTCTATGTCGGCAAGGCACGCAGCCTGAAGAAGCGGGTCACCAGCTACGCGCAAGGCCGGTTCCACACCAGCCGTATCGGCCGCATGGTGCGAGAGACATCGACCATGGAGTTCGTCGTCACCCGCACCGAGATCGAAGCGCTGCTGCTTGAAGCCAACCTCATCAAGCGCTTGCGGCCACGCTTCAACGTGCTGATGCGCGACGACAAGTCATTCCCCTATATCCTGTTGACCGGCGACCATGTCTCGCCCGGTATTTACAAGCACCGCGGCGCGCGCTCGCGCAAGGGCGACTATTTCGGCCCCTTCGCCTCGGCCGGCGCAGTTGGCCGTACCATCAACTCGCTGCAGCGCGCCTTCCTGCTCAGGAGCTGCACCGACTCCTTCTACGAGAACCGCACCCGGCCTTGCCTTTTGTTCCAGATCAAGCGCTGCGCCGGCCCGTGCACCGGCGAAATCTCGCACGGCGACTATGCAAGGCTTGTCGCCGAGGCGAAGGATTTTCTCTCCGGCCGCAGCCAGAAGGTGAAGACGGAGATCTCCGCCGCCATGCAGCAGGCTTCGGAGAACCTCGATTTCGAACGCGCCGCCATATATCGCGATCGGCTGGCGGCGCTGTCGCATGTGCAGAGCCATCAAGGCATCAATCCGCAGACCGTCGACGAGGCCGATGTCTTCGCCATCCATCAGGAGGGCGGCCAGGTCTGCATCCAGGTGTTCTTCTTCCGCACCGGCCAGAACTGGGGCAACCGCGCCTATTTTCCCAAGGCCGATCCGGCGCTCGAAGCCGGCGAGGTGCTGGGATCGTTCCTGGCGCAGTTCTACGACGACAAGCCGACGCCGCGCACCATCCTGTTGTCGCATGGCGTCGAGGACCAGGAATTGCTGGCGGAGGCCCTCTCCACCCGCGCCGGCCGCAAGGTGTCGATCTCCGTGCCGCAGCGCGGCGAGAAGAAGGACCTGACCGACAACGCGCTGCAGAACGCGCGCGAGGCGCTCGGCCGGCGGCTCGCCGAAACCTCGACCCAGGCGCGGCTGCTCACTGGCTTTGTCGAGACCTTCGGCCTGGAAAAACCGCCGGTGCGCATCGAGGTCTATGACAACTCGCACATCATGGGCACCAACGCCGTCGGCGCCATGGTCGTCGCCGGGCCGGAAGGTTTTGTGAAGAACCAGTATCGAAAGTTCAACATCCGCTCGACCGAGATCACGCCGGGCGACGATTTCGGCATGATGCGCGAGGTGATGCAGAGGCGCTTCTCGCGGCTGTTGAAGGAACATGGCGATGCCCCGCAAACCAAGGGCGCGGACGAGGCGAGCCCTACCGCACCGGGCGACGATATCGAGGACGCGGGCGGCTTCCCGGCCTGGCCCGACGTTATCCTCATCGACGGCGGCCAAGGGCAGATGACGGCGGTGCGCAAGATCCTGGCCGACCTCGGCATCGAGGACCGGGTGGTGGCCATCGGCATCGCCAAGGGTCAGGACCGCGATGCCGGCCGCGAACGCTTCTTCGTCAAGGGCAGGGCCCCATTCTCGCTGCCCGTTCGCGATCCGGTGCTCTATTTCGTCCAGCGGCTGCGCGACGAGGTCCATCGCTTCGCCATCGGTTCGCACCGCGCCCGCCGCAAGAAGGAGATGGTCAAGAGCCCGCTCGACGAGATCAGCGGCATCGGACCCGGCCGCAAGCGCGCGCTGCTGATGCATTTCGGCACGGCCAAGGCCGTCAGCCGTGCCGCCGTCGAGGACCTGGTCAAGGTCGACGGCATTTCCGAGCAGGTGGCGAAATTGGTCTACAATCATTTTCACGAGAGCTAAGACGTATTGCCGACATTTCGGCTGGCTAATCGATTCTGGCCTGTTGACCCCCCACATTCGCTTCTGATTTGACTAAGCAGGCAGAAAGAGTTCCCAAAACATGGCTCAGCGCGCATTCAACCTGCCCAACATGCTCACTTATGCCCGCATCCTGGCGGTGCCGCTGGTGGTGCTGTGCTTCTTCCTGGAAGGGCATCTGAAATCGAGCGACTTCGCGCGCTGGTCGGCGCTCGTCATTTTCCTGCTCGCCTCGATCACCGATTACTTCGACGGCTATCTGGCGCGCGCCTGGCAGCAGACCTCCAACATCGGCAAGATGCTCGACCCGATCGCCGACAAGCTGCTGGTCGCCACTTGCCTGCTGCTGCTTGCCGCCGACACCGACCGCCATGCCGGCATCGCCGGCTGGTCGCTATGGGCGGCGATCATCATCCTGTGCCGCGAGATCCTGGTCTCGGGCCTGCGCGAATATCTGGCGGCCTTGAAGGTCTCGGTGCCGGTGACGCAGCTCGCCAAATGGAAGACCACCATCCAGATGATCGCCATCGCCTTCCTGCTGGCGGGACCTGCCGGCGACAAGATCTTCCCGCTGACCACCCAGACCGGGCTGGTGCTGCTGTGGATCGCCGCCCTGGTGACGCTCTACACTGGCTACGACTATTTCCGCGCCGGCCTCAAGCACATCATGGACGAGTGACATGTCGACCAAGCTCATCTATTTCGCCTGGGTGCGCGAGCGGATCGGCAGACCGGAGGAAGAGGTCGAACTGCCGGCCGGCATCGAAACGGTCGCCGACCTGTTGCGCTGGCTGAAATCGCGCGGCGAGGAGTACGAGAACGCGCTGCAATATCCTGACGTGATCCGCGTCGCCATCAACCAGGAACATGTCGAGCACCGCGAGAAGATTGCCGGCGCGCGCGAGATCGCGCTGTTCCCGCCGATGACCGGTGGCTGAACCATGTCCGCGGTGGTGCCGGTCGTGCGCATCCAGGCGGAGGATTTCGACGTCGCCGCCGAGATCGCCAGGCTGACCAGGGGTCGCAACGACATCGGCGCTGTGGTGACCTTCTCCGGCCTCTGCCGCGACGAGCAAGGCAGGCTCTCCGCGCTCGAGCTCGAACATTATCCCGGCATGGCCGAAGCCGAGATATCCCGCATCGCCGGCGAGGCAATCGAGCGCTGGCCGCTGCAGGGGCTCACCGTCATCCATCGCCACGGCAAGATCGCGCCCGGCGAAAACATCGTGCTGGTAGTGGCGGCTTCCGCCCACCGGCAGGCGGCGTTCGAGGCCGCGAATTTCCTGATGGACTATTTGAAATCACGCGCGCCGTTCTGGAAAAAGGAACACCATAGCGACGGTTCCGAAGGCGGCTGGGTCGACGCCAAGGAGGCCGACGACAAGGCGGCGAGCCGCTGGAAGCAGCCGCCGTCCAAATAAATCCCTGCGACAGCCATCCCATACCCGGCCAGCCATTCATTGACCGCAATCCTGCGAGACCCTTGGCCGGAAGGGGAGCAGGATCATGCTGGACAGGATCGCCGAGTTCTTCATCTTCGGACTGGTGCCGCTGGCCGTCGGCATCCTGGCCGTTCCGGATTATTCCGCGGCTGCCGAAAAGACCCTCAAGGGCGAGGTGATGTATCGCGAGCGCATCGCGCTGCCGCCCAATGCCGTGCTTTCCGTGCAGCTTGCCGACGTGTCGCTGGCCGACGCGCCGGCCGCAATCATCGGTGAGCGCAAGGTGGTGCCGGCCGGCCAGGTGCCGATCAAGTTCGAGATCAGCTTCGATCCGCGGGTGATCCGGCCTGATATGACCTACGCGCTGCAGGCGCGCATCACTGTCGACGACCGGCTGCTGTTCGTCACAGATGCGCGCCACCAGGTCGACCCGCTCAGCGACGCGCCACAGACCATCATGCTGAAAATGGCGGCGCCGAGCGATGCGCCGGCGGCAGCTTCGGTGTTCGGCCAAAGCTGGCTGGTCGAATATATCGACGGTGTCGGCGTGATTGCCGAGCCGCGGGCGACATTCCGGATCAGCGAAGCCGGCAAGGCCGGCGGCAGCGGCCCTTGCAACGTCTATTTCGCCACCGCCAGGGTAGACGGCTCGACGATCGCCATCAGCGACATCGGCTCGACCTTCAAGGCCTGCGCGCCTCAGGTCATGGCCGAGGAAAAGGCGCTGTTCGAGGCGCTGGCCAAGGCGACATCCTACCACGTCGACGCCGGCAAGCTTGTCATCATTGACAGCGGCGGCCGCGACATTCTGCGCTTCAACGCCGCGAGCTAGCGCATCACCCAAGCCGATTACTCTCTGCGGCAGCTGCATGCCGATCACATTGTGTTTCAGCGGGAATAGGCCGGGCAGAGGGCGCGTTAGTTCCACATAAAATTGCGGGTAAGGCAAAAGGGACGTTGTCCCTTCGTTGAAGCCGCCAGAATGGCTGCGGCTCGTTCTGGCCTTAACTCAAAGGAGTCCAGACATGAAAACGCACACGCTTATCCTTGCCGCCACCGGTGCATCGCTCCTTGCCTTTACCGGCCTTGCCAAGGCGGACGACCATCTCGTCAATGCTCTTGACCACGGTCTCAAAGCGGACAGCCAACCGTTCCAGACCAACAAGGCCGGCAATAGCGGCGATCTCGCACCGGGGCAGGGCAGCCCGTTTTCAGGTGAAGAGACCAAGACCCCGTCCACCGACACGGAAGCGGCGAACGAACATGCGAACGTGAAGGAACGCCAGGCGAAATAGACTGGCAGAACCCGCCGCTAGGGGGCGGCGGGCGACATGTATCGGGCGACGATGCCGCATCTCATGCGATATTTCTCAATTCGTCGCGAGTTTGAATACCGCGCCATAGTGATAGGGCGGCACATCAACCAGCTCGGCGAGCTTGAACCCGCTCGCTTCCACCGACGCGGTGGTCTGTTCGGGTGACAGCCTCAGCTCGGTCTTTGGCCCGCGCGGCTCGCCCAGGACCGTGGTTTGCTCGCGCGGATATTGGTGCCAGTTGACGATGGCAAAACGACCCGCAGGGCCAAGCGTCGCGCGCACGGCGCGGGCAAGCCGCGGCCGATCCGGAACGCCGTGGAAAGCGTTGGCGATAAAGACGAAGTCGACGGTTTGAGGCACCAGCCTGGCAAGGTCATAGGCGTCGCCCGCCAAAAACTCGCAATTGCCAGCGCCTCCTTCGGCCAGCCGCCGCCTGGCGACTTCGAGCAGATCGGCATCGATGTCGATAGCGATCACATGACGGGCGACCCTGGCGATTGGCAGCGTGAACCAGCCGTCGCCGCAGCAGAGATCGACCACGTCCGTGCCGGGCTTCATGCCGACCGCCGCCAGGACGCTGGCGGGCTCGGGCCACAGCGCTTCCCACCAGCCGCCGGTTGGCATTTCGGTGCCTTGGAAGAAACCGGGAATGGTGCTGGTCATGGCCTGGTCGGCTCCATTGTCGGGACCGCGTTTGATCCGCCCCTCCGAGCTTAACGCACCCGTGACCCGTCGAGGAGCGTGAAGCTGAAAATGTCCGCCACTGCATGTCGCGCAAAAACTGTGCAGCGGTTTTGCGATAACGACATGCATCAAGACAAGAAACCTAAAGCGCGTCGCATGAGGCCGGTCGAACGCGACGCGCTTTAGCAAAAGAAAAAGGCCGGCGTTGCGCCGGCCTCTTTGATGAGGTTCGGGATGCCGGCTCAGCCGACGATCTCGGTGTCCGAGAACCAGTATTTGATCTCCTGCGCGGCGGTTTCCGGCGCATCGGAACCATGCACGGAATTCTCGCCGATCGACAGCGCGTGCAGCTTGCGGATGGTGCCTTCGGCGGCGCTTGCCGGATTGGTGGCGCCCATCACTTCGCGGTTCTTGGCAATGGCGTTCTCGCCTTCCAGTACCTGCACGACTGTCGGGCCCGACGACATGGACTCGACCAGCTCGCCGAAGAACGGACGCTCCTTGTGGACGGCATAGAAACCTTCCGCCTCGCGGCGGCTCATCCACACCCGGCGCGAAGCGACGACGCGCAGGCCGGCATCTTCCAGTATCTTGGTGATAGCGCCGGTGAGATTGCGACGGGTCGCGTCCGGCTTGATCATGGAAAAGGTGCGTTCGAGCGCCATGGGATCGTCCTTGTGATGGAGAGTGGAATTGAAAGTGGCGGGCTCTATACAAGCCGCCCGCCGCCTTGCCAAGGGGAGGCCGGCCCGGCGCGCATTTCTGCGCTGGGGCGGCGGACTTTCAAGTCGAACCATGCCGCCGCTCCATCTTTTTGCTGAGCATCGGATTTTCCAGAAACCGTACTCACTTTGGGTCCGATCGACTGGCCGCCCTATAGCGCGTCGTCGCCAGCCTGAGACTACGTCGTCATAACTGCATCTCGATCGTCAGGTTGGCCGTGTCGCCAGCCCCGAGGCCTTCGCGAACCCGCACCGCGGTCTTGATCGGCAAGAGCAGGCTGCCGGATTTCTTGTCGGGAAACAGCGATGTCCGCCATCTGGTCTGGCCGATGACGGCTTCCACGCCAAGCGAGCCCTAGGGCCGTGCCATCCCCACCATCGCCGTCTTGATCCGGGCTCCAAGCTCCGGCGGCAGCGTCACGAAATGCCAGCCGCCCTTGCCCGGATAGACCCAGATCTCGGCCTGCATGTCGTAGCGAAACATTCTATGCCCTTCCTCAGGTTAAGGCCGTCACGACTGGCTTTGCCATGGTGTCTTGCTGGCAATGATGACGATCGGCGAAACCATCCATGACATCCACAGCCCTGCAGGGGGAGGAGTCATTCTTCAGCGCAAAGAGGATGGCAGCGCCGCCATTGCACTACCGCCTTGTCACGATAGACGGCCGCCGGGTTTCCCAGCCTTCCCGTTCCAGTTCCGGCACGCTGTGGTTCTCGCTGGGGTAGCCGATGCAGAAGTAACCGATCAGCGTCCACTCCGCCGGCACGTCCAGGATCGTCGCCATCTCGGCCGGATCGAGGATCGAGACCCAGCCCATGCCTATTCCTTCGGCGCGCGCCGCCAGCCACATCGTGTGGACCGCCATGACAGCGGAATAGTCTATGGTGGCTGGCATGGTCAGGCGGCCAAGCCCATGCCCTTGCTCGGTTGCGCGGTCGGCGAAAACCGCAAGCTGGCAGGGCGCCTCATTCAGGCCGGCAAGCTTCAGGCGCCCATAGAGCGCGGCGCGTTCACCGCAAAAATTTGCGAGTGCCTCCGCGTTGCAGCGCTCGAAGCAGGCCCTGACGGCGGCGCGGCATGCTTCGCTCTCGACGACGACGAAGCGCCAGGGCTGGCTCAGCCCGACGGACGGCGCGGCGCTGGCAAGCTCGAGCAGCCGCTCCAGCGCCCCTTCCGGGAGCGGCGTCGGCTTGAACCGCCTGACGTCGCGCCGCCACAGGAAGAGCTTGGCGAGCCCGGCGCGAAAGTCGGCCGGGAAATCTGGGTTTGCGATCATGGCGCGCTGCCTTTGTTGTGATTGCCCGGTTCGCCGGATGTTCGTCTTGTTTGCTTCGATCCAGGCGCTGATGAGGCGCTTCAAGCGACACTTCGTCTACCCGCATTGTCGCATTTCGCCGGCTGGCAACTTTCAGCTAAGGCCGGACGACGTCCCTGCCGGCAACGCCGTTGGACCTCGATCGGCAAAACAAAACCCGCCTCGGCAAGCCGGGCGGGGCGTCGGTGCGAATCATCACCATATCGAGATTAGTAGCATAGCTGCCGGCACAAAGCAAGAACAAAATGTGGCGTTGCCGATGAAATTGCCGATTTCAACTCTCGAGCGGGGAGATCGCTGCCGCCGCGACGTTGCGGCCGAGGCTGCCATGCAGATCGAGGCATCGTTCGAACCATTGCGCCACGACATCGCCGTCGTCGAGCAGCCGGTAGGGCGTGGCGATGCGCGCCCATTGCAGCGCGCCGAAAACGATGTAGTCGGCAAACAGCGGCGACGGGCCGCCGATGAAGGGCTGATAGCCAAGCATCGAGCGGAGCGGCTCCAGCGAGGCGCGGAAGCCGGCGAGCCCACCGTCGCGGGTCGCGTAAACCGCCTCCAGGCGCTTGCCGAAGCGCTGCTCGCGGTTCTGCCGGAAATAGGCGGCGTTCGCCTCGTCCTGCATGGCGTGCAGGTCCAGTATCGCAGCGGTGGTGACGTAGGGATGGATGGTCAGCTGCGACCAGCGTTCGATGAAGCGCGCCGTCGCCTTGCCGCCGTCGCCGGAAAACAATGTCGGGCGCTCAGGATAGGCCTCCTCGAGATAGAGCGCGATAGCGAAGGAATCGGCGACCACCGTCTCGCCGTCGCGGATCACCGGAACGAGCTTCGAGACGCCGCCTTCCACCTTCGGCACTTCGAGGAAACGGGTCGGCACGCTGGTGATGTCGAGCCCTTTGTGGGCCAGCGCCATCGCCGCCTTCCAGCAATGTGGGCTGAACGGGCGGGCGGCGTCGCGTCCGACAAGGTCGTAGAGCAGAATGGTCATTGGCGGCAGCGTCCTTGCAGTCTAACTATGCCCGAAACGGACCCGCGCAGGGGTCTCGCAGGTCGAGAGAAAATGAAACAGCATTTCAGGATGTTTGCGGCCTACAATCAATGGGCCAACGGCCGCATCTACGATGCCGCCGCCGATCTCGATGAGGAAGAGTTCGACCGCAATATCGGCGTCTTCTTCGGTTCGATGATGGGAACGCTCAACCACCTCCTGGCAGCCGACCGTATCTGGATGAAACGCTTCACGGGCGAGGGCGACGCGCCGGCAAGGCTCGACACGATCCTGCACCGCGCCTTGCCCGGCTTGCGGCTGGCGCGCGAGGCCGAGGACAAACGGATCATCGACTGGGTCGACGGCCTGAGCGACAAGGCGCTGTCGGGCCGCTTCTCCTACATGACCGTCTCGGATATGCGCACCGTCTCGCAGCGGCTGGCGCCGGCGCTCGACCACTTTTTCAACCACCAGACCCACCACCGCGGCCAGGCGCATGCGATCCTGACCATTCTGGGCAAGCCAAGCCTCGGACTGGACCTGACGATGTTCCAGCGCAGCGAGGAGGGCAGGGCTTTCGCCTGAACCTGGGGCGGCTGGTGAAGCGGACGGTGGATAGAGGACGATCTGCCGAGATTGCAAAACGCGCCAAAACATTTTATGGAGCGGACGGTCGTGAGGGCGGCCGCTTCAGCAGCATTCAGCAGCAACAGCGAGAATTGGCACGCATGCCCAATGAACCCTTGCGCCTCGTGGCGTTCTTCGCCGTGGTCCTGGCGCTTCTCAACTCCGGTTATTATTTCCACCAGGGCGACATTGTCGCGACCATCTATTTCATGATCGGCGCCATTCTTGTGACCGCGGTAACGCGGATGAGCATCAGACGGCAGCTGATTTAGGACCGATCTTCTTATCTGGCCGCCATCTCGACGGCTGGTTCGCTTCGACTGCGATCGAATTGAAAGCAAAGTCTTAGGACTTCGTTTGCGCTGTTGCTTCAAGGTAGCCTGCTGAAGCAGGAGCAAAAGCAAAAGCATGCAGATCGATTTGTCCCCGACGAGCTGGGGCAGGGTCGTGGGGGTTACAATCGCGGGCACGGCGGTCTGCATTGCAGCCGCGTTCTTCGTCGATTCCTTCAATTTTCCATATTCGTCGCCGGAAGCGCTGTGGCGGGCGCAGCTCACAGACCTGCTGCTGCCGCTTGTCCTGGCCAGCTCGTTCTTCTTCTTCCTCATGTGGAAAATGCGCCAGCTGGCGATCGCGCAGAAGGTACTGGCTGTCGTCGCGGCGACCGACAGCCTGACGGCGGTATTCAACCGGGGTGCGTTTTCCATGCTCGTCGAGGCCTATCTCGAACAGGCCCGCAGCCATTCCGTCGTTAATGCCGGCGCCTTGCTGATCGTCGATGCCGACCATTTCAAATCCGTCAACGACCGCCTCGGCCACGACTGCGGAGACCAGGCGCTCAAGCTGATCGCCAAGACAATCCAGGGCCAGTTACGCGGCGCCGATATCGTCGGCCGGATCGGCGGCGAGGAATTTGCGGTTTTCCTTCCCGGCGCAGATCCTTCGCAGTCCTGGCTGGTGGCGGAGACAATTCGCCGACGCGTCCGTGAGGCGGAGTTCACGCGTGGCGGCCGGCCCTGTCCTCTCACGGTCAGCGTCGGCGGCGTCGCCTTCAGCGGGCCGACCACCTACGCCGAGATATTCGTGGTGGCGGACAGGCACCTTTACAAGGCCAAATCGAACGGCCGCGATCAGGTCAGTTTCGAAACCGCGGCAGCGGGCGACCCGCCGGGCGGCGGCCCGATGACGGTCCATTGATGGTCGTTTCTGTCAGGCGGCGTAGCCGCCGAGACCCCGGGCGACCGGCTTGACCGAGACTGCCGGCTGGGCGGCCGGCCAGAGGATGCCTGCCGTTACGGCAAAGGTGATCAGGGCGTCGCGTGCCGCTTCGGCCGAGATCTCGCCGGCACGTGCCGCCTCGCAGGCCTTCACCGCGGCGCCATAGCTCAGCCGGCGGCGCGAAGGCGGGAACTCGGTGAGGAATTCGTGCATCTCGGAGAACGAAGCGATCGTACGCTTGTAGCCGGCGCCAACGGTTAGGGCGACCGGGGTGGAAAACGTCCTGTCGTGCATTCTGGCCTCTCGAATGGGCGGAGGTCACGGCGGACGCCGTTCTCCGGTCTGGGGGTCGGGCAGAAACGCGGATCACGGCGCGAGGTTCCATGTTGCCGGTATTGTTTTTTCGCCGGCTCCGGGAGCGGTCGCCGGGCGAGCAGCGCCGACGTCGAGGCGGGTGCCTATTTCCACATGCCGCGCATGCGGGCGCCGAGGTCGACACGCACGTGCGGCTGGCGGCGCGGATCGTCCGGGGCCTGGACGCTGGCCCAAGCCACCTGTTCGAAGGCGCCTAGGATCGAGCGCGGGATGAAGCGCGTGCGCGAGGCATAGACATGGCGGTCGCCGCGCGCCGCCTGCCCGTGGACGAAAAAGCGATGCGGCATGACCAGGTGCAGGCTGTCCTTGGCCCGCGTCATCGCCACGTAGAGCAGCCGCCGCTCTTCGTCGACGTCCTCCTTGCTGCCGACGCCGAGATCGATCGGGATGCAGCCGTCGACGGTGTTGAGCACGAAGACGTTCTTCCACTCCTGGCCCTTGGCCGAATGGATCGTCGACAGGATCAGATAATCCTCGTCGCGGTGCGGCGGGCCGGCCTCGTCGCTGGTCGCGTCCGGCGGATCGAGTGTCAGCTCGGTGAGGAAGCGCTCGCGCGACGCATAGCCGGAAGCGATCTGCTCGAGCTGCAGGAGATCGGCCCGGCGCGTCGTTGCATCCTCGTGGATACGTTCCAGATGCGGCTCGTACCAGAGCCTGACCTGTTCGATGTCGGCCGGCCATTTTTGCGCGCCGGCACGCAGGCCGCTATAGAGCGCGACAAAGCCCGGCCAGTCGTCGGCGGCACGCTGCGGCGGCCGATAGCGGGCAAGCCCCATCGTCTCGTCAAGCGAATTTGCCATGGTCTCGACGATCGCATTGGCGGCCGAAGGGCCGATGCCCGGCAGAAGTTGCAGCACGCGAAAGCCGGCGACGCGGTCGCGCGGGTTTTCGGCAAAGCGCAGCACGGCCAGCAAGTCCTTGACGTGAGCTGCATCGAGAAATTTCAGCCCGCCGAACTTGACGAAGGGGATGTTGCGGCGCGTCAGCTCGATCTCCAGCGGGCCGCTATGGTGGGAGGCGCGAAACAGCACCGCCTGTGCTTTGAGAACGGTGCCGGCTTCGCGTTCGGTGAGTATCGCCTGGCAGACATAGCTCGCCTGCTCGGTCTCGTCGCGCACGCTCACCAGCTTCGGCTTTTCCGCCGATTTGCGCTCGGTCCAGAGATTTTTGGTGAAACGCTCCGAAGCTTCGCCGATCACCGCATTGGCGGCCGCCAGGATGGTCTCGGTCGAGCGGTAGTTGCGCTCCAGCATGACGACTTCCGCCGGCTGCGCGAACTGCTTCGGAAAATCCAGGATATTGCGCACTTCCGCGGCGCGGAACGAATAGATCGACTGCGCGTCGTCGCCGACCACCGTCAGCCCAGATCCGTCGGGCTTGAGCGCCGTCAGGATCGATGCCTGCAGCCGGTTGGTGTCCTGGTACTCGTCGACCAGCACATGGTCGAAACGTGCACCCAGATGCGCGGCGATTTCCGGCTCGCCGGCCATCTGCGCCCAGTAGAGCAGCAGGTCGTCGTAATCGAGCACGTTCTGCGCCTGCTTGGCCTCGACATATCGGGCGAACAATTGCTTCAGCTGTTCGGCCCAGCCGGCGCACCACGGGAACACCGAACCCAGCACCTCGCCGAGCGGCGCCTGTGCGTTGACGGCGCGCGAATAGATCGCCAGGCAGGTGCCCTTGGTCGGGAAGCGGGCTTCGGTCTTCGAAAACCCAAGCTCGTGGCGGGCGAGGTTCATCAGGTCGGCGGAATCCTCGCGATCGTGGATGGTGAAGGCCGGATCGAGACCGATCTCCAGCGCATAATCGCGCAGCAGCCTGGCGCCGATGCCGTGGAACGTGCCGGCCCAGCTCAGCGCATCGGTAATCACCGAGGCATCGCGCCCCAGCACCTCGCCGGCGATGCGCTCGACCCGCTTGGCCATTTCCGCTGCGGCACGGCGCGAAAATGTCATCAAAAGGATGCGGCGCGGGTCGGCACCCCTGACGATCAGATGCGCGACCCGGTGCGCCAGCGTGTTGGTCTTGCCGGAGCCGGCGCCGGCAATGACCAGCAACGGCCCGGCGATCTTGCCGTCGCCATGTTCGACGGCAAGCCGCTGCTCGGCGTTGAGCTTCGCCAGATAGGCGGGCTGGAAGGACGAATCACGGGCGGCGAGGTTCATCGCCCACCAAGCATCGTTTCTGCTTTGTTCGCAACGGTTTGCGGAGCCGGAATAGGGCCCGTAAGCGAAGAAGCCTTGCGGGCAGGCCTGTCGACTAACGCTCGGGCTCGACGCCCATCCTTGCCGATTGCCGCCGCAGCGCCTCGCGATCGTCCTGTGGCGGTGGCAACAGCAGCGGATCGAAATCGTCGGGCACCTCATCGATCACTTTCTTGGCGACGCGATAGGCAACATAGACGATTGCCCCGGCGATGAGCAGACGGATCATGCCTTCCTCCATTGATTGTGGAGCAACCGGAGACGCGGCATTTTGTTCCCAGGCCCCTTGGCGAATGCAGGAACGACACCGGCCGCGCAACCAAATCGCCGACGCCTCGTTGTCGGGCGAGAGGAGACTGCGATGAAAAAGCGCTCAATCCTGCTGCTTATGGCAGCTCTGACTGTTGCGGGTTGCGACAACAATATCCAGCCGACCAAGGCCACTGGCGACACGGTCGATCAGAACCCGCAGGTCGACAAGAATCCGGTGCCGAAGTCGACGACCGGCGGCGATCAGCCCGGCACGCCGCCGAAACAATGACCGCCTCAAATGGCGTCGATCGGGCAAGCGGCGCCGGTCAAGGAAGGTGGCCGGCGCCGCTTGGGAGGAAGCTGATGGCGCCGGCCAGGCGGAGATCAGGCCCGCCGCACATCCAAGGATAGCCGAGTCTTTCCGCAGCGTCATGGTCGATAGCGTACAGACGGCACGCCCCTGTGGACAAACCTGCCGGCCACAGCAGCGTTTGTTCATCACATAGTTCGTTCTTCCCATGGAACAAACCAAGCTGCTGCGTGTTTGGATGTCGATCGGACGCTCCCAAGGCCGCCGTTCACGAAAGAGCCCGCTCTCCTTGTCCCCCCTCAGGATAGCGGGTTCTTTTTGCGTTTTGCGGGAAGTCGCGGCGCGGCCGCTGACTTGCTTGCCGGTTTTCGCGGCTTATGCGGCGAACCGGGGCTCAAGCCCTTGCGAAGCATGGTTGTCCCGTGCAAAAGCCCGGCCATGCTGATCATCAACGACCTTTCGCTCCGCATGGCCGGACGCCTGCTTCTCGACCATGCCTCACTGACCTTGCCGGCCGGCAGCAAGGCCGGCCTTGTCGGCCGCAACGGCACCGGCAAGACGACCCTGTTCAAGGCGATCACCGGCGACCTCGCCTCCGAGACCGGCTCGATCAGCCTGCCCAAGAACACGCGCATCGGCCAGGTCGCGCAGGAAGCGCCGGGCACCGAGGAGCCGCTGATCGAGATCGTGCTCAAGGCCGACCTCGAACGGAGTGCGCTGCTCGAAGAGGAAAAGACGGCGGCCGACCCGCACCGCATCGCCGACATCCACATGCGGCTGGCCGATATCGATGCGCACTCGGCCGAGTCACGCGCGGCCACCATTCTCGCCGGCCTCGGCTTCGACGATGCCGCGCAGCGGCGCCCGGCCTCGTCCTTCTCCGGTGGCTGGCGCATGCGCGTCGCGCTGGCCGCCGTGTTGTTTGCCGAGCCCGATCTGCTGCTGCTCGACGAGCCGACCAATTATCTCGATCTCGAAGGCACGCTGTGGCTGGAAAACTACGTGTCGAAATACCCGCACACCGTGCTGCTGATTTCGCACGATCGCGACCTCCTCAACCGCGCCGTCAACTCGATCGTCCATCTCGACCAGAAGAAGCTGACCTTCTGGCGCGGCGGCTACGACCAGTTCGAGCGTCAATACACCGAGCAGCGCGAATTGCAGGAGAAGGGCCGCGTCAAGCAGGAAGCCGCGCGCAAGCACATGGAATCCTTCGTCGAGCGCTTCCGCGCCAAGGCGTCGAAGGCGAGGCAGGCGCAGTCGCGCATCAAGGCGTTGGAGAAGATGAAGCCGATCGCCGCGATCGTGAACGACACGGTGCGGCCGTTCTCCTTTCCGGAGCCGGTGAAGTCGGTGGCCTCGCCGATCATTGCGCTGAACAACGTCAACGTCGGCTACACCGAGGGCGAGCCGATCCTGAAGAAGATGACGCTGCGCATCGATGCCGACGATCGCATCGCTCTGCTCGGCGCCAACGGCAACGGCAAGTCGACTTTCGCCAAGCTTTTGGCCAGCCGGCTGAAGCCGGAGACCGGCAGCATGACGGTGGCGCCCGGGCTGAAGGTGGCAATCTTCGCCCAGCACCAGCTCGACGACCTCAGGCCCGACGAAAACGCCTATGAGCATGTCCGCCGGCTGATGCCGGACGCGCCGGAATCGAAGGTGCGCGGCCGCGTCGCCCAGTTCGGCCTGACCACCGAAAAGATGAACACCGCCGCCAAGGATCTGTCCGGCGGCGAGAAGGCGCGGCTCCTGATGGGCCTGTCGGCCTTCGAGGGGCCGAACCTGTTCATCCTCGACGAGCCGACCAACCATCTTGATATCGACAGCCGTGAATCGCTGATCCATGCGCTGAACGATTTTCCCGGCGCGGTCATCCTGATCTCGCACGACCGCCATCTGCTCGAAGCGACCGCCGACCGGCTGTGGCTGGTCAAGGACGGCGCGGTTAACCAATATGACGGCGACCTCGAGGATTACAAGACGCTGGTCACCGGCGTCTCCGGCGACCGCCGCGGCAAGCGCGAGGCGGACAAAGCCTCGAAGGCCGACCGCCGCCGCGATGCAGCCGCGCGCCGCGCCGCCTTCGAGCCGCTGGCCAAGGAAATCCGCGCCACCGAAGCGCTGATGGACCGTCTCCGAAAGCGCATCGACCTGATCGAGGACGAGCTCGCCAATCCGGCCGTCTACGAAAAGGACCCCTCGACCGCGACAAGGCTGGCCAAGGAGCGCTCACAACTCGCGCAACAGCTGGCCGGCCACGAGGAAAAATGGCTGTCGATGTCGGCGGAGTACGAGCAAGGCACGGCGGAGTAGGAAGAGCGCAATCTCCCCCCTCGCGGGGGAGATGCCCGAAATGCCGCGCCTACGACGCGTTGCTCAAGCGTGTCGCGGTCATGTGGCCGGGTACGTTCCCGGATACCCAAATGGTTCGCGGCAGGAGGTGGCAGGAGGTGAATGAGATGCTTGAAGGTCGGGAGTGGCGCAAAAAAGATGGAGCGTCAGACGAAGCGATCGAGAAACTCAGGGACGTGGGGCCTTTGGTCCTGCCTGAAAGCTATGCTGCCCTTCTCTCTTTCAGCAACGGTGGTGAGGGCCCCCTGCCAGTCCAGCCGCTATGGCTTGCCTTGCACGCTGCGGAAGAGGTGATCGAAATAGAGCAACAGGGGACATTCAAGGAGTTCTTTCCGGGTTTTTTCGTTATCGGCAGCAACGGGGGCGGCGAGGCGATTGCGTTCGATCTACGCACAGTGGGGCTTTATCCGCTCGTTGCGTTTGACATGACAAATATTGATCTTGTCGAAAGCGTTTGGCCCATTGCGCCGGACTTTGATGCATTCTTGGACTTGATCGGCCTTTCCGACGAATAGCCCAGAGGGGGATGTAGGCCCGCCCATCTGGCCCTACACGCCGCCGCCACAAACGGCTAGTTTGCTCCCATGAATCAGCACGCCAAGCTCAAAATCGGCCATTCGGCCTGTCCGCATGATTGCCCTTCGACCTGCGCGCTCGAGGTCGAGCTGCTCGACGCCAGGCGCATCGGCCGCGTCCATGGCGCCAAGGCCAACAGCTATACGGCCGGCGTCATCTGCGCCAAGGTCGCCCGTTACGCCGATCGCGTCCATCATCCCGACCGCCTGCTGAAGCCGCTGGTGCGGGCCGGCGCCAAGGGCGACGGCGCCTGGAAGGAAGCGAGCTGGGAGGCGGCGCTCGATCTGGTCGCTGAAAAATTCATCGCGGCGGAGGCAAAATACGGCTCGGAGACGGTCTGGCCCTATTACTATGCCGGCACGATGGGGCTGGTGCAGCGCGACGGCATCGAGCGGCTCAGGCACGCCAAAAAATACTCCGGCTTCTTCGGTTCGATCTGCACCAATCTGGCCTGGACCGGCTGGATGATGGGCGCCGGCGCGCTGCGCGGTCCCGACCCGCGCGAAATGGCAAAGTCCGACTGCGTTGTGATCTGGGGCACCAATGCCGTGGTCACGCAGGTCAACGTCATGACCCACGCCATCAAGGCGCGCAAGGAACGCGGCGCCAAGATCGTCGTCATCGACGTCTACGAAAATGCAACGATGAAGCAGGCCGATCTCGGCCTGGTGCTGAAGCCCGGCACCGACGGCGCGCTGGCCTGCGCGGTGATGCATGTGCTGTTCCGTGACGGCATGGCCGACCGCGCCTATCTGGAAAAATACACCGACGATCCGCACGGTCTGGAAGCGCATCTCAAGACGCGGACGCCGCAATGGGCCGCTGACATCACCGGGCTTTCCGTCGACGAAATCGAGGCCTTCGCCCGTCTCGTCGGCACGACGAAGAAGACCTATTTCCGCCTCGGCTACGGTTTTTCGCGGCAGCGCAACGGTTCGGTCAACATGCATGCCGCAGCCTCGATCGCGGCGGTCACCGGCTGCTGGCAGTATGAGGGAGGCGGCGCCTTCCATACCAATTCGGGCATCTTCAAGCTCAACCAGGAACTGCTCGAAGGCACACGGATGCGCGATCCCTCGATCCGTCATCTCGATCATTCGCGCATCGGCCCGGTGCTGACCGGGGCTGAGGATGCGCTCTATGGCGGCCCGCCGGTGACGGCGCTGCTGATCCAGAACACCAATCCGGTGAATGTCGCGCCGGAGCAGCGGCTGGTGAAGCAAGGTTTTCTGCGCGACGATCTGTTTTCCTGCGTGCACGAGCAGTTCATGACCGACACCGCCAAGCTCGCCGATGTGGTGCTGCCGGCGACGATGTTTCTCGAGCATGACGACGTCTACAAGGGTGGCGGCAACCAGCACATCACGCTGGGGCCGAAGCTGATCGAGCCGCCGGAAGGCCCGCGCACCAACCATTTCGTTGTCGAGGAGTTGGGCAAGCGCCTCGGCGTTGCCGACATGCCGGGCTTCGGCCTGACAGAACAGCAGCACATCGACATCATCCTGGGCAAGCGCGGGCTGGGCAGTTTCGACAGTCTGAAGGAAGACAAATGGGTCGACCTGCAGCCGGATTTCGAGGCCGCGCATTTCATCACTGGCTTCGGCCATGCCGACAAGAAGTTCCATTTCCGCGCCAACTGGACCGGGCAGGCAGCGCCCAACCGGCCGCCGAAAAGCATGGGCCTCTTCGGGCCTGTGCAGCGGCTGCCGGAATTTCCCGATCACGTCGACCTGATCGAGGTGGCGGACGCGGCGCACCCGTTCCGGCTGACCACCTCGCCGGCGCGCAATTTCCTCAATTCGACCTTTGCCGAAACGCCGGTGTCGCAGGCAAAAGAGCGCCGGCCGGAGCTGCTCGTGCATCCCGATGATGCGGCGGCACTCGGCGTCGCCGACGGTGGCCGCATCGAGGTCGGCAACCAGCGTGGCGAAGTGGTGCTGCACGCAAAACTGTTCGACGGCATCAAGCGCGGCGTCGTAGTCGCCGAAGGCATCTGGCCCAACAGCGCCCATGAGCGCGGCGAGGGCATCAACGTGCTGACCGGCGCCGATGCGCCGGCGCCCTATGGCGGCGCCGCCTTCCACGACAACAAGGTCTGGCTGCGCCCGGCGGATTGAGCGCCGGAACGATATCTCCATCCGGCCGTTTTCGCGTGGCGGGTGGAGGCATTGTCATGGCAGAAGTGTTGCCGGCGCCGGATCCCATCGGAAGGACACTGTCGTCCGGCGAACTCGTAACCACGATGTCCCACTTTCATCGCGCCGAGATTGCGCGCATGGCTGGGTGGCGTGACCGCCTGGACCGGACGAGCAACTGGGCGATAACCGTTGTCGCAGCCATGCTGTCCGTTTCGCTTTCGACAGCCAGCGCTCACCATGGCGTGCTGCTGTTTGCCATGCTGCTTGTTCTGCTGCTGCTGTGGATAGAGGCCCGCCGATATCGCTTCTTCGACTTCTATCGGGCTCGCGTGCGCCAGTTCGAACGGCACTATTTCGCGCAGATATTCTCGCCGCAGCCGGACTTCGCGTCCGATTGGCTGTTGATCGTCGGCGAGAGCCTGCGCGCGCCGAAATTCCTGATTTCGCAACGCGTGGCTTTGGCGCGCCGCCTGCGTCGCAATTACATCTACATGCTGCTGATCCTGCTGCTGGCGTGGATCCTCAAACTGTCGACCCCCAGTCTTCTGACCGAAGGCGTCCGCATCGGCTTCGTCGGGTCGATGCGTGAGGCCGTCGCCAGTGCTGCCCTGGGTCCCGTTCCTGGTGGCGCCATCGTCGTGCTGGTCGCCGTCCTCTATGCAGGCCTGCTGGTGACAGCCTTTCTGACAGAGAGCGACGACGGCGAACTCTCCTTCGGTGACGTCCACGTCTAGCAACGCAACGCCCTGTCGCGCGTTGTTGGACACGTGCATTGGGCGATGGGGGTTTCATGGCTTGGCAGGCTCCGACACGTTCCAGCCTGACACTGCTGGTTTGCGCTTTCGTCCCCGCGGGCGCGGCCTGGGCAGCGGAGACGCTCGTTGCCGGTACCCGGGCCTCCGGCATGGGTGGTTCGGGCGAAGGCGCTTTCGTCGCCGAGATCGTGCTTCTGCTGCTTGTTGGGCGCGGCCTGGGCGAAGTGCTGCAGCGTTATGGCCAGCCGGCAATCATGGGCCAACTGATCGGCGGCATCCTGCTCGGTCCTTCGCTGTTCGGCTGGCTATGGCCGTCGGCCCAGCACCTGATCTTTCCCAGCGATCCTGCGCAAAAGGGCATGATCGACGCCGTCTCGCAGCTCGGCATCCTGATGCTGCTTTTGCTGACCGGCATGGAGACGGACCTGCGGCTGGTGCGCCGGGTTGGCGCGGCATGTTTTTCCATTTCGGCGACCGGCATTGTGGTGCCCTTCATCTGCGGTTTCGCGCTTGCGCAATTCCTGCCGGACGCACTGCTGGCCGACGCGACGCAACGCACCGTCGCCGGGCTGTTCCTGGGCACCGCGCTGTCGATCTCGTCGGTCAAGATCGTCGCCATGGTGGTGCGCGAGATGAACTTCATGCGCCGCAACCTCGGACAGGTGATTATTTCCTCGGCGATTATCGAGGACACGATCGGCTGGCTTATCATCGCCGTAACCTTCGGCATCGCCACCAATGGCAGGCTGCAGTTCGCGCCGCTGGTGACCACCATCGCCGCAGTGGCACTGTTCATGGTGTTCTCCTTCACCATCGGCCGCCGTCTTGTCTTCACCTTGATCCGCTGGACCAACGATCAATTCCGCAGCGAGTTTGCGGTGATCACCATGATCCTCATCATCATGGGCGTGATGGCGCTGATCACCAACATGATAGGCGTCCATACCGTGCTGGGGGCGTTCGTCGCCGGTATCCTTGTCGGGGAATCGCCCATCCTCTCCAGCCATATCGAAGGCCAACTTCGCGGCGTCATCACCGCGCTGTTCATGCCGATCTTCTTCGGCATGGCGGGGCTTTCCGCCGATCTCACCGTGCTTGCCGATCCGACGCTTGCCATGCTGACGGGCGCTCTCGTGGTCATCGCCAGCATCGGCAAGTTTGGCGGCGCCTTCATCGGCGCCAGGCTCGCCGCCATGTCGTTCAAGGAAGCAATCGCCGTCGGCAGTGCCATGAACGCGCGCGGCTCGACCGAGGTCATCGTCGCCAGCATCGGCCTGTCGATGAACATCCTGTCGCACAATCTCTTCACCATGATCGTCACTATGGCCGTGATCACCACGCTGGCCATGCCGCCGATGCTGCGCTGGGCGCTCGGCCGGCTGCCGGTTGGGCACGACGAGCAGCAGCGGGTCGAGCGCGAGGCGTTGGATGAATACGGCTTCATTTCCAGGCTGGAGCGGCTGCTGGTGCTGGTCGACGACAGCAGGATCGGCAAGTTCACTGCATATCTCGCCGGACTGGTCGGCGGAGGCAGCGGCATGCCCACCACCTTGCTTCAGCCGAAGGACGGCCGAATTGACAGGCCAACCGACAGCAAAGGACAGGAGCGCACCCTGAAGGAAATCAAGAAGGGTGCAAAAAAAAACGCCCGGGCGGTGAAACGGATTGAAGATACGCTTGTCGGCAAAGTCCACCTGACGGCCCGCACCGAATTGGAAGCCACCGGTGAGACGATCGCCGAAGAGGCCCGCAAGGGATACGGCCTGCTGCTGGTCGGGCTTGACAATGTGCTGACCGCCGATGGCGCCTTCGCGCCGGCCCTCAACGACATTGCCGGAGGATTTGACGGCCCGCTTTGCCTGGTCCTGAACGGCGGCAATGCTGGCGAAAAGATGCCGACGCTGAAGGCCGGCACCAGCATTCTCGTCCTCAACGGTACTCAAGTGGCGCGTCGCGCCGCCGACTTGGCGCTGGCGCTGGCCCGTCCAAACCGGGCGCGGATCAAGGTTCTCTACGTCTCGCAAAAGGCAGCCAAGGGCCGCAGGTCGACATCGGTGTCGCATAGCCGCGAAGAGGCCGTCCTGAAAGACATCGCCGACCTGGCGGGCCGCTACGGCCTGCATATCGACACAGCGTTCCATACCCGCGTCACACCCGACAAGGCGATCACCCGGGAGGCGGCCAAAGGCGCGGCGATCGTCGTGATGGTCGTCACCCAACGTCCGGGCGAGGACCTGTTCTTCGGTGAAACCGCCGGCGCTGTTTTAGCCGCCTGCAACTGCCCCGTCGTGCTTCTGGCCAGCGCGCGGCCCAAGCACGACGCCGCTGGCGCTGAGCTGGCAGCGTGAATTTCACGGCGCCCGTCGGCAGGAATGTCGATCGAGCCTCTGAAAGCGCTGATCAGCCAAACGTAAAAGCACTCGAACCGAACGGTTCGGTTCTGTTGACAGAGAGTACAGGAAAGGGTGAACGCCGGCTCAAAGAATGTTCGCGCGGCAAATCACCACTGACCGCATAACTAGTTGAAAAGAAAGAAGAACATTGTGGCGCAAGGAGCTGCATGTCGAATTTCAAGCGGCCAATTTGGCGCACCCGTACAAAATTTTCGTGATTGGAAACGACAGACTTGCCGACCCATCTCGGGGTGGTCCGAGCGACGCGAATTCCTCCCGAGGCACGCCACTTGACGGACAGACCAAAGAAACTACCGGAGTACCCGAAATGACCAAGCTCGCTCTTACCGCCGCCGCCATCCTCGTTGCCACCGGCACTGCTTTTGCCGGCAGCGACCATTATGGCTCGGACAACGTCAACCAGCCGGCCGCTGCTGCTGCTGCCAACGTCGACAACACCTTCACCGGTTCGATCCGCAAGCCAGTTACTTCCGAGCATACCGGTGCCAAGATAACCTCCGAGTCGGTGGCGCCTGAATCCGGCCAAGGCATCTGGGGCCGCTGATTATCACGGCCCGCACCCCAAAGAGCGGCGGGCTTGGCCCGCTACTCTTGCTTTCGCGTATCAACGGGCGTGTGCGCCGAATAGCATCCTGCGCCAATCGAATACTTTGATTTGCAGGTTTCATCTGTAGCCACAATCTCGGTTGCTGAAATCGTCCAGCAACGTGCACATCGGAAAAAGCCGGGTGCGTATTCGTCGGCGCGGACAGCGCTCTCATCTCGAATGCGTCGAAAGCAACGACAACTCACGAATGACCAGTACACTGGAGTACCTGAAATGACCAAGATTGCTCTTACCGTCGCCACCATCGTCCTCGTCGCCACGGGCAGCGCCTTTGCAGGCAGCGATCACTATGGTTCGGACGGCGTCAACCAGCCGGCCGCGCCTGTTGGCAACGCGCCTGTCGGCACCATCGACAGCGGGTTTACCGGTTCCATCCGCAAGCCGCTCACGGCCGAGCACAACGCCGTCGACACCGAGGCGACGACCCGGTTCGGCACGGATCAACCCGTAGTGCCCCAATCTGGCCGGGGCAATTGGGGCCGATAGTTCCTTAACCGGGAGCACAAAGAGCGGCGGGCCTGGCCCGCCGCGCTTGTTTGGGCAAAGCCCGGTCGGTCGAAAGGATCGGCGATCCCCGGGCCTGTTGGTAAATCCCTAACGCAGATCCTTCGGCCAAATGCAGTGCGTCAGCCGGGCGCTGCCGAAGGTGAGACCGGCCCAATCGCCATCGACGTCGAACCGAGCCAGGGCCGCGGTGGGGTATTTTTCCGCCAGCTTCTTCAGCGCCGCTTCATCAGATCCAGCCCCGGCAAGCCCGCGCGCGAACTCCTCCAGCCCGGGATTGTGGCCAAGCACCAGCAGCGTTCCAGTCCCCGCCTTTACTTGCCGCACCTTGGCGAGGATGTCCGCCGCCGCTGCCTCGTAGAGCGCCTGGGAAAATTTGACCTGCACCTTCGCCGGCAATTCCGCCGAGACCAGCCGCCACGTGTCGCGGGTGCGCAGCGCCGGCGACACCAGCGCCAACTCCGGCAGCCAGCCGCACCGGGCCAGTTCGCGCCCGACCAGCGGCGCTGCCTTCAGCCCGCGCGCGGACAGCGGCCGATCGAAGTCGATGAGGTTGGGATCGTCCCAACTCGACTTGGCGTGACGCAGGAGCAGCAGTTGCTTCATGGATTCAAAATAAGGCCGAAGCGTCGCGTGCGCCATGCACGACGCGGACGATCTCGACCCGCTGTTCGGCCAGGCGATAAAGCACGAGATAGTTGCCGATCGTCAACGCCCGCACCTCGGCAGCGATGTCGGGCCTCTTGGGACCGGATTCCGGGAATGTGCCCAATTGCACGATGCGCTCGGCAATAGCATCCAAAAAGCGGTCCGCGGCAAGCGGGTTGTCCCTTGCAATGCCAAACCAAATATCGATCAGGTCGTCTTCTGCCGCCGGGCTGCGGACAATGCGGATGTCAGCCATTCCGCCGGTTTTTGCTGGTGTTGCCCAACCGGCTGCGGGCTTTCTGTTTTATGTCCTCGATGTCGAACGGCGCAAACGGACCGCTCTCCAGCCCTTCCGTCCAGGCTTTCCGCAACCGCTCCGCTTCGGCCTCGCGCAAGGGCTGGCGAAGCCGCCATTCGCGCAGTGCCTCGCGGATCACTTCGCTTGCCGAACCGTACTGCCCGCTGGCCACCGCGCCTTTGACCATGTCCAGCAGTTCCGGGGAAAGCGCTACGCTGACTTTTTCGACTGTCGCCATCAAGCCGTCTCCTCCCGAATACGGTAGCAATATTTGCTACCAAATTCAAGAACTGACCCTTACGGCGTTATCCGCGCCAGGTGCTCGAGATCGGTCTCTTCGCGCAGCGGGTCGGGGGCAATCACCACCGACGTGGCGTTGTCGGCATCGTCGGCGAAGCGCGAAAACACCGTGCGGCCGCCTTCCATCCGCGCCTTGCCTTCGGCGACAAGGCCCAGCGCCAGCGGATAGAGTTGGTGCTCGGCCTTGAGCACGCGCGCGGCCAGCGTGTCCTCATTGTCGCCGACCATCACCGGCACGGCGGCCTGGGCGATGATCGGCCCGTCATCCATGTCGAGCGTGACGAAATGCACCGTGCAGCCATGGATGCGCATGCCTGCGCGGAGGGCCCGCGCATGCGTATCCAGCCCCTTGAAGGCAGGCAGCAGGGCAGGGTGGATATTGATCATGCGGCCCTGCCACTTCTCTACGAAGCGCGCGCCGAGGATGCGCATATAGCCGGCCAGCGCGACGATCTCGGCGCCGAACGACAACAGGGCCGCATCGATCGCCTCGTCATGGGCTTGCTTGCTGGCATAGTCGGAGCGCGAAATCACTCTGGTGGCGATGCCGCGCGCCGCGGCGATGCCAAGGCCGGCGGCATTGGCGCGGTCGGAGATGACGCCGACGATCTCGGCCGGATAGGCCGGGTTGCTCGCCGCCGCAACCAGCGCCGTCATGTTGGAGCCGCGCCCCGAGATCAGTACGACCGTCCGTTTCCTGGTCATAGGCCAATCGAGCCCCGATAGATGACGCCGGCATCGCGACGCGGCACGATCTGGCCGATCGGCGTCACTGTCTCGCCGGCCTCCTGCAGAACGGCAGCGACCTGCGCCGCCTGGCCGGAGGCGACGACCAGGATCATGCCGATGCCGCAATTGAAGGTGCGCATCATCTCTTCCGGCGCGACGCCGCCGGTCTTGGCCAGCCACGAAAACACCGGCGGTACCTCGATGGCGCCGAGATCGAGCTCGGCCGAAAAATCCTTGGGCAGAACGCGCGGGATGTTTTCGGGAAAGCCGCCGCCGGTGATATGGGCCAGCGCCTTGATGCCATGCGTGTTGCGGATCGCCTTGAGGATCGACTTGACGTAGATGCGCGTCGGCTCGAGCAGCGCCTCGGCCAGCGTCGCCTCGTCATTGAACGGCGCCGGATCGCCCCAGCCAAGGCCGCTTACGGCGACGATGCGGCGGACCAGCGAAAAGCCGTTCGAATGCAGGCCCGACGAGGCGAGGCCGAGCAGCACGTCGCCTTCGACGATGTCGTCGGTCGGCAGCAGCTGGCCGCGTTCGGCGGCACCGACGGCAAAGCCGGCAAGGTCATAATCCTTGTCGTGATACATGCCGGGCATTTCCGCCGTCTCGCCGCCGATCAGCGCGCAACCGGCCTGCCGGCAGCCCTCGGCGATGCCGCCGACGATCGAAGCACCCTGGTCGGGATCGAGCTTGCCGGTGGCGAAATAGTCGAGGAAGAACAGCGGCTCGGCGCCTTGCACGACGATGTCGTTGACGCACATGGCGACGAGGTCGATGCCGATCGTGTCGTGCTTGCCGGCGTCGATGGCGATCTTCAGCTTGGTGCCGACGCCGTCATTGGCGGCGACCAGCACCGGATCGGTGAAGCCGGCGGCCTTGAGGTCGAACAGGCCGCCGAAGCCGCCGATCTCGCCATCGGCGCCCGGCCGGCGGGTTGCGCGCACCAGCGGCTTGATCTTCTCGACCATGAGATTGCCGGCGTCGATGTCGACGCCCGCTTCGGCATAGGTGAGCCCGTTCTTGCGCTTGCTCATTTCCGGCGCCTGCTCATCTGTTGCGCTTGCCTGTCGCTGTTTTCACTCGCGTGCGGGCTCTTCGCATGAACGGTTTTGCCCCGCAAGGCAAGCGCGCGATTAATGGTGTTTTCAGTTGGATGCCGCGGGAACCGGGCGTGATACACTCCAACAATAAAAAGAAATGCCTGCCAGAATTGCGGCGAGGCCACCGACGGTGGCAAGAGATCTGATTTCACCGTCGAAGGGCAGGGTTCCATACGAGAAGCCGGCGGCGACCAAAGCCGCCGCGGCAGCCCACAGACCTGGATTTGCAACGACCGACCGCGCGAACAGGAACGCCACGACCGCAGCCGTCAGCCAGAGGGGCCAAGAGACGACCACGCCCACGGCCAGCTCAAGAGCGAAGGCCCACAGAAGATCTTGCGTCGCTGCGTAGCGGTGCGGGGCTCCGAAAGATGCGAAAGCCAGCAGACTTTCTGTCAGTCCGGCCAGATAGCAAAGCGTTACTCGCCAAGCGATTGTGATTCTCTGCGCCATCGTCATTCAGCAGTGGGGAAATAGGCTGTCGCTTCACGGGCTCTTCGCATGAACGGCCGCACCTCGCAAGGATGACGGCGGGATCAGACGGTCTTGGCTCGACAAAGGAGTGGACAGTCGCCCAAGCTGCCCCCCTTATGGACGCCCCTCTCGTTCCGCCAGAACCATGTCGACGCGGTCGAGTTGTGCCTTGGCATAGCCGCTCAGCGCTATTCCGCTATTGTTCGTTCGAATCCAGTGCACAGCCTGCTTCACCCGCTCGTAGTGCCCAAGTTCGATTTCGCAGGCAATTAGCGCGAGGATTCGAACTGCGAAGGGCTGTGTGAATTCGTAAGGTTTGTCGAGCAACTCGCTATGTCCGGCGACGTAACTGGCGAGGTCCGGGTTCTGAGCCCTGATCCGTCGCGCCAGCTCGACATATTTCCCCAGCAACCTATCTATGCTCGTCTGGTCAAGGTGCTCGAAGTAACGAGCATAAGCTTTCAGCTCATTGTTAAATATCGTTTCAGGATGAAACTGCGACAGTCCGGGCCAGATCCATTTTTTGCCGTACAGCCTTTCAAGCAACGGCCTGACGGTAAGAAAGTCCAGGTAAACGAGCATGTTCAAATGAACATCGCCATAGCTTGCAGTAAAGGCCTCTTCGAGAATCAGGCTGATATCGTCGCTCCGGTCGACTTCGAAGACGCCTTTCCGGATGCGGCGAAAGCCATGTCCCGTCATGAACGTATCGAGATACTTACGCGCTTCGCCAACGGCCAAAGACAAGGTTCCACTCCCTCTTTGTGCGCCATGGTGCCTTGCTAGCGGCCTATTAGTCCATCCACTGCGCGCCTTGTTTCCTAACGGCCAAAGGATAGCGCGCTTCGGGCTCGCTTCCATTTGGTTGGTTCAACGCTGGCTGTTCTTCACGCCCCCTCTGCGTTGATTGCAAATTGCGCGGCGAAAGCCCGGATATAAGCCGGCCGAGCTTCCCCGCGCGCTACATAGGCAGCCAAGTTTTGATATTCGTCCAAAATGCCTGACATTCTTAGTCGCAGCAGCACCGATACCATCAATAAATCGCCTGCGCTGAACGTATCATCGAGCCAGTCGGCGACGCCCAAGTGGGCCGAGAGTTTGTCCAGCCGAGCGCGAACACGGTCCTTTACCAACGGCAAGCGCTCCTCGCTCCAAGGCTTGTCACGTTCGAATATTCTTGCCGTCGTTAATTCGAGGATCGGCGGTTCGACGGTGTTGAGTGCGGCAAACATCCACGTGATCGCACGCGCGCGGGCATTGCGATCCTTCGGCAGCAATCCCGCATGCTCCTCAGCAAGATGAAAGACGATCGAGCCGGTCTCGAACAGCGAGAGAGAACCTTCCTCATAGGTGGGGATCTGGCCGAAGGGATGGATGGCCAGATGTTCAGGCGCCTTCATCTCCGCGAAGGAAACAAGACGAACCTCATAAGGCTGCCCCACTTCTTCGAGCGCCCAGCGAACGCGCGTATCGCGCGCCAGTCCCTTGCCGCCATCGGGCGATCGTTCAAATGCTGTGATAGTGATTTTCATCGCGTCCGTTTCCTTGCCTGGGCGAATTCTTCGGCTTCCTATCGTGAGACGAATGAGTTTCCCCGAAATCGACATTGGTCTTGAACTATTTCATTGCTGGCGCCCTCGTGGGGAGATTGGCAGCTTCGGTGTCGCTTCTCACTTGCCGTAACCCTCCATCTCCATCATGTATCGACAAACAAGAGCGACGGGATATGCGTTTGACCATCCCCAACATGATCACGATCATGCGCTTCGTGCTGGTGCCGGCGGTGGTGCTGGCCATGCTGCAGGAACGCTGGGACTGGGCCTTTGCCGGCTTCCTCATTGCCGGCATTTCCGACGGGGTCGACGGCTTCATCGCCCGCCATTTCAACCAGTTTTCCAGGCTCGGCGCCTATCTCGATCCGATGGCCGACAAGCTGCTGCTGGTCTCGGTTTTCGTGGTCCTGGGCTTCAGCGGCGAACTGCCGCTGTGGCTGGTCGTTACCATGGTGTCGCGCGACGCACTGATCGTCTGCGCCGTGCTTTTATCCACCGTCATGGCGCATCCGGTCGAGATGAAGCCGCTCCTGGTGTCGAAGGCCAACACCGCGATCCAGATCGTGCTGGCGGCAGTGGTGTTGGGCGAACTCGCCTTCGACATCCGTCTCGATCCGCTGAGGCCGGCCCTCATATTGCTGTCTGGGGTCTTGACCGTGGCTTCGGCCGCGGCCTATCTCGTGGCTTGGCTGAGGCATATGAGCGGCTATGGCGAAGGCTCCACACCCGGCACCTGAACGCGGGGCACCTGACCACCGGGCACCTGACGAACGGTCCATCGACGCCGAGGCCGAAGCCGCGGCAGCGGAGGCTGCGGCATCGGCGTCGTTTCGCCGGCAGATCCGCTTCTGGCTGGTCAGCGCCATCATCCTCGCTGTCTTCCTCTATGTCTTCAGCGGCATCCTTCTGCCCTTCGTTGCCGGCATGGTGCTCGCCTATTTCCTCGATCCTGTCGCCGACCGGCTGGAGCGGCTCGGCCTCTCCAGGCTGATGGCGACGGTGGTCATCCTCATCGCCTTCATCGTCGTCCTGGTGCTGGCTGTCGTCATCCTGGTTCCGGTGCTCGCCTCGCAGATGGCTGATTTCGCCAGCAAGCTGCCGGACTATCTGACCCGGCTGCAGGGCCTGATCACCAGCTTCGACCCGAAATGGCTGGAAGAAAAATTCGGCGTCGACGCCAACGGCCTGCGTGAAGGCTTGAACTCGCTGCTGACCTCCGGCTTCGGCCTCCTGACCACCGTCTTCACCTCGATCTGGAGCTCCGGCGTGGCGCTGGTCTCGGTCGTCAGCCTGTTCGTGGTAACGCCGGTCGTCGCCTTCTACATGCTGCTCGACTGGGACCGCATGGTGGCAATCGTCGACAGCTGGGTGCCGCGCGATTACGTCAAGACCGTCAGGACGATCGCCAGGGACATCAACACGGCGACCGCCGGCTTCGTGCGCGGCCAGGGCACGCTGTGCCTGGTGCTCGGCGCCATGTACGCCACCGGCCTGACACTGACGGGCCTGAATTTCGGCATCCTCATCGGTCTGTTCGCCGGGCTGATCTCCTTCATCCCCTATGTCGGCTCGCTGACCGGCCTGGTGCTGGCCGTCGGCGTCGCCTTCGTCCAGTTCTGGCCGGACTGGACCATGATCGCGGCGGTGGCCGGTGTGTTCTTCGTCGGCCAGTTCATCGAGGGCAACATCCTGCAGCCCAGGCTGGTCGGCAAAAGCGTTGGCCTGCATCCGGTATGGCTGATGTTTGCGCTGTTTGCCTTCGGCGCGCTGTTCGGCTTCGTCGGCCTGCTGATCGCCGTGCCGGCTTCCGCCGCCGTTGCCGTTCTGGTGCGCTTCGCCATCGCCCGCTATCTCGAATCGCCGCTCTACAAGGGCCACGCCGACGAGCCGGTGCCGCCGCTGCAGGTGCGCCGCCGCGGGGGCGCGCGCGGTTGAGCCAGATGCCGGACAAGATCGATCCGCCGCGTCAATTGCCGCTCGATCTAGGCCACGGCACCGGCTATTCGCGCGACGAGCTCGTCGTCTCCAGCACCAACAGCCAGGCGGCGGCGCTTGTCGACCGCTGGCCGGACTGGCCGTCGCCGGTCGTTGTGCTGGCCGGGCCGGCCGGCTCGGGGAAAACCCATCTGGCCTCGATCTGGCGGACTCGCGCCGACGCGGTGAAAGTGGAGGCCGGCCGCATCGGCGACTGCATCGAAAACCTCGGCCCGCATCCGGCCCTGATCGACGATATCGATTCCGAACCGATCGATGAGCACGGCCTCTTCCACCTGATCAACGCGGTGCGCGGCGCCGGCTCGAGCTTGCTGTTGACGGCGCGGCGCTTCCCGTCCGCCTGGGGCGTCAGGCTGCCCGACCTGGCGTCGCGGCTGAAGGCGGCGGCGACCGTCGAGATCCACGAACCCGACGATCTTCTGCTGGCCGGCGTCATCACAAAGCTGTTCGCCGACCGCCAGGTCGAGGTCGAGCCGCATGTCGTGCAATATCTGGTGCGCCGCATCGAGCGCTCGCTGGCCACTGCCATGCGGGTGGTCGAACGGCTCGACCGCACCGCGCTCGAGCGCAAGACGCCGATCACCCGCGCCCTGGCAGCCGAGACCGTCAGCGCCATGGATGAAGGGCAGGGCGAGTTCGAGATATAGCGGGATGATCTCGTTTGGCGGGTGTGCTAATCAAGTCGATCTTTTTGACAGTAGGTATTGGAATGAGCCCGATCGTCAGACGAATCGCACTGATATGGCTTGTCTCATCGCTGTTCTGGTCGGCGATCGTGGTCAAAGAGATGTTCGATTACGCGGACTTGATGCTCAGGGCTTACGGCGAGGAGCCTGCTCATATCACCTGGCTCAGGCAAGCCTTTTCGGAGTTTTGGCCAGCTATTCCCTGGGCTCGGCCGTGATCCTGGTCGTGGAAGTCGGAGGCGCATTACTGCTGATTTCAGGAATTCGACTGATCCGGCACATCAGGCAAAAAGCCTCGGCATGAACATCAGGGAGCTCACTTCCGTCTGTGTCCCATTTCGAGAAAAAAGACTGGCACCTGTCTTGCAACAAAGAGCTTGCCGGCTAATCCCGGTCCTGATTGCGTATCAAATCAGGTAGTAGGCTCGCCGGGAGATGGGTGGTTGGGGTTCTCGCCCGGCGAGCTTGCCTTTGGCAGCATCGAATCGATAGCGCCATTGCGCGGCTGGCCTCAGCTCTCTCCGCCTGCAACCACCGCTCGTTCCGTGCCAAAGCGCTTGCGATAGTCGCCGGGCACCAATCCGGTTATCCTGGCGAATACTTTGCGGAACGAGCCGGGATCGTCATAGCCGACCTCCCAGGCGATCTGGTCGATCGATCGCATCGTGGTTTCCAGCATCTCGCGCGCCTTGCCGACCCGCAGGTGCTGACAATATTCGGTCGGCCTGAGGCCAGTGGCGTTGCGGAAGCGTCGCAGAAAGGTCCGCTCCTCCAGCCCCGCATGCTCGGCCATGGCGCCGAGCGTCACGTCGCGCGCGCCGTTCGCCTGCAGCCAATGCTGCACCTTGAGGATCGCTTCGTCGTCGTGGGTCAGCCGCGGCGCGAACGGGCTGTAAAAGCGTTGCTCGCGGCCCGGCGGGTCGACCAGCATGAAACGCGCCGTGTCCATCATGACGGTCGGCCCGAGCACCCTATCCACCAGCTTCAGGCCGAGATCGGTCCAGGCCATGTAGCCGCCGGCGGTGATGATGTCGCCATCGTCGATGACCAGCCTGTCGGCGTCGAGCAGGATGTCGGGAAAGCGTAGCGCCAGCGCGTCGCAATAAGCCCAGTGCGTCGTCGCCGCACGGCCGGACAACAGGCCGGTTTCGGCAAGCACGAAAGCGCCGGCACAGACCGAACCGAGCGTCGCGCCTGCCGTGTGGCGATCCCTGAGCCAGCCGGCATAGGGCGCGGCTGCTTCCCGAGCGATCGGATCTCCCAAGGTCGGTGGGAGGATAACCATGGCTGGTTCATTGTCGGCGCCGGGGTCGCTGTCGAAGGTGCGGACTACGGTGTGGCCCGCGTCCTCCAATTGCCAATGGCTGACGCGAAGCCTCGCCGCCTCGGGCGACCGCTCGACAGCCAGCCGGTTTGCCAGCATGAAAAGATCGGTCAGGCCGAGCACGGCTGCTTCCTGCACGCCGGGATACAAGACAAGGCCGATTTCGATCAGATCACGCGCCGCCGTCATTTGTCAGTTTTGCCACGTTGAATGTCCGTTTTGCCAATGCTCACCCTGACCGCACTGTTATAATTTGTCCAGCTGAAGGGGGCTAAAAGCTTCCCTGTTACCCCCCGACTTTTTCATCAAGGAGTAGAACGATGAGCACATTCACCACCCATGACGGCACCGAGATTTTCTACAAGGACTGGGGTAAGGGCCAGCCGATCGTTTTCCATCACGGCTGGCCGCTCAGCGGCGACGATTGGGACAACCAGATGCTGTTCTTCCTCGAAAAGGGCTACCGCGTCATCGCACATGACCGCCGCGGCCACGGCCGCTCGTCGCAGACCGCGACCGGCAACGAGATGGACACCTACGCCGCCGACGTTGCGGCGCTGGCGGCGCATCTCGATCTCAGGGATGCGATCCACATCGGCCATTCGACCGGTGGCGGCGAGGTGGCCCGTTACGTCGCGCTTTATGGCGGTGGCGGCCGCGTTGCCAAGGCGGTGCTGATCGGCGCCGTGCCGCCGATCATAGTCAAGACCGACAGCAATCCGGGTGGCCTGCCGATCGAGGTCTTCGACGGCTTTCGCGCCGCTTTGGTCGCCAACCGCGCCCAGTTCTACAGGGATGTGCCGGCCGGCCCGTTTTACGGTTTCAATCGCGAGGGCGCCAAGGTCTCGCAAGGCGCCGTCGACAATTGGTGGCGCCAGGGCATGATGGGCGGAGCCAAGGCCCATTACGACTGCATCAAGGCGTTCTCGGAGACCGATTTCACCGACGACCTCAAGAAGATCGAGGTTCCCGTCCTGATCATGCATGGCGACGACGACCAGATCGTACCGATCGCCGATTCCGCGCTGCTTGCGGCCAAGCTGGTGAAGCACGGCACGCTCAAGGTCTACAAGGGCCTTCCGCACGGCATGTGCACCACCCATCCGGAGATCATCAATCCGGATCTGCTGGCCTTCATCCAGGGCTGACGGCTTGCATATCGGACGGGCAGCGCGGGCTCGTGCTGTCCGTCCGTCGCTTAAACATGACCGGCGACGGGAGACACACTCGAGCGTGACCCGCTTGCCCTGCCGACGAGATTTGCTTGATGAATGGTCGGAGTGGAGAGATTCGAACTCCCGACCCTCTGGTCCCAAACCAGATGCGCTACCAGGCTGCGCTACACTCCGAACGGTCTGTTGCCTAGTGATTTCAGCCCGCCAAAGCAAGCGTAAAAAGCCATCGGCCTTGCTGCCGGCGGCATTGCGCAGTAATGACGGGCTAGTGCATAGCCAGAGAACAGTAATGTGGTCTCGGGGTCGTGTGCTTGCAACCAGCAATGAGGTGGTCATGTCAGCCCGCATTTTCAGCCCAGCCAAAACCGCGATGCAGTCCGGCAAGGCCAAAACCGGCTATTGGGTGCTGGAATTCGATCCGGAGCAGCGCAAGAAGATCGATCCGCTGATGGGCTACACCACGTCCGGCGACATGCGAAGCCAGATCAGGCTGACCTTCGACACAAGAGAAGAGGCGGTCGCCTATGCCGAGAAAGAAGGGCTGGCTTTCCGCGTCGAGGAGCCGAAGGAAATCAAGCGCCGCCAGATTTCCTATGCGGAGAATTTCCGCTATGACCGCAGGACGCCCTGGACGCATTGATCCTATGCCGGCCCTGCCGGCGCCCAACAAATCAGCCGGTCATGCGGCCGGCCAGCGGTCCCGTAGCTCAGCTGGATAGAGCACCGGCCTTCTAAGCCGATGGTCACAGGTTCGAATCCTGTCGGGATCGCCAATATTTTCAAGGTCCATTCCGGACAGGTTCACTCGCCAGTCGCACAGGATTTTCCAACACATGACAGCGATGGGCGCGGCGGCACTGCTGATCCTTGTCCTGACCTATGCCGGCGTCGCAATCGGCAGGATACCCGGGCTGCGCCTCGACCGGGCAGGCATCGCGCTGCTCGGCGGTGCGGCGATGATCGCCATCGGCGCGCTCACCATGGAAGACGCCTACCGCGCCATCAGCTTCGACACCATCACGCTTCTGCTCGGCATGATGATCGTCGTGGCGCATCTGAAAGTGTCGGGCGCCTTTCGCGCGCTCGGCGGGTTCGCCATCGAGCATGCGCATGCGCCGTTCATGCTGCTGGTGATGGTGACGCTGTTGACCGGCGTCCTGTCGGCGTTCCTGGTCAACGATGCCATCTGCCTGGTCATGGCGCCGATCGTCGTCCATGTCACCCGCGTCATCAACCGCAATTCGGTTCCCTATCTGATCGCCACCGCCACGGCGTCGAATTGCGGCAGCGTCGCCACCATCACCGGCAATCCGCAGAACATGGTCATCGGCGCGCTGTCGGGGATTTCCTATCCGGCCTTCTCGGCGGCGCTGGCGCCGGTCGCGGCGTTCGGCCTCGTCGCCGTCATCGTCATCATCCGCATCGTCTACCGCGCCGAATTTTCGCGCAAGGCCGAGCTCAGCCCGGAAGTCTATCGCGGCCGCATGCTGCCGGGGCAGGTGGTGAAGGCGGTGGTCGTCTGTGTCGGTTTGGCGATCGCCTTCTTCGCCGGAGTTCCAGTCGCCAAGGCAGCGCTGATCGGCGGCGCCATTCTTCTGTTGACCCGCGCCATCAAACCTGAGCGCATCTATCGCGAGATCGATGGGCCGCTGCTGTTCATGTTCGCCGGGCTGTTCATCGTCGTCGCCGGGGCGGAGAAGACGCTGCTGACGCCCGACATCGTCGCCTCGGCAAAGGACCTCGGGCTGAATGATGTCTGGCGGCTGTCCGGCTTCACCGCAGTGCTATCCAACATCATGAGCAATGTCCCGGCCGTGCTGGCGCTGAAGCCGTTCGTGCCCGGACTGGAAGACCCCGAGCGGGCCTGGCTGGTCGTCGCCATGAGCTCGACGCTGGCCGGCAATTTCACGCTGCTCGGCTCGGTCGCCAATCTGATCGTGGCCGAGCACGCGCGGGTCTCCGGCAAACCGCTGGGCTTCATCGCCTTCTTCAAGGTCGGCCTGCCGTTGACGCTGGTCACGCTGCTTGTAGGGACGGCATGGCTGGCGGCCTAAAAGCGCGTCGCATTCGACCGGCCTCATGCGGCGCGCTTTAGGCTCTTGTTTATGCATGTCGTTATCGCAAAACCGCTGCACACTTTTGCGCGGCATGCATCAGCCAGTCAGGGCGACGTCACCGTCACATAACCCTTCATGTTGGGATGGAAGCGGCAGAAATAATCGACCGATTCCGCCTTCTTCACCGTCAGGCTCGCCGCCTTCTTCGGCGGGATCGTCACTTCCCAACCGCCGTTGACGGTTGCCGTGTGGGCGAACACGTCCTTGTTCACCCACCTGATCGTGTCGCCGACCTTCGCCTCGATCTTTGCCGGCGAAAACACAAGCTTCTCGATCGTCACCTCGATGGTGTCGGCCTTGGCCGGCGCGGCACCCATGGCCAGTGCCAGCGCAACCCACAGATGCCGCCTCGACATCATCGGCCCAATCCTCACTTCAGCATGCCGGCGACGTGTTCGGCGTGCTGTTCGTGGCCCTCGAATATTTTCAGGCCGGTTTCCAGCAGGCTTTTCAGCTCGGCATTGCTGGCCGACGGAATCAGCAGTGTTTCGAGCGCGCCATTGACCTGCTTATGGTAGGCCACCTCGCTGGCGACATAGGCCTTGTCGAACGCCGCGCCCTTGAGCTTGGCAAGCTTGGCACGTTCCTCGGCCGCCGCCTTGGTCAGCGCTTTGCTGGTCGGATTGTCCTCAGGCGTGACCTTGAGCTTCTTGACCAGGTCGAGAGCCTGTTTGTTGACCGCCTCGTGATCTCGCACCATGTCCTTGGCGAAATCCACGACCTCCTTGTTCTTCGATTTCTTCAGCGCCTGCTTGGCCGCCTCGACGTCAAGCACGCCCGCTGTGTAGGCGATATGTGCGATCTGCGGATCGGTCGGTTTGTCGGCAGCTTGCGACAAGGGCGCTGCGCTAAGCAGGAAAACTGCGGCCAGTGCCGTGGTCGATCGAATAAACATGATGCTCTCCTTCGCCCCGACGCGGAACTGCATCGGGCTTCGTTTTCAGTGATGCTCATTGGATGCAGGTCGCCGCCAAACGTTCCCGCGAAAATCGGCGCGGCCTATCCGGAAAGACCAAGCCGCTGCATCACGGCATTGGTCAGCCGTTCGCAGCGCCGGCCCGCGAAGGGAAAGGCGTCGAGCAGCACCGGGCCGATCTGGTCGTCCAGCGCCTTGCGCACCAGCGCGCGGGCGCGGTGCAGCCGGGTCTTGATGGTTTCTGGTCGCACGCCAAGCAGTTCGGCGGTTTCCTCGATGCTCAATCCCTCGATGACGCGCGCCACGAACACCATCCGGTAGACATCGGGAAGACTGTCGGTTGCCCGTTCGACAAGCTCAAGGATCTGCCGTTGCGCCATCGTCCGCTCCGGATCGTCGCTCGGGTTGAGGGGAAACCGGATGATTTCGGCTTGCGGGTTTTCAGGCATCGCTACCATTCGCCGCCTTTTGCGCAAGCGGCCGAGCGCTTCGTTGATGACGATACGCGATAGCCACGTGGCGAGCGAGGCATCGCCGCGAAAGGCCTCGAGATGGGCAAAGGCGCTGACATAGGCCTCCTGGACGATGTCCTCGGCCTCGCTGTCGTTACGCACGACGCCTCGGGCGATGCGGTAGAGCCTTTGGTTGTGCGTCTTGATGATGGTGCGGAATGCATCGCCATCACGTGCCAGCGCGCGGCCGACAAGCTGCATGTCGCCGGAAGCGGCGGGCGTTGCCGTCAACGCAGCAGGCATAGCCGATCTCCTGATAGGCTTCTCATCGCGACATTGGATGCATCGGCCGACAAAAGGTTCCCGACCGATCCCGCCGGCCAGCCTCAATCCGTGTCAAGGACTGGCAGAGGCTATTCTACCGCCTTCACCACACCGCCTCATCGGCCGATCGGTCGCCATGATATCGCTCAGGATCGCAATTTTTCCAGGCTGTTACGCCGATTTTCTGACTCAGTGTGAAAAGGTGCTGGCTCAGGCCTCAGCGGCCGCCGCCAGCCCGCGCGCCAGGTCGGCCTTCAAATCCCCTACATCCTCGAGCCCGATCTGCAGGCGCACCAGCGGCCCGTCATACGGGCCCTTGGCGATGGTGCGGTCGCCAAGGAATACCGGCACGGCAAGGCTCTCATAGCCGCCCCAGGAATAGCCGAGGCCGAAAAACTTCAACGCGTCGAGGAAGGCGTGCTGCTGCTTCTGTCCGCCGCCCGCGAGAACGATCGAGAAGATGCCGCTCGATCCGCAAAAATCGCGCTTCCACATGGCGTGGTCGGGATGACTGGGCAGCCCCGGATGCAGCACCTGCGCCACGCCCGGCTGGCCCTCCAGCCAACCGGCGAGGGCAAGCGCGCTCTTTTGATGGCGCTCCAGCCGCACGCCCATCGTGCGCAGGCCGCGCAGCACCTGGTAGACGTCGTCGGGCCCGGCACAACAGCCCATCGTGTTGAACGTCTCGCAAAGCTGCTTCCAGCAGTCCGCATTGGCCGACACCGTGCCAAGCAGCACGTCGGAATGGCCGGCCGGGTATTTCGTCGCGGCGTGGATCGAGATGTCGACGCCATGGTCGAGGGGGCGGAAGTAGAGCGGCGTCGCCCAGGTGTTGTCCATCATGACGATGGCGCCGGCGGCATGTGCTGCCTTGGTGATGGCCGGTATGTCCTGCACCTCGAAAGTGTTGGAAGCCGGCGATTCGGTGAACACCACCTTGGTGTTGGGCTTGATCAGCGCCGCGATGCCGGCGCCGATGCGAGGTTCGTAGTATTCGACCTCGATGCCCACCCGCTTCAGCATCGTGTCGGCGAAGTTGCGGGTCGGATGATAAACGGAATCGACGATCAGCAGATGATCGCCGGCCGACAGGAAGGCGAGCAGCGGCAGCGTCACCGCCGCCAGGCCGGACGGCACCGCGACCGTGCCTGCCGAACCTTCCAGCGCATCGATCGCGCTGTTCAGCGCATCGGTGGTCGGCGTGCCGCGCGTGCCGTAGGTGTATCTCTGGCTGCGTGAAGCCATCGCCGCCGCATTGGGATAGAGCACGGTCGAGGCATGCACCACCGGCGGATTGACGAAGCCGAAATAGTCATGCGGGTTGTTGCCGGAATGGGCGAGCCGCGTGTTGGCGCCCATCTCGCTGTTGTCTTTTGCCATTGCTTTTCGTCCCATGGGTTGGTCGTTAGCCATAGTGCGGCGGCATTGGCCGCGCAACCGCACCGCACCCGCCAGGCCAAGGTCTTGAATATGCCAATTCAGCAACGAGCCGTGGATCCGCGGGAAGGCTGCCAAGTGCGCTTGGCAACTCACGGTCGGACTTTGCCGGCTTTATTGGCGCGCTGACCAATTTGCGAGCGCGTTTGTCTGCAATTTCAGGCATTTCAGGCGGTTGGTTTTCAAAGTCTTTCGGATTTGGTCATTTCCCTTGACCTCACAGGAATAATCGCCTTCGATGTTGTTCGTGAATGGGAGGCAGCGCGTCGGTGACGATGCGGGATTCCGGTAACGGGCCGGGATACTTAGCTGCGTTCACACGGGAAAAAGTCAGGTTCGCCTGGAAAAAACAGAAAAGGGTCTGTGGGTCATGAAACACATTGCAATCGGCCTTTTGGGCGCCGCCGCGTTTGGCTTCGCGGCTTCGGCCGCATCGGCGAGCACGCTCGACGATGTCAAGGCGAAAGGCTTCATCCAGTGCGGCACCAATACGGGTCTTGCTGGCTTCGCGGCGCCTGACGACAAGGGTGAATGGAAAGGCATCGATGTGGATTTCTGCCGCGCCGTGGCGGCCGCCGTCTTCGGCGATGGCACCAAAGTCAAGTTCACGCCGCTCAGCGCCAAGGAGCGGTTCACCGCGCTGCAGTCGGGCGAGGTCGACATCCTGTCGCGCAACACCACCTGGACCATCAACCGCGATACGGCGCTTGGCCTGAACTTCGTCGGCGTCACCTATTATGACGGTCAGGGCTTCATGATCAACGCCAAGAAGCTTCCGGGCGTGAATTCGGCACTGCAGCTTTCGGGCGCGGCGGTGTGTGTGCAGAGCGGCACCACGACCGAGCTCAACCTTGCCGACTATTTCAAGTCGAACAAGATGGAGTACAACCCCGTCGTTTTCGAAAAGCTGGATGAGGTCAACGCCGCATATGACGCCGGCCGCTGCGACGTCTACACCACCGACCAGTCGGGTCTCTACGGCATTCGCCTGACGCTCAGCTCGCCGGCCGACCACGTCGTGTTGCCCGAGATCATCTCCAAGGAGCCGCTTGGGCCGGCCGTGCGCCAGGGTGACGACCAGTGGTACCACATCGTCAAGTGGACCTATTTCGCGCTGCTCAATGCCGAGGAACTGGGCGTCACCCAGGCCAATGTCGACGAGATGAAGAACTCGGACAATCCCGAGATCAAGCGCGTGCTCGGCCAGGAAGCCGACACCAAGATCGGCACCGATCTAGGTGTCTCCAACGACTGGGTCGTCAACATCGTCAAGGCCGTCGGCAATTACGGCGAGATGTTCGAACGCAATGTCGGCTCCGGCAGCCCGCTGAAGATCGCCCGCGGCATCAACGCGCTGTGGACCAAGGGTGGCCTGCAGTACGCTCCGCCGATCCGCTGATCGAAAATGGATCCGGAAGGCAGATCGTCTGCCTTCCGGTCTCTCTTTCCAGGGGACTGTCGAATGGCATCGCAGGAAGTTCTTCGCGAGGAGCCAAGCCGCGGTTCCTTCATCAATGATCCGCGCGTCCGCGGCATATTCTTTCAAGCACTGGTCCTCGTCCTGCTGGTAGCGGGTGTCTGGTGGGTTACCCACAACGTCATCGCCAATTTGACGCGGCTGCACATCGCTTCCGGCTTCGGCTTTCTTAAGGGCCGCGCCGGCTTCGACATCAGCGAAAGCGCCATCGCTTATTCATCGGATTCGACCTATTTCCGTGCCATCCTGGTTGGCTTTATCAACACCGTGATCGTTGCTGTCGTCGGCATCATCACCGCCACCATCATCGGTTTCATCGTCGGCATCGGCCGGCTGTCGCATAACTGGCTGATCAGGAAGATCTGCACCGTTTATGTCGAGGTGTTCCGCAACATCCCACCGCTGCTGGTCATCTTCTTCTGGTATTCCGGCGTGCTCGCCGTGCTGCCGCCGCCGCGCGAGAGCATCAATCTGCCGTTCGGCTCCTTTCTCAACCAGCGCGGCTTCTATTTTCCCCGCGCTATATGGGGCGAGGGCTCCTGGCTGATCCTGGTCGCACTGCTCCTCGGCATCGCCATGGCCTGGTTCGTCGCCCGCAAGGCGCGGCAGCGGCAGATGGCGACGGGACAGCCATTCCCGGTGTTCTGGACATCCATGGCGTTGATCGTCGGCCTGCCGCTGCTGGCCTACGCGCTGAGCGGCTTTCCGCTGAGCTTTGAATTTCCAAAGCAGTCGACCTTCAATCTCGTCGGTGGCTTTCAGGTCAGGCCCGAGTTCCTGTCACTCTATCTGGCGTTGTCCTGCTATACGGCCGCCTTTATCGCCGAGATCGTGCGCGCCGGCATCAGGGGCGTCAGCGCAGGCCAGACCGAGGCGGCCGCGGCACTCGGGCTGCGCTCGGGATCGATCCTCAGGCTTGTCGTCGTGCCGCAGGCGATGCGCATCGTTATTCCGCCGCTGACCAGCCAGTATCTCAATCTGACCAAGAATTCCTCGCTCGCCATCGCCATCGGCTATCCGGACCTGACGGCGACGGCCGGCACGGTCTTGAACCAGACCGGGCAGGCAGTCGAAGGCGTGGTGATCATGATGGCGGTGTACCTGGCGCTCAGCCTGATCACGTCGGCGATCATGAACGTCGTCAATGCCAGGATGGCGCTGGTGGAGAGGTAGGGCCATGCAAGAGCACGATATGTCCTGGGTGCGGACGGAGATGGCGCTGGCGCAGCCGGCGCCGTCGAGCGAGCGCGGCATCACCGCCTGGGTCCGCAAGAATCTGATCGCATCGACCGGCGACACCATCCTGACCATCATCGGCATCGTGCTGGTTGCCATGATCCTGCCGCAGATCGTCAATTGGGCTTTCATCAACGCCCAGTGGACGGGACCGGACCGCACGGTCTGCGCCACCGTGGCGCAGGGCGGCATCCAGTCGGACGGCTGGACCGGCGCCTGCTGGGCTTTCGTCAACGCCAAGTTCGGCCAGTTCATGTTCGGCCGCTATCCCCTGGAAGAGCGTTGGCGCCCGATCCTGGTGGCCATCCTCTTCGTGGCGCTGCTGGTGCCGCTGCTCATTCCGCGCGTACCGCGCAAGGGGCTGAATGCCATTCTTCTCTTTTTTGCACTGCCGGTCGTCGCCTTCGTTCTGCTGATCGGCGGCATGTTCGGCCTGCCCTATGTCGAAACCCCGCTCTGGGGTGGACTGCTGGTGACACTCAGCCTGTCCTTTGTCGGCATAGCTGTGTCGCTGCCGGTCGGCATCGTGCTGGCGCTCGGCCGGCGCTCGAACATGCCGATCGTCAAGCTGCTGTGCGTGATCTTCATCGAGACGGTACGCGGCATCCCGCTGATTACGGTGCTGTTCTTTGCCAGCGTGATGCTGCCGCTGTTCCTGCCGGCCGGCGTCAGCTTCGACAAGTTCCTGCGCGCGCTGATCGGCGTGTCGCTGTTTGCCGCCGCCTACATGGCCGAAGTGGTGCGCGGCGGCCTGCAGGCGATCCCCAAAGGCCAGTATGAGGGCGCCGATTCGCTCGGCCTCAGCTACTGGCAGAAGATGGGTCTGGTCGTCATGCCGCAGGCGCTGAAGCTGGTCATTCCCGGCATCGTCAACACCTTCATCGGCATGTTCAAGGACACCAGCCTGGTCATCGTCATCTCGATGTTCGACCTCCTCGGCATCGTCAAGCAGAACTTCTCCGACGCCAATTGGGCGACGCCGCAGACGGCCAGATCCGGCCTGGTCTTCGCGGCCTTCATCTTCTGGCTGTTCTGCTTCGGCATGTCGCGCTATTCAATGTACACGGAACGCCGTCTCGACACCGGCCACAAACGCTAAAAAAGGGGACCTTGTCATGGCCATAGAAAACGCCGTCAGCGCGGAAGAGATCAAGGTCAATGCCGCCAAGATGCACATTTCCACCACCGATGTCGCCATCGACATCATCGCCATGCACAAATGGTACGGCGAATTCCATGTGCTGAAGGACATCAATCTGAAGGTGATGCGCGGCGAGCGTATCGTCATCTGCGGCCCGTCGGGCTCCGGCAAATCGACGATGATCCGCTGCATCAACCGGCTGGAGGAACACCAGAAGGGCAAGATCATCGTCGACGGCAAGGAACTGACCAACGATCTGAAGAAGATCGACGAGGTGCGCCGCGAGGTCGGCATGGTGTTCCAGCATTTCAACCTGTTTCCGCATCTGACCATTCTGGAAAATTGCACGCTGGCGCCGATCTGGGTGCGCAAGATGCCGCGGAAACAGGCCGAGGAAATCGCCATGCATTTCCTCAAGCGCGTCAAGATCCCGGAACAGGCCAACAAATATCCCGGCCAGCTTTCCGGCGGCCAGCAACAACGCGTGGCGATCGCCCGCTCGCTGTGCATGAACCCGCGTATCATGCTGTTCGATGAGCCGACCTCGGCTCTCGACCCGGAAATGATCAAGGAAGTGCTGGAGACGATGGTCGGGCTGGCCGAGGAAGGCATGACCATGCTCTGCGTCACCCACGAAATGGGCTTTGCGCGCAAAGTCGCCAACCGGGTGATCTTTATGGATCAGGGTCAGATCGTCGAGCAGAACACGCCGGCCGAGTTCTTCGACCACCCGCGCCATGAGCGCACGAAGCTGTTCCTGTCGCAGATCCTGCACTGATCCTGTACGCCGGTTCGGGACAAGACCGGCGGACCGGGCTCTCTGTCTTGCTGGCTTCGCGCGTATTCGACGAGCGCTGACCGTGCGCTGCGCGAGAAGATAGCAAGCGTGCTTCAAGCCGTTCGAGTGACCACCTTGCAACCTGGTAACTAAGGCCGGCACGGATCATAAGCGCGCCGGCTGCGTTCATTGCCATTGGGAGTTGTATAACAAGCAGCGTGGGCGCGTGCGGCGGCAGGTCAAGGTTTCATCCTGATGCTCATCCAACCGATCGATTATTTTCTTGTCGTCTGGTTCGCGCTGGCGCTGGCTTCGACGCTTTATGTCGGCTTCGACCAATATCGCAACAATCCCGAGCCGGTGGTGATGAAATGGGGCTTCATCCTGGTCACCCTCTATATGGGTCCGCTCGGCTTGCTGCTTTACGTGCTCGCGGACAAGGAGCCACGGCCGGGCGAGCATGAGGTGTTCACCCGGCCGCTCTGGAAGCAGGGCGTCGGCTCCACCATCCACTGCGTCGCCGGCGATGCCACCGGCATCATTCTTGCCGCCGCCATCACGGCGGCGCTCGGCCTGCCGATGTGGATCGACCTGATCGTCGAATATCTCGCCGGCTTTGCCTTCGGCCTGTTCATCTTCCAGTCGCTGTTCATGAAATCGATGATGGGCGGCACCTATTGGGAAAACGTACGCAAGAGCTTCCTGCCCGAGTTCATCTCCATGAACTTCATGATGGCCGGCATGGCGCCGGTCATGAGCTTCCTGATGATGGGCCGCGACATGCGCGCGATGGAACCGACGGAGCTGCTGTTCTGGGGCGTGATGTCGATCGGCGTCATCGCCGGTTTTGCGCTTGCCTATCCGGCCAATGTCTGGCTGGTCGCCCGGGGGCTGAAACATGGGTTGATGACACAGCGCGCGCAGGCAGCCGGCATCGATGGTCGAGAGCAGCCTGCAACGAGGCAACATGCGCAGATGCAAATGCAGCAGGCCGACGCCAGTGGCCATCGCGGACAGCGCCACGATATAGCTTCCCACAAAGGCAAAGGCGGCGGCCATCACATGGAGACGGATGCCACAACGCCGCAGGTGGCTGCCCTGGGTGCCGTCTCCCTGCTGGCGCTCGCCATCGGCATGATCGCGCCGGCGAATTGGCTGAACCTGACGCTGTCGGCACGCGACGTCGGCGGGGTGATCATGCCGCAAGGCATGATCATGGATCGCGACACGCCGGCTGATACGATGCGCGACATGGCCGCTACCGATCCACGTCTCGTGGCCGCCTCTTATGGCCTGACGGCAAGGGGCGACCAGGAACTACCGTTTCGGATAGAGAACGGCATCAAGGTGTTCGAGCTCAGGCCTTCAGTGGTCCGCTGGCAGATACTGCCGGACGTCGCGGTCGACGCCTATGCCTATAATGGCCAGATTCCCGGCCCGCGAATTCACATTCGCCAGGGCGATCGGGTCAGGATCAACGTCACCAACGGCCTGCCTGAAGAAACGACGGTGCATTGGCATGGCTTGATCCTGCCGAACCAGATGGATGGGCCGGCCGAGATCACCCAGGCGCCGATCGAGCCCGGCCAATCCTATTCATACGAATTCACCGCAACCCAGCGCGGAACCTATTTCTACCACCCCCATGCCAAGCCGGACCGGACCCAGGCGCTCGGCCTCTACGGTGCGCTGATCATCGATCCCGCCAATCCCGCCGACGAGGTCGCGGCCGACCATGATTACGTCATCCAGCTTCAGGAATGGCTGGTGCGGGAAGGGCTGACCTACCCGTCGATGCCGATGGACGGCGGCATGCCGAATTTCTTCACCATCAACGGCAAGGCCTATCCCTCGACCGAGACGATCCCGATGAAGGTCGGCGAGACGCTCAAGGTGCGGTTCATCGGCACCAACAACGGCTTCATCCATCCGATGCATATCCATGGCGGACCGTTCGAGGTCGTTGCCCGCGACGGCGAGACGGTCCCCGCTTCGGGTCGTTTCCTTGCCGATACGATCAACGTCGGGCCGGGTCAGCGCTACGACGTGATCTGGAAGGCGCAGCGTCCGGGCAAATGGCTGATCCATTGCCACATCCCGCATCACACCACGAACAACAATGTCGAGGAGAAGGGCGGCGGCGGGCTGATGGTCGTGATCAATGTGACATGACCGGCGTCGCCTAGGCTCGTTCCAGCCGGTGCACCGGCCCGGACGCCATGCAATGGCTGGGGCCAAATTTTCTCTCAAAATGAGGTGATCTGCCAGACAGCGACGCCGGCAAGGGCGAGACCGGCGGCGCCCTCGATGGCCCGGGAGATGGTTTCGAACAGCCGTGGCTGGCGCGCGAAAAACTGTACAAGCCGTTCCCGAAACACGATCGACAACACGGCGACGCAGGACAGCGTCAGCGCCACGCCGACCATCATGGTGATGGCAAACAGGACGCCCGCTGCCGGAACACCCCTGGACATCGCGAAAGTCATCGCGAAAAGCGTAAGCGGACATGGGATCAGGCCTGCCATGACGCCGACAGCCTCGCCCTCGTGCCTGTGGTGATGGCTGTGGCTCAAAGCGCGCCAGAGCATCCAGACGCCAATGAGGCCGAGCAGCCCGCGACTGATGTGCTCCAGAAGCGGAGCGCGGCCGACGCTGCCCAATGCTATTGATACCAGTGGTAGCGAGAGAGCCGCAATCAGAACGGCAATCGTCACATGCGTGAACGATAGCGTGATAGATACGAGCAGGCCGCGCGAGACCTTCGCATCCGAACCGGCAAGATAAGTCGCCAGGACGGCCTTGCTGTGCCCCGGCGTCAGCGCATGGGCAGCCCCGAACACGACGCCCATCGGCAGGAAGGCCATGAACGCCAGCCAATTGCCTCCGGCCGCAAGCAGCTTGATCTGTTCGCCGAGCGTCAGATAGATCGTGCGCTGAAATTCGACGAGCGTCTGGAACATCGGACGAGACTAGCAGAAAATCGGCGAGCGTCAGTGCATGTGGCCGTGGTCATGCGTGTGCTCGTGAGGATGGTCGTTCTCTCCACGTTCCGTTGAAAACCGCACATTCGCCTCAGCCAGGGCCGGCATATGCTGGGATAGTTCGTCCTTCAGCGCTGCGGCGATCTTGTTCGCCGCCGACAGCGGCAGGGTTTCGTCCGCGGCAATTGCGATGTCGGCATGCAATCTATGACCGATCCAGCGCGCCTTGGCATCGACAATGCGCGCGCCCGGAACATGCTCGGCGGCATGTCGGATTTCGTCCATCACACCGGGTTCGATTCCATCCAGCATGCGGGTCAGCACCGAGCGGGCCGATTGCCAGACGATACCGAAGATCGCAATCGTGATCAGCAGACCGACGATCGGATCGGCCAAGGAAAAGCCGAACCAGACGCCGATGGCTCCGATGACCACGGCAAGGCTGGTAAGTCCATCTGTGCGGGCGTGGTAGCCGTCGGCAATCAGTGCCGCGCTGTTGATTTCGCGACCGACGCGGATACGGAACACGGCAACCGCCTCGTTGCCGAGGAAGCCGACAATGCCCGCCGCAGTCAGCCAGCCCAGGTGTGTCACCACTCGTGGATTGATCAGCCTGTCGATGGCTTGGTAGGCAGCGACTACAGCGCTGAACAGGATGATGAGCACGATGATGATGCCGGCCAGATCCTCGACCCGGCCAAAGCCATACGTGAAGATCCGCGACGGCTTGCGCCGCGCCAGCACGAACGCAATCCATAGCGGGATCGCCGTGTTGCAACCAAGTTCGAATGTCGCGATGTCAGCAAAGTAGAAATGTCGCATAACGGTGCCGCCGGCTGCGACGTGAGCGCCCGACCGGGCGTCAGCTGGT
>NZ_JAMYVA010000039.1:0-53195 GCF_040323505.1 Mesorhizobium sp. M0040
ACGGGTGATTTCAGTCCAGGCCATCGTGATCTCCATCGAATCTCGCAAATCCGACAGAATCACAACCTGCTGAAATCACTCAACTCTTTTTGGAACGGACACTTAGGTACAACTATCACCCATGTCTCCGGGCCGTACAGGGAAAAAATGGTGCCCAGAGGCGGTTCGAACCACCGACACGCGGATTTTCAGTCCGCTTCGGTGATTGATATTGTTCAGATTTTAGGCCGAATGTCGCGTTTGTGTCGCGTCAGGCCCGCTCGGCCTGAACTCGTTGCCCTGTTCAGCGCCCAAACACGCGTGCCGTGGTGCCGACAGTCATTCAGATGGATGATGGTATGGTTCGGCACTCCTAGTAAGCTCCGATCCACAGGGAATTTAGAGACTTTCTGAGGTCCATTTTCCTATGGGCGCAAGCGGCGCGACGACGGAGGTGTTGGCGCAGGCGGCGGGGTCGGGTCGTCGAGGCTCGCACGCCTGGAAGCCACGACGACCGACGTCGGCCAACGGGCAACCGTGGGGCGCTCGATCGATCAGGAGATGGCACGGGCGACGAGCCAGTTCGACAGCGACGGGCGTGTCAACCAGCCGCAAGCGCAGGCGATCGAGAAGCAATTGCAAGTTCTCAAGTCAACCGGCAACGCTGTCGCGGCTCAACAGGCGGGACTGCGCGCCATGGAAAGGCAGTCTCCCGCCGCATCGCATCTCCTCCAAAGCTTTTTGCGGCGTCAGCAGGATGCCAGCGAGCGGGGTCAACTCGGCCAGGCGGATGCCAGAGTGTTTACGCTCGCCACACCGCCGGAGCGGGCGAACTCGCTTCATCCGATCTTTCTGCGTCCTGTTCGGGAGGTCCCTAGATGATCATCGAGTTGTTCGGTCCGCCTGGTGCAGGCAAGACGACCCTTCTCCGCGCCCTTTGCCGTGAGCTGGCGAAACGCGACATCCGTGTGAAGACAGTCAATGGCTATCGCCGGATTGATTTTGTGTCTTTCGGCAGCGAAGTCGATTCGGTCGAGGATGAAGGCCCGGAGACACGCCATGGCATCCAGCGTCTGGTGCACAAGCTCGCCACCGCGAGTCCGGTCTTGTTCTCGACCCCGCCGAGCGAGGGGGCCGCTGCGCGGCTTTTGGCATCGATCCCTCCAAAAAGTCGAATATGGGCGTTGCGTCTGAAGATCGATGTCGTTTTGCTCTTCGAAGCCTGGAATACGGCGCAGGCCTCAGAAGGGTACTTCATTTTCGAAGAGGGCATCGTTCAGGCGTTGTGCGCGCTCGTCCTGTTGGCACGAAATCCAAGTATCGACATGGTTCGTAATTGCCTGACGTTCCTGCCGCGACCGGATCTCCTCATTCAAGTCGACGCGCCCGGGGAAACGCTGCGCCACCGCCTCATTGAGCGGTATGCGCGGCAGCCGTACCTCGAGCGCCTTCTCGAAGTCGGAGTGGTCAGGGGCCTGAAGCAAGCGGATATCGCGAGGGAGATCGGCCAATGCCTGCAAGACAAATGGCCGCTGATGCGTGTCGACGGCCTCGACCCACGCAATTTCGAACAGGTCGTCGCGCGCATCGTGGGGCACGGATTGCCCGCGACGGCATGCGTCGGGCCAGACTAGAGGGGCGAGTTGCATGGTGCTCACGGTGAGATCGTTCGTTGGCATTCGCAGATTTCTGCGGGCGCAGTGGCGACCGTTAGGCAGCGTCCATGAGAACCGTGCACCCGCTCGTCGGGATTACCGAGCAAGCCACCAGACGGATGGGTACGGTGCCCATTACTCCGACACGTTCCGGTCCGGCTACTATGCAGCTCTGTGGACGGGTATCGAAAAGCCTTTGGTCGAACGTATTCTCCTGCCTGTCGGCGGGCCGAACCGGAAATGCCTGGACTTCGCATGCGGCACAGGCCGCATAGCAAATATCGCAGCTCAACTTTTTGGTGAAGTCGTCGGCGTTGACATCTCCCAATCTATGCTGGCTAGCGCACGGGTTCCGAAGAACGTGAAATTGGTCCGCGCTGATATTACGTTCTCTCCGCTTGCCGAAAGGTTCGACGTGGTCACGGCATTCAGATTCTTCCTCAATGCTGAAGATGAGCTCAGGAAGGATGCACTGTCGGCCATCAGCGCGCATTTGAACGAAGGTGGATTGCTTATCTCGAATATCCACATGAATGCGACCTCGCCAATAGGGCTGGTCTGCCGCATTCTGAACCGTTATGCAGGAGGGACAGTCCGCCATACTTTGAGCATTAAAGGATACGAGCAGACGCTCATTGCAAATGGCTTTATTGTCGAGCAGATAGTTGGGTACGGTTTTTTGCCGCGACCCGGGAAATTGCTGCCAAGACTCTGCGAAATATTGATCGTGCCGTTTGAAAGGATCTGCGCAAGTGCCAGGATTCCGGCGGAGCTTGCGCAGAATTTCCTGGTGGTTGCCAGAAAGCGGTAAAGCCGGCGGGCACATGAAATTTGAAACCGAGCATTTGCCATGAGGCTGGCTCAATCAGACAAAGCGCTGCTCGCCTCTGCTCATCAGTGCGTTTGGCGACGGCGCTCGCCGGTGACCAACGATGCACTTGCCTATCGTTCGCCCTGTTGAGGCGGCCTGACCGAATCCTCTGGTATGGCCTTTGCCCCGCTTACAAAAGTCATACCAGACCTCATTCGCTTCGCTTCCTACAGTCCGTGCTCGCTAATCGAGCAGCCGATTGATCGGACAGCAACATCGGCGCGCTTTACGCGTGCTCATGTCGCGTGGAGTTGTCGACAGTCGCAGGAAACCCTTGAAAATCAACGGTAACAGTTCGCAACACGGCGCGACATGAAATGCCGTAAGTCGCCAAGTTGGCGACACCGCAAGCCGTTGATGATTGTAGGCGGAACTTGAGTTCTGCATCGTTGCTCCCGAAAACATTGCGAAATTTTCTCGGGTGGAACGACCTTTCTGCATCAGTGCGAACATAAGTTCCGCAAGTGGCGGTCTCGCAAGCTTGGATCTCGCCGCTGTGGGAGTCGCCAATCAATGTTGAAACGGGCGAACATACGCGAAGAGCGCTCCAATCATGTCGCAAAGTTCATTTTTGCGTCGGAGCAGCGCGAATCTAACCGGACCCTCAGCAGAAGTTGAGATATTGTGCTCAATGGTGCTGAGCTCGGCACGCCACTGTGCAATCATCACGTCATATTGCTTAACGGCGTCTCTTTCACTGGGGGAGAGAACGTTAAGTTTGTCAGAATCAATCGAGCAACGAAATTTCGCCAGTGGATCGGCAGTGTTCGGAGTCGACGGCACGTACGAGTACGACATAGTACACCTTTAATTTTAGAATTGATGGGAAGTTCGCCGACCCCGTCGGAAGACTTGCTGGAATTGTCTCGTACAACAGGGCCGCTGTCAAATTTTTTCGGACGGCGGCTCACGTTATAGTCGTCGTCGCTTCTGAAGAAGAGATGGCGTGCTTTAGCGAGGTTAGGCAACACTAGGGTCAAAACTCAATCAGCTGGCTGCCGCCAATGGCCGAGATGGGTGGAACCTTCCCGTTTGAATCGGTCGGCGGAAACGAGCACAGCGCGCCAGAAGCAGTCATTGCACGGTCTAGGGATCGAAGGCAGATTTCGACCCTTTTCAAGCTGCAAGATACTAGGATTGCAAAATGGTGGCATAGACCTGTGGAGGACAGCCGTATCCCTCCGAAGCGGCTTTTCGCATCAGGTATCCAGCAGACCAAACTTCAAATGGACGACGAACTCATCCAGCGAGTGGCCCGTGTTACTACAGAAATTGCTAATATCGAACCAGGTGAGGTAGTCGGAAGGGTTCCACACCCGGGCATGCCATTCGTCCCCGCGCGAGGTCCCCACATCTGTAACGTCACCGACGCCGAGGCGCTCTAGCGAAGCCCCCAGTTGCGTCAGCTTGTGATGGCCAACCGAAAGTGCGCTCCTGACGTCGTCTACGTGCACCGATACCTCCTCTTCGTTACTCCCGTTAAGTTTGATGGCGCGCTTAATGACACCGAGCATAAAATCTCTTTCCGTGGGAGGGACCTTGGCCGCCCTTTCCAGGAATTCCTTCACTTCCTTTTTGCGCTTCGGCTTTTGCTGTTCATCCAACTTACAGTCGGGAAGCACCTTCTCCAGCTCCCTAAACTCGCCGGGATCAGTGGGGTCTAGCGCATCGGTACTGTCAGCAAACTGGCTATTGAACCTTTGTTCAAGGGAACCGGGAATAGCCTTGAATTTCGCCTCGTGCTCAGCCTTCAGCCTCTTGACCTTCGCCAGGGGCCAGTCCGCCTCGTGCTTTTTGCTGTCGATCTGAAGATGATGGTTCGCACATATCAGCACTAGGTTCGATAGCGCCCGGCGCTGTTCGTTGGTTTGATTTTCGTTGAAACGCGGGCCATCGGGCATGGCTGCTTCAATGTGGCAGACTTGGCCAATGACCGTGCCCTTGTCATCGACGATGACATTCTTGCATCCGATCATAGCGCATTGGTTGCCGGAAAGGAGGTAGAGTTCACGGAGCACTTCGGGCTTTGGCGTTAGCCTTCTTGGCTTCTGCCTCCCAGCCGACGCCGTCGCATTCGTTGTTGTCTTCGCCATCTTCAATGCCGCCCATCATACAATGACTTCAACCAATCCTACCTGGCTCAAAGGTGCGGCGACAACTAGGATACTGAAAGGCGCCGCCTAGCAGACTTCGGATCTTCTATAGAATGTGGCGCCGCACTCCTGATTCGTGATTGTGGGCATTATCCTTTGCCCGTGAAGTTCCCTAGCCACTCTCTTCATGGGTCGATCGCGAATTATTGAGAGCGCATGCAGCGAAATCATCTCTTCTTTGAATTCGTTCAAGTTGTCTTGCGGTATCTGTATTTTAACGCCACTTCTCGAGCCCTCATTGGGCGGGGCCTTCAGATAGCCAGTGGCAATAAGGGCCTTCACCACTTCCGTGGTCGTTTCCAACACTTTTCTTGTTTGCCTAACCGAAACGCCGGGTGAACTGGATCCGAACAGAAGCGATCTTATCTCTGGAGGTGAAACAAAGATCGAAGAAAAGCCGTTAGCAGTACCGGCACGTCTGGCGCTGGCGACGGATCGATCCATCAGAAGTCGGACGATCTCCGCAAAGCTGCTGCCAATTTCCTTTGCAGCAGGCTTGATCTGCAGGCTACCCATTTCCGGAACGGTGCTGACCGGTATCACGTCTAGGACGTCCAGCACGTGGTGAACGGCCTGGGCAGAGAAATTGCGATCCAATTTCCCGGCTCTCAGAGCGTGCCCTAAGAGACCTTTGGCGGCAACCACGTCTAATTCATTGCGAGTGAGGCCCAGCAGGGCCATCACCTTTGCTACGGTTAACGGCCGAGTTGCGTTCTTGATGGCAGCTCGCATCGATCCGACTTCCACGCAAATTTCCGTATCGTTCTTGTGTGCCGCGACCTCGTCCAAGATATTCAGTTGAACCAAGGACCTCCGTATCGCATTCGAGGATGCTCCAGAATGGGCAACAGCTTCTGCGATGGATAGCCTCCGCTGTGGACTCGGTTGCAGATTGTAATTCACCGCGGTGCGATCGAGATGGGAGCTGGCGAATTTTTTCAGTTCTTCCCGAAAGACTGTAAAATCGGCCGTTCGATTACCTCGATGACTCAAGAGCTCTGCGACGGAATCTCCCAACAGCGTCATGATGCCAATCGTCGCTTTTGGGCGAGAACTCGCGGCCAACCGCCTTTCGAGTAGCTGTGTCAGGCCCACTGGTCCCTCGCCGAGTATGTAGAACCCGGCTTGTGCAGATTTGGCCAACTGTTCGTCGGTTAGCCCGCGTCGTTTCCTATTCGTCCCCAACACCTCCGTGGCACCGAGAACCTGGCACAATCGAACGACAGCCGAGAGCCGCATCCCGTCCAGCCAGGACCCCGTTGGGATTCCATCTAATCTGTTGGCGACGTACTGCTCAAAAAGGTCCGGCGCCTGATGTTTGTCTTCTGTGTCATTGTCGAGAAGGTCGATGGCCGCATCCCACGCAATCGCCGCAAATTCTCTCTTTTCACTTCGAATGCTCCTTGTCGAAAGCTCGATCAAACGAAGGTGATGAACATGACAACATCGGATAGCACGAAAGTGCCATGGGACGCGGAGGTAAACAGCACTGAAGCGGTCGCTGTTTGGACCCGAAAACACGTCGCTTCTTACGCAGGCCGGACAAACGCCGAATTTATCCGTCCTCAGCATCCGCGCGTGGACGTCGCATCCGCGGAGCGAATATGCCCGGGGACCAATGAGCGTTAAAGCGTTTCGAGTAAGGGTCGCCACATCTGCCCCTGAATACGCTGCTAAGGCAGACAAGGCGTCAGCGTCACCATGCCTGATGCTGGTCGCACTCAGCCCCAATTCCTTACAGAATTGAATGGCGGTCTGGCACCCACTCACGGCGGCGAGGCGCGAGACGAAACTTGCCTGTGAAAGTTCGTCAGGCTGCAGAGATACCCGAGCGAACAGACTCACTTGGCACCCCCTTTGTGCTTGTTGCCAATCGGCCTTTCTTCGATCCAGCGGGGCACGATCTGCGATGTATCAATTCTGCTCCAGTCAGCCGCCGTAAAGACATTCAGCTGGGAGGAGCACGCAGTCCTACGGAAATAGACGTCAGCGAAATCCGCGGCGCTTAGTCCACCAGAACGATCTTCGTTCTGCCCCTTCTCCAGCGCGGATCCGATTGCCTGTGAAGTGATCTCCATAACGGTGCCAAGCTGGTAGTTGCCTGCATGAAGCAAGCGCAGCGCGAAGTCGCCAGACCTCTCCTTATCTGCGAGGCCAAACGTCCCTGCTCTTTTCGCCACAATCTGTCGAAGTCGGTCGGCATCGTTGCCCTGGAGCGGATTGAAATGGACGATCTCGGCCCGGCGGCCGAACTGCTCTTCCACCCGCACCAAATCCAATATGGACGGTAATCCCGAGACGATCACCGAAAGTGGATTTTCGGCATCGACCATCAGACCTCGCAAAGTGGTGGCTACCCGCTCCACAGCTCTATCCCGTGTCTTGGGGCTGTGACCGACAAGCGAGTTGCTCGAATCGTCAATGTGCAAGACGAGAACCTGAAGACGCTGGGCGTGTTTCCGCACGCGTTCGATCAGCAACTCGGTGACCGGAGAATTCACCAGAGGGTAGCCCATGGCGTGCAGCAGGCGGATGTAAAAGGCTCGCGGGGTAAATGTCTCGGGGGCTTTGATCGATATGAGTGGCCGCCGCGGGACGATCGGATCGTCGGTGGGCCGCAAAGCTTCATGGGCCGTCAACAATCTTGAAAGCGCCCTGGACTTACCGGCGCCCGATTGACCAGCGACGAGCAGGGCTCGGCCTTCCTTCCTGTTGGAACGAGTGAGAGGCACATTCCTGTCGGCTCGTGTGACCACTCCATCGAGAAGCCGCCCAATTGCGTTCTTGAGCTGCTCATCCCGCTCTGTGGGCACGTAAAATTTCGCGTTCGCTTCGGCGTGTTTGATGCGGTCCCAAGCAACCGGCCCCAAGCTCGCTTCAAGCGAAAACAGGGAGTCCTTTTCCGCATCGATTTCCACTTCTTCCATCACGGTTCTTCCTCGATCTGCCAAACTGCCAAGTCGTCCGCGATCGCCGGAGTAGGCGTCATATGACCGCTCTCCGCAGCGGGGGAGTTTCTGTTAGGATCTACGACCGGCTGCTGATCGGCGGTTCTACCAGCCTGCTCGGACTGCGTTGCGGACAGCGCCTCCGCCACTTCCCCAGTGAACGGGATCAAGATGTCGAAGCTATCTTGGGCAAGACTGGGCGCTTCCACTTGCGGGGCACCCATGTCGAAGCCGATGAACAGCTTGCGCTGGTCTCGCTCAATGTCCTGGGCGGATGGATGGGTCGCTCCGAGCCTAGCGCGAACGGCTGCGGCATCGCCAGCAGCCTTGATGTCGCTGATAGCTTGAAGCACGGTCGGCTCAGCTATCCTCGCCTCGTCACCAAAGCGGCGAGCAAGCTCGTTTCGCACCGCAGCCCAGGCTGCGATGGAGATGCCCTCAAGTGATTGATGGGTTCTGAGCGGATGCCACTCCCTGCCCAGGAGAACGGAGATTTCATGGATATTGTCACAGTCGACACGAATCCTGACATGACCGTCGCCCTGGAGCTGCCTGTGCTTTTGAAATTTCTCCGAATTGTACTTCAGGTCCTGAAAATGAATGCCTTCTGGAGTTGTGACACGGTCGAACTCCAGCCCGAAGATGGCCCTCAAGGCACGCTGATCGGGCGGCGGCGGCAGTTCGAACTGTTCCACTGCGCCGATCCAGGCATTGTATGGAGTCTGACCGTGCAATCCTCGATGGGGCGTGTTGTGATATACATCCAAGATATGGCGAACCAACAATACGCAAAGTTCGTTTACTGTCAGGGATGCTCGCTTCCCTGAGGCGTAGTCGCCTTTCGCTACCGGGTTGCTGAATGTCCTTCCGGTGAAGTTCACCAGGAAGGTCTCGTGAAGGGTTCGAAAAAGTCGCTCGATATGGCCGCGAATTTCGCTTCTTGCGGCGGGTCCTGCAACATGGTCCCCCTGCAGGTCGGTGACGGCCACTCTGAAGATTTCTCCGAATGAGGAACCCATGTCGGTGTGAACCCCGCCGAGCAGTCCACCAAATGGACCCCAGGGCGTCACCGCGCCAACAGCTGATGCAATTTTGCTCCTATCCGACGCGGCCATCTTCAACGCCGCCATCACATTTGGTACGCTGGCCGTTTCCGCAAAGCTGACGCCGAGGACAAAACGCGTCGCCACATCCATTGCCACAGCGACATGGATTCTCACGCGCTTGATTTCGCGGATATCTTCGTCGGAGAGGTGGGCCAGCAGGTCAGAATTCCATTCCAGCGCTTGGAGATGGATCTCCCATTCGTCGATCTCAATGCGCTCCATGGGCTTGAGCACCCGAACCCCTTTCGAGGCCATGGCAAATTGTCTGCTTGCGGCGACGCGTCCGTTTCGGGCCAGCGCGCGAGCAAAGGCGGGAGTCTGTTTAACCTTCTTGGCGAACGTCTTGGGCGACGGGCAGCGCAACGGCTCTTCGCCGCGCTTTAAGATTTCGGCGTTGGCCTTTGCGAGGAGCCCTTTGAATTGTTTGTAAACGGCGGTCATGGAGGGACGCCGCTCATCAGGGAACGCCAAGGCTGCTTCATCGACCAATCGCAGAATCTGCGGCGACAGTTTCGGCCCACTGCCGCAATTCCCGTATGAATCCCAAAGCGAGGCGGGATCACATCCAGCTGCCTCAAATTTGGTGACCCAACCGGCAAGAGCGCGGGGGCTTGGCATAGCCAGCCCATTTCCTAGGGTTGGGAACCTTGGCGTAGGATCCAAGCGCCCGCTGGGATTGACCGAGCGATCGGGATTGTCCCATCGAGGGAATGATGCCCGGGAATGATGCTTTCTAATTTCGGCTGTCACCCTGCGATCTTGTTTACGGAGCGCGCTCTCGCGTCGGCGGATGGTGACTTCACTCTCTGCGTGTTCGTTGTAGAGCTCCGTTTCCATCACTTCTATGGCGTCAGCGTAACCTTGCGGCGACCGACGGAAACGACCGTCCGCGTATCCGCGCAGGAATCGCATTACGAGATTCTGCTTGAAAAGGAACTTGGCCTTACGCTTGGGACTCAGGCCCGACAAGAATTCCAGTTTGGTCGACAGGCGCGCATGAGTTCTACCCTTCGAAAAATGGTTTCGGTCGGTATTCAATCTGCCAGAAGAGTGGAGCGCCAAAACTTCGGCATGCGAGAACTCCTCGTATAGATCAGGCTGGTCCACCCGTTGCAGGACATGGCCATTAGTAGTTATCTCGGACGATCTGTAGGCAGTGCCGCCGATCGTAATCCGATCGGTAGCCTCGAAGGACCAACGAGGAATTTGATCAGGCGTCGTCATGCTGCAGCCCGCTCTGCCGCGCGCACCAAGGTCTTCGGCGAGAGCAGACCCGGGCCTACTTTGACCAAAACGCCTTCGGATATCAGTCTCACCACAGCGCGGAATCCGCCGTTGTTGCGCCTCAAGGTTTTTCCGAGATGCGCTACTGTCGTGGCGCCGTTCAGAGAACCGACGATCGATGTCAGCAACTCGTAAGCCTCGAAGTCGGTGTCCAGGAGCACGCTGCGAAGCAAGAGCGAATTCGAGAAGTCGTCATCCGAGATCATCTTCTCTGTCACGAGTATGACGCCGGCCGCGTAGGATCGTGGAACTTGTTGAGCAATAAGTCGTAGCCGTGCGTCGAAATTCCTCAGCTTGACGAGTTCAGTTGGCTTGACCGCGATTGCAAACTTAGTTCCACACCGCCGTGTAGCAAGAAAGTCGAAAGTGTGCCGCCGCCACGAACCGTCGTAGTCTTTGTAGTTGACCGCCGGCGGTTGATCCCAGAGGTGTACAATGTCTGGGCGAGCGACAAGGACGGAAGCCGCCTTGCGCTCAAGATGGCTCTCGAAATTGAGTACGCGCCGATCCGGTCCGACCATCGAACCACGCGCAGAGCCTTTGCTTCGGAAGGAAATATTGCGCGTGGCAATGCTATCCGATGGAGGACGCCAAGCGTCATCACCGGCTCGGCAAGACGGCTGCCTGTTTCGAAATGATCGAACAACTGGTTCCACGTTGCGGCTCCGGTTAAGCCATGGCCGTGGTTTCGAGCGCAACGCGGACCGCGCGAGGGTCATCAGTGCCGTAGTGATGAATGGGCGTGGTTTCAGCGACATAGCCAAAGATGTCCTCTCTGGCTTGGGTCAACAACTCAGCGAGTTGCCGTCCCGAGACGGCGAGCACCTCGGCCGCCTCCACCACGCTGAAGCCTTCGAATTCAACGAGAAGGAGCGCTTGGCGGTGAACGAGCGGCGTACGCGTGATCTCGAAGTGGGGCTCATCAACCGGGTTCGGGTCCCAATCACGCATCTTTACTGTCGCTGAGGACATGAATTTTATGAATACATTATAAAGCGCAACGCGAGCGCTCGATGCTGACGGGATGATATTAACGTCGGCAATGATCGCCTCAAGCAGTGCGTAAATCTGTGCGTCACCGCTTTCCTGCGAGCCCGAGAGGATTGATGCGAAGCGCCGCAGACAGGGCAGATGCGGCGCGATAGAAGTTTTCAAATTCATGATACTCTCATCGGATCCAGCAACGTCTGTGGCGAAATGCCAAAGCTTGTTGAGCTGGGTTGTCGATATCTGATGTATTTCCAAAGGTTATCACTCCCGCAATATCGGCACTTATGCGCCAGTTGACGAACTCAAAGACCTCCACTTGCCGGCTGTCCTGGGCTCACACTGCCGCAGATAGGCGATAGAATGGGGAGATGCAATATAGCTATTATTGTCAAGTATTTCTATACAAGAAACAAAAGAGGAGCCACAAGAACTATTGGGGAACATATTTCGATTTAGCTAAGTTAAGCGCACCTCTCGTAGAGATAAGTGGCTAAAAAAAAATTTTGCATGTATAAATGACGTCGATAATTGCCATCGGCACAAAGTAACGTCGAAAAAATCGTATCAAATTCTTATGATCAGCAGAATATTATCAAGATTTTGCGAAGATAGAGCCAGCTTTCGGCTCGTCCACAATCTCCGAAAATCACCAGTCTAGAGCCCATACCCGCCCTTTGATGACAAGGCCTCGACGATCGCGGTGGCTCGAATGAGAGCTGTGCGCGCGGCCGAGAGTTCAATTGTCAGTTCGAATCCTTCTTGGTCCGCGAGCTGCATGATTGTCTTCATTACCGCCGTCGAATTCCTGGCCAACAGAATGAGGTGCAAACCACCTGGGCCATGATCTCCGTTCAGCCAATGCCTCGCGCTACGGTCACTGGCACCCGTCCAAAACATCACGGTTTTCGTCGCCAGTCGGCTCGTGCCAACCTCGGATGCCAATGCTTCGGCGATCGCTGCGGCATATGCCGCTTCGGTTGCGCGAATGGGTCCTTCTGGAAATCTATTGCCGCTTTTCGGAAACATATTTCCGGCTCCTTGCGCTAAAATCGTTTCGCAGCTTCCTGCTTGTTCCGCACGTGGCCCGAGATGGTAATCAATTGGAACCAGACGGGCGGGAGCGAAGCCCGGCACACGCGTTCCAGGATTCGAGCCGCCCAATACGTTCGCATGTCGACCGAACACCAGAAGTACTCGACCGACAACCAGGCGTCGGCGATACAACGGTATGCTGACGCACGCGGCTTCGAAATCGTCCGGACTTACGCGGACGAGGGAAAAAGCGGCCTACGTTTAGTCGGAAGGGATGCCTTGCAGTCCCTCCTGGGCGACATCGAAAGCGGCCGCGCCGACTATGCAGCAATTCTCGTCTACGATGTCAGCCGATGGGGACGCTTTCAGGACCCCGACGAAGCGGCCGCGATCGAGCTCAGATGCAAGCACGCAGGGATTCGGGTTCACTACTGCGCCGAGCAGTTCGAGAACGACGGCAGCATCGGCTCTTCGATTGTGAAAACGGTCAAGCGGGCGATGGCCGGCGAATACAGCCGCGAACTCTCCGTGAAAGTTTTCGCAGGCCAGGCTCATCTGATCCGCCTTGGATTTCGGCAGGGCGGGGCCGCCGGATACGGGTTACGTCGGGTTCTCGTCGATCAGAACCACAATCCGAAAGGAGAACTCGAACAAGGTGAACAAAAAAGCATTGCGACCGATCGGGTCATTCTCGTCCCTGGGCCGAAACACGAGGTTGACACCGTACGAGAGGTCTATCGCAAGTTCATAACCGAGAGCTGCACCGAGCGAGAAATTGCGGAAATTCTGAACGCGCGGAGCGTCTTGTCGGACCTCGGCCGGCCGTGGACGAAGGGTACGGTGCACCAACTCCTGATCAACGAAAAATACATCGGCAACAATGTGTGGGCGCGTACGTCGTTCAAGCTAAAGCAGTCGCATGTCCGAAATCCTGAGGACGGCTGGATACGAGCTGACCAGGTGTTCAAAGCGATCGTTGACAAGGATTCCTTCAGCCGGGCGCAAGCGATCATCTCAGCAAGGTCAGAACGTCTGTCGGACGAGAGGATGCTCGACCTCCTGAGCGGAATTCTGGCGAAGAACGGTTATCTCTCCGGTATCATCATCGACGAGGCAGAGGACTGCCCGTCGAGCAGTTCATACCTGTCACGCTTCGGCAGCCTCTTGCGTGCCTACGCTCTCATAGGGTTCGTTCCAGACCACGACTATCGATATCTGGAGACAAACCGCGCCCTGCGAAGGATGCACCCTGGAATGATAGCGGAAGTGCTCGCAGGAATCGGCACAGCCGGGGGAGAGGTCGAGCAGGATTCGGCGACCGACCTGCTGACGGTGAATCACGAGTTTACGGCGTGTATCGTTATCGTCCGATGCTTCCATACTGGGGCGGGGTCGCTTCGCTGGAAGCTACGACTCGACACGGCGCTCAAACCCGACCTGACTGTCGCCATACGCATGGATCCGCAAAACGCACAGGCGCGAGACTACTATCTGCTACCCCGTATGGACATGCATGCGGCGGTCCTGCGTCTTTGCGAGCACAACGGGCTATCCCTCGATGCATACCGCTTCGACACACTGGATACTTTTTATGCGATGGCTACACGAACCCTGATAGAGGAGGCTGCATAATGACCGCGACGCCGGCTCAGCGGGTTGAAATGATCCCCGTAGAAAAGATCACGATCGTCAATCCCAGGATACGCAACAAGCGAAACTTCAGCGACATCGTAGACAACATCTCCGAAATTGGTCTGAAACGTCCGATTACAGTTGCCCGTCGCGCCGAGGCGGGAGGACCATATTACGATCTGGTTTGCGGACAGGGCAGGCTGGAGGCTTACAAGGCGCTTGGCCAACACGAGGTCCCCGCTCTTCTCGTTTCAGCCGATCCAGAAGACTGTCTCGTGGCCAGTCTGGTCGAGAACTGCGCGCGACGAAAGCACCACGCGATCGATCTTCTCAACGACATCGGTCGCATGAAACAGCGTGGGCACAGCATTGCCGACATCGCCAGGAAGACGGGACTCACGGCGGAATACGTTCATGCGGTGGTCAGGCTTCTTGAAACCGGCGAGCAACGCCTTCTGCGTGCGGTGGAATCCGGTCACATTCCCTTCAGCGTCGCGCTCGATATAGCGGAGGCGGACGACAAGGATGTCCAGGCTGCACTTCAGAACGCTTACGAGAAAAACCTGCTTCGTGGAAGAAAACTCCATGCCGCGAAACGGCTCGTGGAACAGAGACGAGTTCAGGGCAAGCGGCTGAAGAATCAGCCGCATTTGAAACCAAAGCAAATGTCGACGGAGGCCCTTGTCCGCGCTTATCAACAAGACACGGATCGGAAGCGGATGCTGATCAGGCGCGCACAGGCTGCCAGGAACCGCCTCATCTTTATCGCTGAAGCCATGCGCAGGCTGCTGCACGACGATGAATTCCGGGACCTGCTCTCCAAGGAAGGGCTGACTACTTTGCCCAAGAACCTAGCGCAGCGGCTGGATCGCCTGGAGGCATCCAATCCATGAGCACCGTCAGCAAAACAGCTCTCGTCAAAATAGCGTTTGAGACAGAGAGTCTCCGTATTTCGATCGACGAGATATTGCCGCTCCGGCAACTCACGCCTTCGGTAATAAAATCGGTGAAGTATGCTCAGATCGCGGCTTCCATCGCCGAGGTAGGCATCATCGAACCTCCCGTCGTGGTCAGGGATAGCACCGACAGAACTCACTTCCACCTGCTTGATGGCCATATCCGCATCAACATCCTGCGAGCGCGTGGCGAGACGCAAGTCGTGTGCCTGGTGGCAACCGAAGACGAGGCGTTCACCTACAACAAGCGTATCAGCCGGATCGCGATCATCCAGGAACACAAGATGATCCTGAAGGCGATCGAGAAAGGGGTGTCGGAAGAGCGGCTCGCGCGGGCTTTGAACGTTAACATAGGCAGCATCCGCCACAAACGCAGCTTGCTGGAGGGTATCTGCCCCGAAGTCGTTGAATTGCTCAAGGACAAGCATGTGCCGATCAACACGTTCGGAGAGTTGAAGAGACTGAAATCGATCAGGCAGATCGAAGCGGCCGAGCTGATGATCGCGATGAACAAGTACTCGATTAGCTACGCGAAATCCCTGGTGGCTGCGACTCCCGACAGCCAGCTCGTTCGCGGCGTCAAAATCGTGAAGGGTCTAAGCCAGCAGCAGATCGCATTGATGGAGGGCGAATCCTCCACGCTCGACCGTGAATTCAAGGCCATTGAGCAGGACTACGGAAGCGATCACCTGGATGTCGTCTTGGCGACCGGCTATGTGGCCCGCCTGCTCGAAAACGCGAGGGTGGTGCGGCACATGGCGCACCGTCACCCTGACATTCTCGCGGAGTTCCAGAAGATCGCCGAACTCCAGAAGGCCGCATGACGGGGGACCGAACCCGACAGGCGCGGGAGACCCTGCGCTCTGGGGCAGATCGATCGGGGCGTGGGAACGGCGATGGGCTCGAATGGTCACCAAAACAATTTTTGGCGCGTTCGCCAGCATTACATCTTGCGCCATTATCGATCACGGAGCGAGAGGAACGCTGTCAGAGTATCTTGTTTGCAGAGGGCACCTTAAAACGGCCAGCCGATCTGTCGCGGCGGGATACTTTGCTGCTGATGGTCCAAGCCGCACGGCATCTTGGACGGATACCGGACACCGATTCCATTGGTTCAAGCAGTTGACTCTATTCGTAGTACTTCAAAAATTCTGACATTTCAGACGGCAAAGGGTCGTCAATTCGACCGCGCTATGACAGTCGAGAACACCCTTGGCAGAACCAGCCTTGAATTGTATCGCAAAACTCTTCGGCAGCTATTGACGGGGACTGTATGAGCCATCTCAATGTGGAGGTTGAGGTAGTGGGCACGGATGACGGATATGCCAAGGCGTGGCTCCTCGTCTTGGGGAGAATAATCTTTGACGACTGTTTACGAGAGGCGGCACGTCCTATCAGGCTCGATGAGAGCTGAACTTCCTGGCAGTTATGTCGTAGTCGCTTTGCCGGACCATCCGCTGATCATGAAGGGACCGGACTTGCTGATCGGTGGCGAAGGTAATCTGACCGCGATCTACATACCCTCAGCTAGAGAGCGAACGTCCAATTCTACACTGCGCGCAAGATTTATCCTCGGCCGACTAGCGCTACCAGCGCACACGAGGCACGTCTTGTCCTGGGACGAGGGCTGGAAGGATGCCGATGCGAAACTCTCGGCTCAGTTCGCTGAAACCGTCGGCTGGTTACACAATCGGGACCTTAGCACCATTGCGAAAGATCGCGATTTTGTAGGGAGGCAGCTTGCTCTTCCGCCTTCGGTGATCCAAGCGACCAAAGCGCGTTTCAGCAACATCATGTCGACCGTTCGCGCGGTGGAAAAGACTCGGGCCGAAGTGCGATCCGATCGCGCGATGCGTGGGGACACGTCCAAGAGGACAGTCCGGATCATCGATCAGAAGGATGTAGCCGAAGGTGTTAGGCACGTGTTTCTCAGCCATGAGGTCTTGGACGCGGCTTCCGTTCAGCATCTGATCAGCCACAACATCAATCAGGACTACACTTTGGACCGAAGCGTTCCGTCTATGTCACTTGATGAACCGTATGAACTGGGCTTCGCCGAAGTGGTCCCGAGCTACTTTGGCGATCCTGAGAAACTTGTCAGAGCGGCTGCTTTCGCGGGATGGGTAATTCTGAAGCCGGAGAGTGGGGACCTCCTTACGCAAGTTGCCCGCCATCTAAGCTCCAAGCGCAAGAGGAGCGAGAACATTGGGTAGAAGATTGCGGCACGAGACCATGAGGGCGCTCGTTCAGGGAGCGCGGGCACGCGCTACACCGGATGCATACGACCACGTGAACATCGAACTTCAGGAGATGGGCCGTATCGTCGGGCTTGAACCGCGCAATCGCCGTCACCTCCTGCAGAGTGTGCACGCTCTCAGGGCACTGGAAAGTGCAATGAAGGTCGTCCTGGCCGCTAACGGACTCCAACCCGCGCATTCCATCGGAGAGTTGTTGAGGCAATTGAATAACTTGCCGCCGAACAATCCGTCGCACCTGAGCGGTGTTGAACGGGTACGGTTCCACCGCGGTGTTCGCGAGTATCGAAACAAGTTGATGCACCAGGCAAACTACTATCCTGCCGGCGCTCTTCAGTGCGAAGCTATGCTATCTGACATAGAGACGTGCTTTTCAGTCATCGTAAAATGACCATTAATGAGATAGTACTTTCTGCACTGTCGCTTTTGAAAAACCAACCTCAGCAGCGATCTTGCGCCAGCCTATTTCGTGACGAACGCAATAGTCGTTCGGGCGCTCTTCGTAGTGGATGTGATACTCCATAACGGTATAACTTAGCGGCTGGTCTGCGGATAACCTCAGCAATTTCACAGAGCCACCACTCCACCGCCCATCACAACGTAGGCCCAACCCATGAAGCGCGCGCTCACCGGCCTCTGCGGCCGTGTCGCGAGCTCCCTGTAACAGCGTGTTTCAAGAAAGCCGTGAGCTAAGTAAAGATCAAGAAGGTAGCCAAGCCAGTCAGGTCCCAAACGCCCCGCTGAGCGACAGCGGGCCTGATTGTTTCGGGATGCTCTTTAACTCGTCAAATCGGCTCAGAAATCCCGAATAACTATTTCGCCCTCTCGACACAGACTGCCGGGTCGTCTATTGCGATCGAGCGCGCTCCTTCACCGGGTGCGACGGCTCGGGCAATGACGACCTTGTTGATCTAGCTTGAAGTCGACGAGGATCATCTCTGGCAAATTAACGTAGCATGCGGCGCAATGCTGGCGACTAAGAACAAACAATTGTCGGCTCGGAGCAAGTTGCCTACGTCGCGTCACCTAACGTTCGCTCCTACATGCGCTACGCGTAGTGATTCTAGGGACTGGCAGGGCTGTTGCTTGATTGCGACGGCAAGACGACTGAACATCCAACAACAGACGGCGGTCGACGCCCAGCGTCCTGCGACCATGGTAATCATGCGTATCGGCGGACGGAGCGGTTTCTGTACGCGTCACCGGCGGCCCCACTTGAGGAGCGTTTGGCTCCGGACCGTTTGATCCGCCACCGCGCGAGCGGAGAGATTGTGCCGATTGCCCAGATTGGGGCGCTCCGGCAATTGACGGGGATGTTGACGGCGGTGAGGATGGGGTTGCAAAGACGTGAATACGCGGCGGGGAAGTGAAGGGATAGCGAGCAAGCACACCGAACCGGCGGTGGAGAGGCCGGCGTGCTTGCCTGCGGTGGCTTGCGAGGCAAGCACTGTCCGCGTAGCGCCGAATGCGGGCGCTCTATTCGAGAGCATGCGCGATATCGGCTATTCGCTCGAGACCGCAATTGCTGACATCATTGATAACTCAATCAGCGCGGGCGCTCGGAACATCGACATCCGCTTGGATGCCTTGTCCGACGACCCTGCGCTCGCCATCATCGACGACGGAGGCTCGATGACCCCCGATGAGCTCATCGCGGCGATGCGCTCCGGGAGCCGTAGCCCGCGCGATGAGCGCCCGACTGATGACCTCGGTCGCTTCGGCCTTGGCATGAAAACTGCGTCCTTCTCGCAGTGCCGCTGCCTCACCGTCATCTGCCGCCGGGATGGGGTGACCCATGCTGCCCGCTGGGACCTCGACTTTGTAGCGGATGCGAACGACTGGCTGGTCCAGGTGCCGCCGGCGTCTGCCATCGAGGAGCTCCCCTTCATCGGCCGGCTGGGGGAAGAGGGCACGATGGTGCTTTGGCAAAAGCTCGATCGCTTGGCCGAGGAGGCCGACGCTAACCTTCGGAAGGACCATGTCTACCGACGGATGGATGAGGTGCGGCTCCATCTCGAACTCACGTTCCACCGTTTCCTCGAGGGAAACCGCGCTTTCCCTAAGGTGGCGATGGAGATCAACCGGACGCCCTTGAAGCCATTCGATCCGTTCAACGTCCAGCATCCGGCCACCCAGCGCCTCCGAGAGGAAACCATTCGGCTGGCGAATGGCCGCATCCGCATCCAGCCTTACATCCTCCCGCACAACAGCAAACTGCCGGTGCGCGAATGGGAGAAGTATGGCGGTGAACTCGGCTACGCGCGCAGCCAGGGTTTTTACCTTTACAGGGCCGGACGCCTCATCATCCACAGCACCTGGTTTCGGCTGGCGAAGCAGAGCGAGCTGACCAAGCTTGCCCGCGTCCAGATAGACATGCCGAATGGAATGGACCACGACTGGAAGGTAGACGTTAAGAAGGCCTCTGCCCAGCCGCCGATTGCCGTGCGTGAGCGTCTCAAATCAATCATCGGCGGCATCACAGGGGAGTCGGGCAAGGTCTTCCGCGGTCGCGGCAGGCGCGCGACATCCGGCCCGAGCGCCACCCTCTGGGGGCGGCGCATGAGTCAAGGCCGGATCCACTACGAGATCAACCGGGCGCACCCGCTCCTCGAGAGCTTTGTTGAGCAACTCGACGAGACCGGCCAGCGCGAGTTCGTGTCGGTTCTCCAGGCCATCGAGCGTGCCATTCCGGCGGACGCGATTTTCTCCGACATGGCGAGCTCGCCCTGGGACCTCGCGCGTCCGGCGCTTGCCGAGGAGGAACTCATATCGCTCGTCGTCCTCACCGCCCGCTCAATCCGTAACCAGGGCGGTACGGCCGAGGCGCTAAAGGCGGCCCTGAAAGATGCCGAGCCCTGGCGGTCCCACTGGGCGAAGGCCGAAGCCGTTATCGATCGCGTGTTTTCTGGAGAGTTCGATGAAGCTGCCTGACGAGTCCAACCTTAACGCACTGCGGATGGTTGCCATGCAGCTCATCGCCGCCCAGCCGCAGCCGACGCCGCAAAGCATCCGCGACGCGATTGTTCAATGCCGCCAGCTGCCGCCTTTTAGTGTCTCAGACGAAGCCGCCGAACAACTCGCACGTCAGATCGAGGAGCAGCTCGACGTCACCATGGCGCTCGGCGCCGTGGTTCAGGAAGAGTTCGCCGAGTGGTACGATGCCGCCAAGCCGTCGATCGATCCTTACTACTGGGGCCGCTACCGGCAGCTCCTCGAGCAGAAGCGCTTTGCGCCGCAGATCATCGCCAAGCTCGACCAGGTGACGGACCGCGTCGCGGGCCTGCTTGGCAATCCAATGGAGGCCGGTGCCTGGGACCGGCGCGGTATGGTTGTCGGTCACGTGCAGAGCGGCAAGACCGCGAACTATACCGGACTCGTCTGTAAGGCAGCGGATGCCGGCTACAAGCTCATCATCGTCGTCGCTGGCATCCACAACAGTCTGCGGAATCAGACCCAGCAACGGATCGATGAAGGCTTCGTCGGCCGCGACAGCGCCCGTCTTGCGAACAACAAGCAGTCACGCGTGATCGGCGTCGGCCGTTTCGATGCCACGCGGCTACCACTTACTGTTACGACGGCCATTCGGGATTTCAACAAGGCGGCGGCAGAAGCCTTTGGCGTGCAGCTGAAGTCGCTCACCGTGCCAGCCGTGCTTGTGATCAAGAAGAACTCCAGCACGCTCAAGAACGTTATTGCCTGGATCAAAGAGCATAACTCCAAGGGTGGGTCGGCGCTCGTCGATGCGCCAATGCTCCTGATTGACGACGAGGCAGACAACGCCTCGATCAACGTTAGCCGCAATCCCGAAGAGGCGAGCCGCATCAACCGGCAGATCCGCGAGCTCCTCAACCTATTCCAGCGCAAATGCTATGTCGGCTACACGGCCACACCGTTCGCCAACATCTTCATCGACCCCGACACCGAGGACGAGATGCTCAAAGGCGACCTCTTCCCGCGGGACTTCATCGTCGCGCTTGATCCTCCGTCCAATTACTTCGGAGCGCTCCGCATCTTCGGGCCGGAGCGGGAAAAGAACATCCTCTGCGAGATCACCGACAACGATCCTCACCTCCCGATCAGGCACACGACTGCCTTCCGCTTCGAAAAGCTGCCGCCAAGCCTCGAGAAGGCCGTCCGCACGTTCATCCTCGTACGTGCGATCCGGCTCCTCCGCGGACAGGAGCGCGAGCACAACAGCATGCTCATTAACGCCTCCCGACTCACCGCCGTCCAGAATCAGATCCGCGATGCAGTGCATGAGTTCCTCACCCGCACAGTCACGCGCATCCGCTTCCTCGCTGGCCTGACACCAAGCGAGGCGCTCCGCGACGAAGAGATGCAAGCCCTCCATGCCCTCTGGGGGACGGAGTTCGTCCAAGCAGGCTTCACATGGGACGGTGTCCAGGCGCGCCTTCTCGATGCCGCCGCCCCGATTCGCGTTGAGGAGATCAACAGCCGCTCGGCTGGGAGTCTCGCCTATTCAGACCATGAGGAACACGGGCTCAACGTCATCGCAGTCGGCGGCTTCAGCCTGTCGCGCGGGCTGACGCTCGAAGGGCTGACCGTCAGCTACTTCCTGCGCAACTCGGTTATGTACGACACGCTCCTCCAGATGGGGCGCTGGTTCGGATATCGACCCGGTTATGAGGACCTGTGCCGAATCTGGATGCAACCCGATGCAATCGGGTGGTACGAGCACATCACGGAGTCGATCGAGGAGCTGAGGGAGGAGCTCAGTCGGATGGAGCAGGTGAAGCTCACGCCCAAGGACTTCGGGCTCAAGGTCCGCAGCCATCCAGACACGCTCATTGTCACTGCGCGCAACAAGATGGGTAGCTCAAAGGAGTTGCGAGTCAGCATTGGGCTGTCCGATAGACTCATTGAGACCACCTGGCTTTCCCGCATGGCTGCGGAAGCCAACCTCAGGCACACGAAGCAGTTCGTTCACAACTTGCGCGCCTTTGAACCATGCGAAGAGCGGCAGATGCTGGCGGCATATCTCTGGACCGGCGTCCCTGCTGAAATGGTAGCCGGCTACATTTCTGGTTACAAGAACTGTCGCACGTCGATGCAGACAGAGACCGGCCCTGTCACTGACTTCATCCGAGCCGGCGCGTCGGAGGAGCTCGGCGCGTGGGATGTCGCGCTGATCGGCATCGGCGCAGATGCGGGGCAGGAGCCTGACGGTAGCCTCGGCCTTGATATATTCTGCCAGACCCGCAGTGCAGGCGATGCAACGGCTGGAGACGACATCATGGTCTCGAGCCGCCGGCGTGTGAGCTCGCAGGGAATCGAGCGCATCGGCCTGTCCAATGAGCAGCGTTTGGCAGCAGAGGCGGCCTATCGCGCCTTGCATGCAATAGAGGCCGGCAAGGCGATCAGCTATCCTGACAGCGCGTACAGGCAATTCCGCCCGCGGCCGCTTCTCATGATTCACCTGCTTCGGATGAACCAACCGAAGAAGCTTGGAGAAAAGCCCCTCCTAGACAAGCCGATTATCGCCTGGGGCATCAGCTTCCCTCCGACCCCTGAGACCAACAAAAGGCACCGTACGGTTGAGTATGTAGTGAACACCACCTGGTGGCGTGAGAACTACGGCGAAGAAGCGGACGAAGAGCTTGAGCTTGAAGACGCCTGACCCCTGGGCGGACATCGGCCTGGCCACGGCCGGTGGCAGCGTTAGCGCGCGCCGCGTCGACGCCGGCCACCCTTATGACTTCTTCTGGGGTCGCGATATCAATGGCCGCCGCCTCCTTGCCTTGCGCTATGCGCCAGAGGCCGCCGTCCGAGACACGCGGCCAAAGCTCAACGGCATAGAAATTATAGAGCCTGACCATGACGAAGGCGACAAGGCATCGATAATTTTCGCGCTGAAGCAGCCCGAGGCTGCCGAAATCTTCCACCAGCTCTGCCTGGACATCGTTGGCGCCGCGCGGTCCTGCTCCAGCGAGAAGTCCGCGCTGTCAGCCGCCATCCGGCGCGCCTGGGCCTGGCACAGCCTGCTCCGCACCGGTGGCATCGGGCGGCTGAGCGAAGCAGAGCAGCAAGGCCTGTTCGGCGAGCTTAATGTGCTCGGCGGGCTCATCGGCCTTCACGGACCTTCCGTGGCGCTGTCTTTCTGGCGCGGGCCGCTCGATGAACCCAAGGACTTCGTGCTGGGCCACAACGCCATTGAGGTGAAGACCTGCCAGGGCGGCCGTCCCGTCGTTGAGATCACGTCAGAGCATCAGCTCGATCCCAGAGGGCTTCAGCACCTGTTCCTTGCGGTTGTGCCGGTCACGCCGGCGCCCGCCGGCACCGCTGGCGCGTTGACACTTGATGGCATGGTTGCCGAGATTCAGGGAACGCTCGCCAGCGATCCAGCTACCCTCGAGCAGTTTGAAGCGCTGTTGCTCGCTGCCGGCTGGAGTGCAGACGCGGGTTACGCCGAGCCGCTGTGGCTCACCGGCGTTCCCGACTGGTTCGACGCCTCAGGTGAGTTCCCGCGGATCTCAGCCACGGGGCTTCCGCCCGGCGTTACCACGGTCCGCTATCACCTCCATCTCGACGTCTGCACACCGTTTCTGGTCGACAAGGCGTCTGCTCTCGCCCCGATTGAGAAGGCCTGACCCATGATTTCGCTCGAGGAGTTTCACGAGGACTTTTTCAATCAGGTGCGGGCAGCCGCCGATGCCGACGGCGCGTTCCTTGAAGCCGCGTTCCTTGAGCTGTTCTGCGACTATCTGACCGACAGCGGCGAGTTCGACACCTTCGACTCCGCCCACTATCGGGCCGCCAAGGGCGTGCGGGTGGACGGCTACGCCGGGGATCCCCTCGAGAGCGAGGGAGTGCTGACGCTCATCATTTCGGATTTCAGTCCTGACCACGCCATTGAGTCGCTGACGCGCACCGACGTTGAGACCCTTTTCCGCCGCCTTTCAAACTTTCTGAAGTCGTCGCTCAGCGAAGGTTTCAAGGAGACGCTGGAGGAGGAGTCGGAAGGCTACGGTCTGGCCGAGCTCATCTGGGCGCGTCGACAGCAGATCGTCCGCACGCGCTTGTTTCTGGTGAGCAACCGCAGCCTGAGCGCCCGCGTCGAGAGCCTCGAGGACGGGCAGGTGGCCGGATTACCCGTAAGCTATAATGTTTGGGACATCACTCGTCTCCACCGCCTTGTCGCGTCGGGCAAACAGCGCGAGGACATAGAGATCAACCTCGTGACCGATTTCGGCGAGGAGATTCCTTGCCTCCCTGCCTCCGTGGGCGGCTTGGACTACGAGGCTTACCTCGCTGCTGTGCCGGGTGGGCTCTTGGCGAAGATTTACGAGCGTTACGGCGCGCGGCTCCTTGAGCAGAATGTGCGCTGCTTTCTTCAGGCGCGGGGGAATGTAAACAAGGGCATCCGACACACTATCCTCACGGCACCCGGCATGTTCTTTGCCTATAACAATGGGATCACAGCGACAGCCGAGCATGTCACCGTCGCCTCCGACCGCGGCGGAAGCCGGATTACGGGGCTCAAGAACCTACAGATCGTGAACGGCGGGCAGACCACAGCGTCGATCTTCACGGCGCTGAAGCGGGACAAAGCAAATCTTGAGCCGATCTTCGTACAGATGAAGCTCTCGGTGGTCGACCCGGCAAAGAGCATCGAGATTGTCCCGAAGATTTCGGAATACGCGAATAGCCAGAACCGGGTGAACGCCGCCGACTTCTTCGCCAACCACCCCTTCCATGTGCGGATGGAGGAGTTTTCAAGGAGGCTCTGGTCGCCCTCAGCAGACGGGACGTTCCGCCAGACGAAGTGGTTCTATGAGCGCGCCCGCGGCCAGTATCTAGACGCAAAGTCAGTCCTAAAAGTTTCCGAGAGGAAGCGCTTTGAGCAGGAGTTCCCGAAGCCGCAGACGTTCACCAAGACCGATCTTGCAAAGTTCGCGATGGTTTGGGAGCTCATGCCGCACATAGTGAGCCGGGGCGCCCAGGAGAACTTCGCCGCCTATGCCAAGCTCATCGGCCAGCGCTGGTCGAAGGACAGCGACGCTTTCAACGAGCTCTCCTTTCGGACAGCAGTGGCGCGCGCGATCATCTTCCGCACGCTCGAGAAGGACGTGATCCGTCAGCCGTGGTACGACGGCGCCTACCGCGCAAACATCGTAGCCTACGCGATCGCCAAGCTCGCAAAGCTGACCGCTGACGCGAAGAAGTCGGTCGATTTCGAAGACATCTGGAAGCGGCAGGCCGTGCCAGAGCCCCTGCGTGCCGAGTTCGTGAGGCTCGCAGAGGCGGCTCAGGGTGTCCTCAAGCGGCCGGTGGCCGGTATGGCGAACGTCACGCAGTGGGCCAAGCGCCAAGCCTGCTGGGGCCAGGTGGAGGCGCTCGAGATCATGCTATCTGATGAGGCGCGCGACCTTCTCATCGAGCCCGCAGAGGCCAAGGCAAGCCAGCGCGATGCAAAGAAGGGCCAGAGGGTAGATGACGCGATCAGCGCCCAGGCGCTTGCAGTACAGGTGAGCCCCACAGGCTGGGAACAGGCGCTGACCTTTGCACGCGTCCGCCGGCTCCTGACGCCGAAGCAGCACAGCATCATGGCGATTGCAGCCACTCCTGGACGCATTCCATCGGACAAGCAGAGTGTGCTTCTCGTCGAAGCGCTCACAGCGCTCGAGGCGAAAGGATATACGCGTGGCTGAGCGTCCTCGCATGTGGTCGATGCTGATCGTCACGAACCCGCAGTATGCCGGCAATCTCGGCTATGACGACGAACCCGCCTTGGCCTACCGCTACGACAGCAACGTGCCCAACTCGCGGCAGGTGGCTGTGGGCGACGTCGTGCTTATTCGCGACGCTGAGCGCCTGCTTGGCATCGCGCGCGTCGAGGCTATCGACGCCGAAAAAGGCGAAAAGCGCCTCCACCGTTGCCCCGTGTGTCGGGATTCCGGGCTGAAGCGCCGGGCAGTGAAACTCCCGGAATACCGCTGCGACAGCGGGCACGAGTTCGATACGCCGCTGGCCGAAGACGTCGTGGTGACGCGCTATGCGGCACATTTCAGATCAAGCTTTGCGGGCGCCATGAGCTCGGTGCCCAAGGAGCGCATCCGCGCCGCGGCGTTCCGCCCGAACGGTCAATTTGCAATCGAGGAGATCGATGTCCAGGCGATCGCCGGCGATCTCCGAGAGGCGGTGCCGGGCGGACGCAGCCTCATTAACGCCGCGTTGAATGGTGGTGGCACCAGAACCGCACCGGATTGAGCAGAGGGCGCGAATGCTCCCGACTGGACTTGCGAGACCGGTTGAGCAATACCCGCTGGCGGTGGTGACAAACCTGCTGCACAGCACCCTCTTGGGGTGCTATGGTTGGCGACAGAGGTCCCGTGCGGACTTTCATGAAAAGGGGTTTCCTTGGCAGTGGAATACAAGTGTGGCGCGCTTTTTGCCGGGATTGGCGGCTTCTGCCAGGGGTTCGGAGAGGGAGGCCTCAAGACCGTCTGGGCGGTTGAGAATGATTCGCACGCGGTGGCCACCTACGCTCACAACTTTCCCGGTGTGCGGCTTATCGAGAAAGACGTGTGTACGGTCAAAGTCGATGAGCACCGGCTTGAGCCCGTCGATGTCCTCCACGCGGGCTTTCCCTGTCAGAGCTTCTCGCAGGCCGGCGGGCGGCGAGGCTTTGAGGATGAGCGGGGCATGCTCTTCTTCGAGATCATTCGCATCATCCGCGAGTTCGGCGACCGAAAACCCGCGGTCATCGTCCTCGAAAATTCGCCATTCCTGAAGTATGGCGAAGGCGGCGCTTGGTTCCTGCGGCTCCAGCACGAGATCCAAAAGGCAGGCTACTGGTTCCGTCCGGAGTCAGCCCAGGAGCTTGACGCCTCACGCGTCACCGCCCTTCCACAACAGAGGGTGCGCCTGTTTATGGTGGCGCTCTCGATGGACCACTTCTTGAGCGGCCGCTTCAACTTCCCGACAGCCGAGCACACGGCGCCCAAGCGATTGGCGGACTACATCGATTTCGACGGGTCGGTGGGCTCAGAATACTACCTCCCGCAGGACAACCGCTACTTCAAGATGATCAGCTCTGCCGTGAATAGCCGGAACTGCCTCTACCAGCTCCGCAAATATGAGGTGCGGGCAAAAGAGGAAGGCGTCTGTCCGACGCTAACCGCCAATATGGGAGGAGGCGGACACAACGTGCCCTTCCTGATGAATGGGCATGGCCTTCGCAAGCTTACCGAGCATGAGTGCCTGCGGCTCCAGGGCTTTCCATCGGCTTTCACGTTTCCAGATGATGTACCGCGGCACAGGCGCTACACCCAGGCAGGCAATGCGGTCGCCGTGCCGGTCGCGCGCCTGTTGGCCGCTGGCGTTAGGGAAAAGCTTGCATCAGGAGGGGCTAGTGTCCGATAGCGTCGGCTTTGAGTTTCCGCTCGACAGCTCAGGGCAGTGGGACGGCTTCAACGAACCGGGCATGGAGCATTTTGCGGGAAATCCGCTGGAGCATCTGGGCCGCGAGGCTGTCCAGAATAGCCTTGATGCACGTATCAGCCCAGAGCACCCGGCGCGCGTCACCTTCTCTTTGATTGAGGTGCCCACTACCGAGATGCCCGGTCTTGCAGAACTCCGAGACGCAATCGCCCAGTGCGGCAGGGCCGCCGCTAATGAAAGCCCCAAGGCAGCACAATTCTTTGAGATGGCGAAGGCGCAACTGGCGCGCCGCAAGATCCGCGTACTCCAGGTGTCGGACAGCCGGACGACCGGCGTCACCGGTCCGTGTACCAATGGTCGGCCCTACTATGCACTGATGAAAGCAACGGGGCAGAGCCGGAAAGCATCCGCGGATGCGGCCGGCTCGTTCGGCATCGGCAAGTTCGCGCCCTATACGGTGTCGGGCCTGCGCACCGTGTTCGTGACGACAGTATGGGCAGACCCTTCGGGCCGCCTTCAGCACTATGTTCAGGGCAAGTCGATCCTGATGTCGCACCATGACGCACAGGGCGAAGTGCGCCGCGGCGCGGGCTTTTGGGGCGTGCGGCGAGGCTGCCAGCCGGTGGCGGCCCTCGAGGCGGTGCCGGACTGGCTCCGCCGGCAGGACACACACGGGCTCAACCCGGACTGCCGGGGAACAACGCTCCACATCTTGGGGTTTACCGCCCAGAATAAATGGCGCGAGATCCTGGCGGCAAGTATTGCCGAGAACTTCTTCGGCGCCATTCGCCGCGGCCAGCTCGAGGTCGACATCGACGGCAAGATCGCGATCACGCGCGATACGCTTGGACAGGTGCTCAGCGACGCCTCCACCGAGGGGGCGATCTCGGACCAGAAGGGCGAGCCTGACAAGTTCCGACGCGCGCGCGACTATCTGCGGGCGCTCGGCGAGAGCAATGAGGTCACGCTTGAGGAGTCGCAGCAGCTACATCTGGGCTCGTGTGAGCTCCGCATCTTGGTGGGCGAAGGTCTGCCCAAAGGGGTTGCCGTTCTGCGCAATGGCATGTTCATCACTGATGAACTCTCGCGCCTGCGCTCATTTCCGAACTTCAAGGAGTTTGCTGCGGTCGTCGAATGCTGCAGCGAAAGGGGCAACGAACTCTTGCGTGCAATGGAGCCGCCGCGCCACGACGATTTCGAGCCGGACCGCCTAACCGGCGAGCTGGCACGCAAAGGCCGCGTGGCGCTCTTTGAGCTTACCAAATGGGTGCGCTCGATGCTGCAACGGCACGCGACCGACCCGGTGAGCGACGTCACTACCATTGATGAACTAGCCGATTATTTCGCTGATGAGGCAAACGAAGGACAACCCGGTATCCGTGAGGAAGATCCAGCTGGCGCGATCGTCATCCGAGCTCGGCATCTGCCCAACAGGGGCAAGCGCATAGGCTGGAGCCAGCGCGAAGGCGGCGCGAAACCCGGCGAAGGCGAGGCTGAGGGATCAGAGGGCGGGTGGAACGGCGAGCCCAGTCGGAATGACAGCGACGGCGCTGACCCCGGCGATGCCGAAGGCGAGGCTGAGGGATCAGAGGGCGGGTGGAACCGCGAGCTCCGTCAGGATGACAGCGGCAACCCGTCAGGTTCTGCCCGCGCGAATGCGGACATCGCGGGACGCACGGGCCTGCCACTCGCCAACGTGCGCGCAATTCTGCTGTCCCCGAGCGTCAGACGCGTCGCGTTTACCCCGGCCCAGAGCGGCACGCTCCGTCTTCAGCTCCAGGATTCAGGAGCCGACACCAACCGCCGGCTCCGCGTTCTGGCGTCATCGGCCGGGCGCGTGGAGGATGGCGAGATTGCCGGGATAGAGGCCAAGGCCGGCTCGCGCATCATGCTCGAGGTCGAGCTTGAGGCTGCCTTCAGCGGTACCCTTAAGGTGGCAGCCGATGCAATTTGATTCGCTAAGGGCATTCCCCTATCCCGTCCTCCGCCCGGACGTTGACGACTATATCGACGGCGAGCTCCAGGTAACGGCCGACTTCCAAGTGAAGGACTCCGAGATTACCGTCGATGTCACATGCGCGCTGAGCGTCGCCGACATTCATCAGCTAATCGATGAGGGACGCGCGCGCTATGTCGTCGTTTTTGCCTGCCGCGACACCTACTTCCGGCACGCTGAAGTTAGCGCTCAGCCGTCCTTTGTGGTCACGTTCCACGGCGGTGACCTGCGCGGCGAAGTGATAGTCAACCCGTATGTCATTGCAGTCAAACCGATTACCGGCTACCGCTCGAAGCTCGTAAACAGCGAGTTCGGCTCTGGTCCGTTCAGCTATGACGAAGGGTCGATCCTCGCCATGGACCGGCCACACGCCATTTATGTGGACCGCGAGATCTACCGGCCGATCAGCTCGGTGTTCACGCTAGTCCGCAACGAGAATCTCGCAGTGCACGAGTGGCGAGTCGACCTCACGAATGACTATGTGCAGCTCCAGGTCAGCACCTCGATTAAGACGAAGATCGAGAGGGCGCGCAATTCGAGCAGCAACCGCGCCATCCTCCTCAACTCGCTCTATTTCTCGGCCGTAATGCAGTGCCTTTCAGTACTCAAGGCCTCCGACCAACACGATGACCTCAAATGGGCGTGGATTATCCGCCACAAATGCCACAACATCGGCATCGATCTCGATGCTCATGACGAATATGTCGTTGCGCAACGCATTATGAGGCAGCCACTTGCGGCACTTGACCGGCTTGTGTTCGACGGAGCGGCGCATGACTAAGATCAGGCTCCTGCGGCAGACCGCGCTTGAGACGCTACGCGCCGATGTCGAGCGCAATCTCTCCCGTTACCGACAGGGGGACTTCGTTTTCTTGCAGGCCGACCCCCTCAACTGGCGCGAGGCAGCCGGTACGATTGATGAAGACGCGCTCATAGGCATCAGGCCGGGCACAGGTCCCGAGTTCGAACTTGAAAACTGCCGGGCAGTTTATGCCGCGCTTTCCTTGCTCACGCCCTATGAGGCACGTGACGAGCGACTATGGACCTATCTCAGCCATGTCCAGCTCTTCGACTACTCGAGACTTCGCTGGCCGATTCCGGAGGATGACGGGCGCGCGGCCGCCCACATCCGCCACCACTTCTTTGCGCGCGACAAGCGCGGTATCGAGCGCAACAACGCAGTCTCCCGACTTTGGTGGATGGCACACTTGTGCAGTCGGGTCGTTGGCCTCGATAGCACGGTGGCGCTCCGCATTCTTCTTGAGAAGACAGATATCCGCGCGAACATCATCGAGCGCCCGACGGTCTCGCAATCGGTTCAGTTGTTCAGCGCCATTCTGCGCGAGCTCGCAGCCTCCCAGGAAGGTGACGGGCGGCTTCTCGAGCGCGCGAGATACCGGCGCCTGATGGCGGAGATCAATTCGGTCGGTGGCTACCGCCTTCTCGATCACCTGGGGGCTGAAGAGGCCGGCAGTGTGGTTGCAGCCGCGGCCGCCAAGGTACTCGCGGAAGCACCTCCCAATGCCCGCGTCGGCATTCGGGCAGATGTGGCTGCTTGATCGGAGCCGCCGATTTCGGTCGATTGGCGCGAAGGGTCGAGAATGAGTCCAGCGAGCTCGTCGGCTACCGAATCGATAGGTCGGCGACCGCGGCCGCGGAGCGCGCACTCCCAGACTGTAATCACTCTGATTCCGGCCGCCTCTAGCGCGGCACGGCTACGGCGGTCGCGCTCTTGGTTTGAGGCAAGCTTCGGCGTCCAGTAGGCGGTGCGCGACGCCGGCTGGCGGAAGAGTCGGCAGGCATGCGCATGCCAGAAGCAGCCATGGACGAAAACGGCCGTGCGTGATGCTGGGAAGTAAAGATCTGGCCGGCCCGGCAAGTCGCGCCTGTGCAGGCGAAAGCGCAGACCTCGAGCATACAGCGCGCGCCGGATCGCCATCTCGGGCACAGTGTCACGAGAGCGGATCCGACTCATAATGTGTGAGCGTTGCAACGGAGGCAAAAAATCCATGTTTCAATATTATCGCGGCTACCCACCTGTTCAAGGGGGCGACCGACCGCACTGTCACTGAGGTCCCCATCTCAGAGCATGCAGTTCAGTCTCTGAGGTCCTTAACTGATCCTCTTGTGCGAGGCCGTGGAGACGATCCGCGAAATGCCGGTCATCGAGGCTTTCGTGCGCCTTTGCAGAGCGCGGATTGCAGACCAATTTCCGGCGGCGCTGATCAACATTGCTGGTTTGCTGCCAAACTCAGCTTCTACATACACAATGGTTCGGAACCGTCGTTTGACTGTCTTTGCGGGAGAGCGACGCTCTCCTGCGGTGATGCAAATCTTTGCATGCCAAAGATGCAAACATCCCGGCAAAAATGCAGAACTCAAGTTCCAGCTACATTGATTTTATATGAAGAACTAGTGGTGCCCAGAGGCGGATTCGAACCACCGACACGCGGATTTTCAGTCCGCTGCTCTACCAACTGAGCTATCTGGGCCTGCTCCGGCGGGCGGCAATCTGCACACCGGGTTCATGAAAGCGCCGTCGGCACCCCTTGAAAGCGCGTGGGTTATAGCACGGGAATTCGGCCTGTCCAGCGCTTAGAGCATGATCCCGAAAAGTGGAATCCGGTTTTCGGAAAAGTTCATGCTCAAACAAAACGCCAGAACCTGTTCCGTCCGACAGTGCCCGGATGGAACAAGTTCTGGACATTGATTTCAGGCGGGAAACGACAGGCAGTCCGCAAGGCCGATCATCGGTCACGATCGCGGCTGCGAAACCGTCCCAAGCCTGTGGAAAACCGCAGGTGGACGGCGCTATTTCTGGTCGTCGTTCTCGTCCTCGTCGTCGCGGCCCGGGATGACGTAGACCCCCTTCAGCCAGCGGTTGAGGTCGATGTCCTTGCAGCGCGTCGAGCAGAACGGGTAGGTTTCGCGCGCCGATGGCTTGCCGCATTCGGGGCAGGGCCGCTTGGGCCGCAACGGCGTGACCTTGTCGTCCGGGCTCATATCCGCGCACCCGACAGCCAGTTGGCGTGCACCTTAAACCCTTCGCCGCTCAAAAGCGCTACCGTCTCGTAGAGTGGCAGGCCGACGACGTTGGTGTAGGAGCCGACAAGCTTGACGACGAAGGCGCCGGCAAGCCCCTGGACGCCATAGCCGCCGGCCTTGCCGCGCCATTCTCCGGATGCGATGTAGGCCTCGATTTCCTCGCGCGGCAGCCGCTTGAAACGCACCCTGGTCTCCACCAGCCGCAAGCGCTGCTTGCCGCCCGGCGTGATCAGGCAGATGCCGGAATAGACCCGGTGCGAACGGCCGGACAAAAGCCCGAGGCAGTTGGCGGCGTCGTCGAGCGTCTCGGCCTTGGGCAGGATGCGCCGCCCGACGGCAACCACCGTGTCGGCGGCCAGCACGAAGCTCGGCAGGTAGTCGGCTTCGGTCTTCAGCGAAGCCAGCGCCTTCTCGGCCTTTTGTGTTGCCAGGCGTTTGGCCAGCGAGCGCGGGTGTTCGGCGCGCAGCGGCGTCTCGTCGACATCAGCCGGCAGCACACGGTCCGGCTCGATGCCGGCCTGCTGCAGCAGCTCGATCCGGCGTGGCGAACCCGAGGCAAGCACGAGCTTCTGCAAAATGCCCATCGCGATCCCGGCCGGGTCCTTGAACTTACTTGAAGCGGTAGGTGATGCGGCCCTTGGTCAGGTCGTAGGGCGTCATCTCGACCAGGACCTTGTCGCCGGTCAAAACGCGGATGCGGTTCTTGCGCATGCGGCCGGCCGTATGGGCGATGATTTCATGTTCGTTTTCGAGCTTGACCCTGAACATCGCGTTGGGCAGCAGTTCCGTCACGACACCCGGAAACTCGAGGACTTCTTCCTTCGGCATTCGATACCTTTGCTTGGATGGGTACTTCCAGCGCCCCGGCCGGAAAGTTGCGCGGAACCTATATGATAAACGTCCGCTTGTGAACATGCTTAATCCGCGGCGTTTTTAGCCCCGTTGCCGAGAAAACGGCGGCCGATCCGCGCCTTCAGCCGCTCGCGCACGTCGCGGTAGGCGGCCATGATCTGCTCGCGCGTGCCGCTGACGCCGGTCGGGTCGGGCATCGGCCAATACTCGACCTCGACGGCCAGCGAGCGGGTGAGCTCGAGCGCGGTGTGGTGGGCTTCCGGCGCCAGCGTCACGATCAGGTCGAAATAATCGTCCTCGAGGTCGTCCATCGTTCTCGGGTGCCGTTCGCCGAGCGACAGCCCTTCTTCGGCCAGCACGGCATCGACGAACGGATCGCGTTCGCCGCCGCGCACTCCCGCCGAGGCGACGAAGGTTGTGGGCGGAAGCACCTTGCGCGCCAGCAATTCGGCCATCGGCGAGCGCACGGCGTTCATGCCGCAGACAAACAGGATCGAGCGGGGCAGGATCGGGCGGGGCAGCGCGGCGGCCAGTTCAGCCTCGCCAGTGCAGCACGCAAACCAGCGTGAACAGCCGGCGCGCCGTGTCGAAGTCAATCTCGATCTTGCCGGCAAGCCTGTCCATCAGCGTCTGCGAGCCTTCATTGTGCAGGCCGCGCCGGCCCATGTCGATCGCCTCGATGTGGCTGGGTGTCGCGGTGCGGATGGCATCGTAATAGCTTTCGCAGATCATGTAGTAATCCTTGACGATGCGCCGAAGCGGCGTCAGCGACAGGATGTGGGTGACCACGGCTGCGCCGTCCTCGCGCGCCACCGCAAACACCAGCCGGGATTCGGCCAGCGACAGTTTCAGCCGGTACGGGCCGGCGCCGTCGTCATTGACCGGCTGGAAGCGGTTCTCCTCTATCAGGTCGAAGATCGCCACCGCCCGCTCATGCTCGACATCGGGCGTCGAGCGGCCGATCGTCTCGTCGAGCTCGACATCGATCAGCCTGGCGCGGGTTTGGTCGTAGTCGGACATTTCTACATGTTCAGCCGGATGGCGACGGAGCGTCCATGCGCATCGAGGCCTTCCGCCTTGGCGAGCGTGATCGCCGCCGGCGCCAGTGCCCGTAATTGCTCCGGCCCGAGCTTCAGGACCGAGGTGCGCTTGACGAAATCGAGCACCGAAAGCCCGGACGAAAAGCGCGCCGAGCGCGCCGTCGGCAGCACGTGGTTGGAGCCGGCGACATAGTCGCCGATGGCTTCCGGCGTGTGGCGGCCGAGAAACACGGCACCGGCATTGCGCATTCGCGCCAGGAAGGCCTCTGGGTCGTCGATTGCAAGCTCGACATGTTCGGCCGCGATGCGGTCGACCAGCGGCAGTGCTGCCTCGATCGTCGGCACCAGGATCACGGCGCCGAAATCGCGCCAGCTCGCCGCCGCCGTTTCTCCGCGCGGCAGGTTCTGCAACTGCCGCTCCACCGCCTGTTCGACCGCTACGCCAAAGGCACGGTCGTCGGTGATCAGGATCGACTGCGCCGACACATCGTGTTCGGCCTGGGCGAGGAGGTCGGCGGCGATCCAGTCCGGATCGTTGCTGCCGTCGGCGACGACCAGCACTTCCGACGGCCCGGCGATCATGTCGATGCCGACCGTGCCGAACACCTGGCGCTTGGCTGCAGCGACATAGGCATTGCCGGGGCCGACGATCTTGGCGACGGGCTTTATTGTCTCGGTGCCATAGGCAAGGGCCGCGATCGCCTGGGCGCCACCGACGCGGTAGATTTCGGAGACACCGGCAAGATCGGCTGCCACCAGCACCAGCGGCGGCACCTCGCCGCCGGAGGCCGGCACCACCATGGCGATGCGCTCGACGCCGGCGACCTTGGCCGGCACCGCGTTCATCAGCACCGAACTAGGATAGCTTGCCGTGCCGCCCGGCACGTAGAGCCCGACGGCCTCGATTGCCGTCCAGCGCGAGCCGAGCTCGACGCCGGCGGCATCGGTGTAGCGGTCGTCCTGCGGCATCTGCCGCTGGTGGTGGGAGCGGATGCGCTCGCGCGCGAATTTCAGCGCCTCGACCGTCTGCGGATCGGCGGCCTCGTAAGCCTTGGCAATGTCGTCCCTGGAGACGGCGATGCCGAGCCTGGCCAGGTCACCGCCGCCGAATTTCTGCGTGTACCCGACCAGCGCCGCGTCGCCCTCGGCACGCACCTTGGCGATGATCTCGCGCACCACGGCGTCGACATCGGCCGAGACTTCCCGCTTGGTCAGCAGGAACGCGGCAAAGCGCTGCTCGAAATCGGCGTCGGACTGGCGAAGCGTGATGGCCATCACATCAGACCCTGTGGACCGGGCGCGACGTCGCTTCCCAGGCGCCGCCGACATCGGCAAGCCGTGCCTCGATGCATTCGACATCGAGCATGATCGCGCCGCCGCCCGAAAAGATCAGCTCGACGATGCCGGCCGGCTTGTCGAGCGCGAGAAAGCTGATCGCCAGCAGCGACAGCACTTCGTCGGGCTTGTCGCGGGCAATGCCGCTGGTCTTGGCGCCGAGCACCCGGTCGAAATGCAGCACGGCCTGCCGCCGCTCATTGTGCTGGCGCAAGAAGCCGGATTTCGCCTCCCACACGAAGCGGTTCATGGTCAGCACGAAGCGCTTTACAGAAGGCAGGTATTCGAGATCGCTGACCTTCATGACGGCATCCTGGACATGCGCCGAGATGATGCTCAGATCCTGATCGTCGAGCGCGACAAGCTTGAGGCCATTCATGCGGAATTCGCACCTGCGAGTTGATTATTCGACCTTCTGTTAGGCGGTCTTTCCGGCTCGTGCAACCGCGCCGGAGGTCTTGGCCAGGCAATCGCTCCGGTCGCCGCCGCCCCTCATCCTCCTGCCGGGACCTTCTCCCGTATAGGGACGGGTGTAGTGGCTGGCCGCAACCTCGGCACCCTCTCCGCAACGCCGGAGATTGGCGAAATCCTTCGCGAGGCGGTCCTTCTCCCCGTCACTATACCGCGAGAAGATGCCGGCAGGAGGATGAGGGGCGGCGGCGACCGGAGCCTGCTATCGTTACCCCGAAATGCGCTCGATCTCCGCGCCGCAGCCGGACAGCTTTTCCTCCAGCCGCTCGAAGCCGCGGTCGAGATGGTAGACGCGGTTGACCGTGGTTTCGCCTTCGGCCGCAAGGCCGGCGATGACTAGCGACACCGAGGCGCGAAGATCGGTCGCCATGACCGGCGCGCCCTTCAGCTTCGCTACGCCGTCGACGATCGCCGTCTGGCCGGACAGCGTGATGTGGGCGCCTAGCCGGGCGAGTTCCTGGACGTGCATGAAGCGGTTTTCGAAGATCGTCTCGGTGATGCGCGACTTGCCCTTGGCCATCGTCATCAGGCCCATGAACTGCGCCTGCAGATCGGTCGGGAAAGCCGGGAAGGGCGCCGTTGTCACGTCGACCGGCGAAATGCCGGCGCCGTTGCGCCTGACGCGGATGCCTGAATTAGTCTGCGTGATCTCGGCGCCGGTCTGCGAAATGATGTCGAGCGCCGTCTGCAACAGGTCGGGCCGGGCGCCTTCCAGCACGACGTCGCCGCCGGTCATCGCCACTGCCATCGCATAGGTGCCGGTCTCGATGCGGTCGGGGATCACCCTGACGCGGGCACCCGACAGCGCCTCGACGCCGTCGATTGTGATGGTCGCCGTGCCGGCGCCGGAGATCTTCGCGCCCATGGCGTTGAGGCATTCGGCGAGGTTGACGATCTCCGGCTCGCGCGCGGCGTTTTCGAGCACCGTCTCGCCCTTGGCCAGCGAGGCCGCCATCATCAGCACATGGGTGGCGCCGACCGAAACTTTCGGGAACGCATAACGGTTGCCGACAAGCCGGCCGTTCCTGGTTTTGGCGATGACGTAGCCGGTGTCGACGTCGATATCGGCGCCCAGCGCCTGCAGGCCATCGAGGAAGAGGTCAACCGGCCGTGTGCCGATGGCGCAGCCGCCGGGCAGCGACACCTTGGCCTCGCCCATGCGGGCCAGCAGCGGCCCGATCACCCAGAACGAGGCCCGCATCTTCGACACCAGCTCGTAAGGCGCCGTCGTGTCGACGATGTTGCGGGCGGAGAAAGTGATGGTGCGCGAATAGCCTTCCTGCTGCTTTTCGCGGCGGCCATTGACCGAATAGTCGACGCCGTGATTGCCGAGGATGCGGATCAGCTGCTCGACATCGGCCAGATGCGGCACGTTTTCCAGCGTCAGCGTGTCATCGGTCAAAAGCGCGGCGATCATCAGCGGCAGCGCAGCGTTTTTCGCGCCCGAGATCGGAATGCTTCCGGCAAGCTTGTTGCCGCCGACAATTCTGATGCGATCCATGAAGAGCGTCCCCTCGGCGCCAAGGCCGGTTTAAATCGGTTGAGTCTGTTGCGGCCATCTAGACCATTGGCCGGCTAGGTTCAAGAAACAGGCTACTCCCCACTTTGGCCCACGCCGACTTGGCCAAAGTACCGGCGACCAACATAGCCGATTCGCGTTAATCTTTTTTCATCGCCGCCTGCAGCCCCTCCGGCCGCTCGTCGGCCTCGCCAGCGCGCCGCTTGTCGGCGTCGCCGGTCCTTCGTGAGCGCGATTGCGCCTTGCGCTTCTGCAGGTTGGCGCGCAACTGCTCGGCCAGCCGGTCCTTGCGGCCCGTTCCGGCCTTTTTCGCTGAACCATCCTTCTTCGGTGATCCATCCTTGTTCGGAGAAACTGTCTTGCCGTTCATCGTTCTGTCCCCGGCCGGCGACCCGCCGGTGCGTATCAAGGGATAGCCAACATTGTGGCACGGCCATGTCCGCAACGATCGCCCGGTGCGGCCTTTCAACCCGTCTTTGTCTTGGCCTTGCGCTTGCCGGTTCGATATGGCAGAAGCCCCGCCATCGGCGGCTGCGGTAGCTCAGTGGTAGAGCACTCCCTTGGTAAGGGAGAGGTCGAGAGTTCAATCCTCTCTCGCAGCACCAGTCTATCCGCACCATGCAGAGCTATGGCCATCGCCGCGCATGACCGACTGAGCAAATAGAGGCTATCAGGGCAGATCGCGACGCATACTGGCTGAATGATACGGAGCCGAGCTGCCCTTGTGCCCGGCTCCGGCTTTGACGGGAACCTATGCAGCGTCGCCTGTTAGTTGCCGACGTCGCCGCTCCGGAGCCGCTTCACGCACAAAGCGCGAAGGACCAGAGCGGCATCGGCGTAAGTGATCGCCTTTTCGCCGCCGAACACCAGTGTATTGCCGACAACCTCTAGGACATCGCCCTCGATGCGCCAAGGAAGAATATCGGTGCAGGTCCGCATGCGGCCGAAGACCGAACTGATCGGCACCGTATGGTTCTCAAACTCCACGTGCGGCTCGTCCGTTCCCGGAGTCCAGGTCTGGTAGGCTTCCAAGGCATCGTCGAAGGCTCCGTGCAAATGAATCGGAGCATGGCCCTCATGCAGTGCGGGTAAAAGGCGTGTGATCATCGGTCTCCTCCTGGATCGCGACAGCCAGCCAATGCTGCCAGGTAACCCCCCGCATTTCGATGATAGGTCTATGGCCGGATGCGACGGTGCCTACCAATAGCCGCAAGTGCCGATGCCCCAATAGAAAGCTTCATCCCGTCCTGAGCGGCGAAATTTCGCCTCGGAGTCAGAAGCGTCGTCCGCCTGCGCCTGGTCCGGCGCATAACGTGAAAGCTCCATGGGCGGGAAAAGGGCGCCGATCACGATCCTGATACAGCCCGGAACGGCTTCCAGAAATGTCTGCGTCATCGTCATCTCCTGATCCTGCGAACATGGACGGCGAAAAGTCAGGCACTTGAAGAGCGCAGTATGACCGGCTTCTTAGCAAATGTCTATCAAACTTGTAGACATTGCCTTGTAAGGAGCGAGCCTCAGACGAAATGCCATGCGAGCTTGCCTGTGACTACGGTGGATGCCTGATCGCCAAGCTTCCTGCTATCCACGCCTCGAACGGCCGCAGCTCCCGGTCTCTTGGCACTTTGCGACGGGGATCAGCTCCATCGTGCCTTCCTCGCGAGCGCGACGGATCTTCAGAATGATGATCCGTCCTTCATGAACCTTGGTCGAGCCGCCAACATGCGATCAGGTGCTCGTCGCCAGCTTGGCTGAGGGGCGGTTCGGCTTTCCTGCAATCGGCAACAGCGATCGAGCAACGGCCGGCGAAGGCGCATCCCTGGTTCGGGCCCGCCGCGATGTCGGCCTGAGAGATGATCTTCGGCGCTGCATCGTCTGAAGACGCCGCCAGCAGCAGTTTCGTATAGGGATGATTGGGCCCGTGAAAAATCTGGTCGGATGAGCCGGTTTCGACCAGGCGGCCGCGGTACAGCACGCCGATCCTGTCGGCCATGTAGCGCACGACCCTGAGATCGTGGCTGATGAACAGATAGGTCGTGTCCTTGTCGCGCTGCAGGTCGTTGAGCAGGTTGAGAACGGTTGCCTGGACGGAAACGTCGAGCGCCGAAGTGGGTTCGTCGAGCACCACGACCTTCGGCACGCCGGCGAAGGCCCGTGCGATGGCCGCCCGTTGCCGCTGGCCGCCGGATAGTGATCGCGACTTCTGCTCGGCTGTGGCGCCGGCAAGGCGAACCGATTGCAGCAAATCGCTGATGCGGGCATTTATCTCACTGCTGCGCAGGCCGGCGAGCCGGCGTAGCGGGCGGCCGAGGATCCTGCCGATCCGCTGACGCGGGTTGAGCGTGCGATCCGGCGACTGGAAAACCATCTGCACATCGCGGCGTTCGCCAAGACTTCTCTTCTCGACGCGCGGTGCGACCGTCCTGCCGAACAGTTCGACCGATCCGGCGTCTGGCATCTGTAGGCCGGTGACGATCCTTGCCAGGGTCGACTTGCCGGAACCGGACTCGCCGATCAGCCCGAAGGTCTCGCCGTGGCCGATATCGAGATCGACATTGCTGAGCACCGGTTGGCTGCCGAAGGCATGGCTGATACCTTTACAGGCGATCGCGATTCGGCGTTCTTTGCGCTCGCCGGCATCTTCATTCTGGACGGCCGAGTGCGATGGCAGGCCGTCCGTCTCCGCCAGTCTTCCATTCCGCTTCGTGTAGTTGAGCGCCGGGATCGAGGCGATCAGCGCCTTCGTATAGGCGTGAGAGGGGTTGTCGAAGACATCGCCGGCGGCGCCGCTTTCGACCACGGTTCCCGACTGCATCACCGCCACCCGGTCGCAGGAGCGGCGGATCATGTTGATGTCGTGGCTGATCAGCAGAATGCTGGTCTTGTGGTCCTTGCGCAGGCCGGAGAGGATGGCGATGATCTCGGACTGAACGCTGGCGTCGAGCGCCGTCGTCGGCTCGTCCAGCACCAGCAGCGACGGGTCGAGCGCAATCGCGATGGCGATGTTGGCGCGCTGCTGCATGCCGCCGGAGAGTTCGTGTGGATAGAGCCCCAGCACCCGCTCCGGATGGCTCACCCGAACGCGCCCGAGCAGTTCGCAAGCCCGCTCGCGCGCCTCGTCATGGCGCACCGGGCGATGCCGCATGATCGTCTCGGTGATCTGGCGGCCGATCGTCATGCTTGGGTTGAGGGCCGCGCCCGGGTGCTGGTAGACGGCGGCGATGTGATTTCCCCTGAGTTGGCGCAACTGCTCGGCGGAGAGGTCGCGGATTTCGCGGCCCTGGAACTCCAGCGCTGACGCCGCGATGCGGGCATTCTTCGGCAGATAGCGCAGGATGGCGAGCGCCACCGAGCTTTTCCCCGATCCGGACTCGCCGACAAGGCCGAGTGCTTCGCCTTCGCCTATGCGCAGCGAGACGCCACTGACGGCGGGATGCGATCCATTGCGCCCGTCATAGGCGATGGAAAGCTGGTCGACGTTCAGAACCGAGGAGGACATTGGGAGCTTGAAACCACTTTCTTCCAGCGTCGCGATCGAGGGCAATCGCTTCCACTTTCGCAATGCATTATATCTATAAAGTTACTCGAATTAGGACGGAGCGCAATCTAACTTTCATGGCTCAAGAGCGATTGTCACCGCTTTCCGAAGCAGTGCGACAATCTCCGGAGCAGATTTGGCTCCAGAGCAGATCTGGAAGGAGACCGGCATGGCTCGAGACCACATGATCCTCAGCGCATTTTTCTTCAACCCGCAGGGCGATCATCGGATGTCGTGGCGCCATCCGCGGGCGCCGGGCCGGGAGGTGCTGGACTTCGAGTTCTACCGTGATCTCGTGCAGGCGGCCGAGCGGGCCAGGATCGACACCATCTTCGTCGCCGACCACGTTTCGATCTGGGATTCGGTCAAGAGCGGTGTCGCCCACTACGCCAATGCCCGCCTTGAGCCATTGACGCTGCTGTCGGCACTGGCCGGCGTGACCAAACACATCGGCCTGATCACCACGGCGTCGAGCTCGTACAGCGAGCCCTACAATGTTGCGCGCATGTTCGCCTCGCTCGACCATATCAGCAAGGGCAGGGCGTCGTGGAACGTCGTCACATCGGCCATGGACGAGGAGGCGCGCAATTTCGGCCGCGACGGCAACATCGAACATGCGTTCCGCTATGAGCGCGGGGCCGAATTCCTCGATATCGTCAAGGCGCTTTGGGACAGCTGGGAAGACGAGGCGCTGCTGATCGACAAGAAGACGGGCTATTTCGCCGATCCCGACAAGGTCCACCCCATCGATCACAAGGGCAAGCACTTCAAGGTGCGCGGACCCCTCAACGTCTCGCGGCCGCCGCAGGGCCACCCGCTGATCGTCCAGGCAGGCTCGTCCGAGGACGGCAAGAACTTCGCCGCCGCCCAGGCCGATGCGCACTTCGCCATCTACAGCACCAAGGAGGATGGAATCAAATATCGCCAGGATATCAACGAGCGGCTTGCCCGCCACGGCAGGCGGCCGGAGAGCTTTAAGATCCTGCCGGGGATCCTGCCGATCGTCGCCGCCTCCGAGGCGGAGGGCCGGGAACGGCAGGAATACCTGCAGACGCTGCTTCCCGATCAGGTCGGCATCGACCTTCTGTCAAGCTGGAGCGGGTTGGATCTCTCAGTCTATCCGCCAGACGGGCCGCTGCCGCCGCTACCGGACGAGAGCACGTTCAATGGCGGACGGACATCGCTCAACCGGGTCAAGGAATGGTCGAAGCAGAATCTCAGCCTACGCGACATCGCCCGCAAGCTCGCCAACAGCGGTTCGGTCCCGACTGTCGTGGGCACGCCCAAACAGATCGCCGACCAGTTGCAGGACTGGTTCGTTTCAGGCGCCGCCGACGGCTTCAACCTGATGTTCCCGCTGCTGCCCGAGGACTGGGTGAATTTCGCCGAGCAGGTGGTGCCGGAGCTGCAGCGCCGCGGCGTGTTCCCGACCGAATACGCGCCAGGAACGCTGCGCGACCGCTTCGGTCTGGCGCGGCCGGCAAACCGCTTCGCCGAGCAGCGCGACAACGCACGCGCCGTGTCCTGACATCCGCTTCGGAGCAACGATCATGACAGCAGCACCCAGACTTCAGCCGCGCGAAGCCACGGCCCCGCATCTCGTCAATGTCCTGCACAGTCCCAAGCGCGTCCGCGTCAAATTCGGCGGCCGCACGATCGCCGACAGCCGCAACGTGCTCGTGCTGCGCTCCAACCATTTCCTGCCGATCTATTTCTTCCCGCCGTCAGCGGTAGACCCGTCGGTGCTGAAGCCCTCGCTGCATCGCGAACCGCATCCAGTCGGTGGCGAGACGGCCTATTGGGATATCGACAGCGGCGACAGGCGCAGTGCCAACGCGGCGTGGGCGTTCATCTCGCCGCCGGACGAATCGCTGGCGTCCCTGGCTGGCCGGATCGCCTTCACCTGGAAGGCCGTCGACCAATGGTTCGAGGAGGACGAAGAGGTCTTCGTCCATGCGCGAGACCCTTATGCGCGCATTGATGTGCTGCAAAGCACGAGCCATGTGCAGGTCTGGTTCGACGGCGAGCCGATCGCCGACAGTCACCGCCCGGTGCTTTTGTTCGAGACCCATCTGCCGACGCGTTTCTATCTACCGGCGGAAGACATCCGGCTGGAGCGGCTGACGGCGTCCGTTACAACGACGCGATGTCCCTACAAGGGCATTGCCTCCTACTGGTCGGGGCTGCTGAGCGACGGAACGGTGCGCCCGGACATCGCCTGGAGCTACCGGGATCCAATCGTCAAAATGCCGAAGATCAAAGGCCTCATCGCCTTCTATCCGCAGGCCGTTGACCGCATCCATCTCGACGGCGAACCCGTCGCATAGGTTTTTAATTTTCATTTCAAAGCAGGGTTTAACATGACCAAACGCAGGGATATCGACGCACTTCGCAGCCTGTCGGGGGACATCTGGAATGTCGCCGTCGACGAATATCAGGGCGGCTTTCTCAAGCGCCGCGATCTCCTGAAATACGCCGCACTGCTCGGCCTGACAGGCTTTGCCACCTCGCAGGGGTTCGGAGCCGCGCGCGCCGCGGCCGCCGCCGGCGGTACGGTCCGTGTCGGGCTCGGTCAGCCGACCAAGGCGATCGATCCGGTTTCGGTGACCGATCCGGCCAGCATCGGGGTGATCAGCCAGGTCGGCGAATATCTGATCCTCGACGATCCGAAGGACGGTCTCCAGCCGAAGCTCGCTTTGTCCTGGGAGGCCGACGAGACAGCCAGCCGCTGGACCTTCAAATTGCGGCAAGGAGTGAAATTCCACGATGGCCGCGCCGTCACCGCCAAGGACGTGGTGGCGAGCTTCGAGCGGCTGGTCGATCCCGCCAGCGGCTCGTCGGCGCTCTCAGCCTACAAGGGCATCTTGTCCAAGGGTGGCGCCAAACTGGTCGACGAGCAGACAGTCGCCTTCGATCTCGACGGTCCCAACAGCAACTTTCCCTTCTATGTCTCCTCCGACGTCTACAATGCCGTCATCCTGCCGGCCGACTATGCCGGCGATTTCGAGAAGACTTTCAACGGCACCGGCCCGTTCAAGCTCGAATCCTTCCGTCCCAAGCAAGGCGCGAGCTTCGTGCGCAATGACGATTACTGGGGCGACAAGGCGCTGCCCGACCGCGTCGAGATCAAGTTCTTCGACGACGAGCAGGCGCAGGTGCTGGCGCTGCAGGCCGGCCAGCTCGACGTCATCCCCAGCACGACGCGGTTGGAACTGGCGATCGAGGGCAACCCCAACTTCAAGCTGCTCAGCGTGCAGGCAAGCTCGCATGACCAGGTGCACTTCAGAACCGACCAGGCGCCGTTCACCGACAAGCGCATCCGCCGCGCGCTGGCACTCACCATCGACCGCGAGGCGGTGGTCAAGGGCCTGCTGAAGGGCCGCGCCATCATCGGCAACGACACCCCGTTCGCGCCGATCTTCCCTTCGGCCGATCCGTCGGTGCCGCAGCGCAAGCAGGATATCACGGAGGCCAAGCGGCTGCTTGGCGAGGCCGGCGTGCCGAACGGCTTCGAGGTGACGCTGACCACCGAACGCGCCTATGACATTCCCGACTATGCGGTGATCATCCAGAACTTCGCCAAAAAGGTCGGCATCGATGTCAAGCTCAATGTCCTGCCGCAGGACGCCTATTACGGCTCGGCGACCTTCGGCAGCTCGCCCTGGCTGGATTCGGTTCTCGGCATCACCGACTACGGCCATCGCGGCACGCCCGACATCTTCCTCAACGCCACGCTGAAGAGTACGGGAGCCTGGAACGCGGCGCATTTCAACAACCCCGGCTATGATGCGCTGCTGCTCGACTACTCGAAGGCGCGTGACCTCAATGCCCAGCGCCTTGCTGCCGGCAAGATCCAGACGCTTTTGCTTGACGAGACGCCGGCGATCATCAGCTACTTCTCGCAATACAGCCGGATTGTCAGCTCGAAGGTCGAAGGCGTGCGCTTCACCGCAATCTCGCATCTGCTGCTCGATCGCGTTTCCTTCGTCCAGGCATGATCGCGACATGCTGACCGGCCGCATTCTGTCAGCGCGTGTGGGCACACTTGTCCTCACGCTCTGGCTTGTCAGTGTCCTGGTTTTCTTCGCCGGGCAGGTTTTGCCCGGCGATGTCGGCCGCGTGATGCTCGGGCCGTTTGCCGACGCGCAGGCGGTGGCGGAGCTGAACAAGCGGCTGGGCGCCGACCAGCCAGTTCTCGTCCAGTATTGGCTCTGGTTCAGCAAGGCGGTGTCAGGCGATTTCGGCACCTCGCTTTCGATGCGCGCGCCGGTGGCCCCGTTCGTTCTGGAGAGCCTGAAGCGCTCCGCATCCCTTGCCGGCATTATTTTGGTCTTTCTCATTCCGCTCGGGGTTGGCGGCGGTGTCATCGCCGGTCTCAACGCCGGGCGCCTCATCGACCGGCTGATCGTGATGGCGGGCGTCTCCTTAGGCATCGTGCCGGATTTTGTGTCCGGCCTGATGCTGCTCATCGTTTTCGGCCTGTGGCTGAACTGGTTCCCGATCTCAGGCGTTGCGCCGGATGGCGCGGGCTTCTGGACGCAAGGCTATTATCTGATCCTGCCGGCGCTGCCGCTGGTGCTCAATCTTGCCGGCTACATCGCCCGGATGACGCGGGCCGGCGTGATCGAGGCGATGGCCGCCGACTACACACGCACCGCCGTCCTGAAAGGGCTTGAGCGGCGCGAGATCATTCTTCGGCACGTGCTGCGCAATGCGCTAACCCCGACCATCGCGGTGCTGGCGACGCAGACCGGATACATGCTTGGCGGGCTGGTTGTGATCGAAGCGCTGTTCGGCATCCAGGGACTTGGCAATCTGGTTCTGAACGCGGCCAAGGCGCGAGATTTCCCGATGCTTGAAGCGGGCGTGCTGGTGATGGCGGCAATCTTCGTTCTTTCGGCGGCGGCGGGCGACTTCGTGCTGGCATTGCTCGATCCGCGGCAACGCCGTCGGACCTCGCCATGACGGATCTGACGGAGTTTCCCGCATCACGGCGCGCCGTGGCCGGTTTTCCGGCGGTGCGCAGGATCGGCAGTGCCTTCTCCGGACTGCCCCCATCGGTCGTGATCGGAACGCTGCTGCTACTGTTCTGGGTCGTATGCGCGGTAGCAGGCAATCTCTTCGTTCCGTATAATCCCTATGCCGAGGATTTTCTGGCGATGCTGACGCCGCCCGATGCCTCGCATTGGTTCGGGACCGATCAGCTCGGCCGCGACGTGCTGTCCCGCATTATCGTCGGATCGCGCGATATCCTGCTGGTTGCGCCGCTGGCGACGCTGGTCGGCGTTGCCGCCGGCAGCATCATCGGCCTGGTGCTCGGCTATTTCGATGGCCTCACCGATGCCATTGGCGCGCGGCTGCTCGATACACTGATGGCGTTTCCATTCATCGTTCTCGTAACCATGACGCTGGTGGCGATCGGGCCGTCGAACCTGACCGTCGTCCTGGTGATCGGCATCGCCTATGCGCCGCTGGTGGCGCGCACCGTCCGCGCCGCCGTGCGCGAGCAGAAGAAGCGCGACTATGTCAGCGCCGCCCGGCTTGGCGGCGAAGGCGCGCTCGCCATCATTTTCCTGGAGATATTGCCCAACATCAGGGAGACGATCCTCATCGAGTTCGTCACTCGGCTGGGCTACGCGTTCTTTTCGATTGCGACGCTGAGTTTTCTGGGCCTCGGCATCCAGCCGCCGTCGGCCGATTGGGGACTGGCTGTCGCCGACGGCTACGGTTTCCTGACCGGCGGTAAATGGTGGGTCGTCGTTTTCAATTCCGACGCGATCGTTTCACTGGTCATGGCAACGAACCTAATTGCCCAAGGCTTAGGCGCGTTTGAAAATGGTGATGGATGAATGCGAAGCCGTATTGATGGCCTGAGCTTCGGTCTGCTCGCTATACGGAATACGTCCATTAGCAGAACGGCATTTTTCTCCGCGAGGCCGAAAAATCGGAACGTAGTTCCTTATCTCTATAGATTTTGTCGAATATCGTCTGCCCCGGTTTGGAAATGACCCGATGCGCATGCGGGGTCTGGGAGATTGACGAGTTGGCACGGCTATCGGTTCTCGGAATATCCGGCGGCGTAAGCACACCATCGCGCACTACTGCGGTGGTCAACGCGCTGGTCAAGGCAGTCGCCTTGCGCGTCCCGGCAGACACCGGCCTGATCGAAATCACCGAGGCGGCGCCTTTGATTTTCGCCGGGTTGTCTCGTGGCGCGCTTGGCGCGTCTGGCGAAGCGATCATCCAGCGTGTCGAAAAGGCCGATCTGCTCGTGGTCGGAACGCCGGTCTACAGGGCGTCCTACACCGGCGCTCTCAAGCACCTGTTCGACCTTGTCGATTATCGTGCACTGACGGGCAAGACCGTGCTTCTCGCGGCGACCGGCGGAAGTCCATACCATGGCCTGGTTCTCGAACATCAGCTCCGGCCATTGTTCGGTTTTTTCGGGGCCGTCACCGTCCCGACCGGCGTCTACGGCGCGCCCGACGATTTCGTCGATGCCAAGATCGTCGGCGCAGCGATTATCGAGCGCATCTCACGGGCCGCTACCGAAGCGGTCTCGTTGCTTAATTCCAGTGATACAAACACTGCCGTCGCCACGCGCGTCGGTTGAAGCCAATCAAAAGGGGAAACGAACGAAATGACCTCGAATTCCGACGACGTGAAATTCGCCTACTGGGTCCCGAACGTTTCGGGCGGCCTTGTCATCTCCAACGTCGAGCAGCGGACAGGCTGGGACATCGACTATAACCGCAAGCTTGCTCAGATCGCCGAGGCCAACGGCTTCGACTACGCGCTGAGCCAGATACGCTTCACGGCCGGCTATGGCGCCGACAACCAGCACGAATCCGTATCGTTCAGCCATGCCCTGCTTGCGGCGACCACAACGCTGAAAGTCATCGCGGCGATCCTGCCCGGCCCATGGAATCCAGCGCTGGCGGCCAAGCAGATAGCCACCATCAACCACCTGACCAATGGCCGTGTCGCGGTCAATGTCGTCAGCGGCTGGTTCCGCGGTGAGTTCGCCGCCATCGGCGAGCTGTGGCTCGACCACGACGAGCGCTATCGCCGCTCGGAGGAATTCATCCGCGCGCTGCGCGGCATCTGGACCGAGGACAATTTCACTCTGAAGGGCGACTTCTATCGCTTTACCAACTACTCGATGAAGCCGAAGCCGATCGATCCGCAGCCGGAGATCTTCCAGGGCGGCTCATCACGCGCGGCGCGCGACATGGCTGCGCGGGTTTCCGACTGGTATTTCACCAACGGCAACACGCCGGAAGAGATCAAGAAGCAGGTTGACGACATCAAGACCAAGGCGAAGGCCAATGGCCACAAGGTCAAGATCGGCGTCAACGCCTTTGCCATCGCTCGCGAAACCGAGGCAGAAGCGCGCACCGTGCTCGACGAGATCATCGCCAAGGCCAATCCGGAGGCGGTGCAGGGTTTCGCCGATCAGGTCAAGAATGCCGGCAAGGCGTCGCCGGAAGGCGAGGGTAACTGGGCGAAATCCTCGTTCGAGGATCTTGTCCAATACAATGACGGCTTCCGCAGCAATCTCATCGGCACGCCGGAACAGATTGCCGAACGCATCCTCAAGCTGAAGGATGCCGGCGCGGATCTGATCCTGCTCGGCTTCCTGCATTTCCAGGAAGAGGTGGAGTTCTTCGGCAAGCGCGTCATCCCTCTGGTGCGCGAACTGGAAGCGGCGCGCGACAGGGAGCTTGTCGCCGCGGAATAGGACAGGCGCGGTCTTCAGGCCGCCGCCGGCACGCCTTCAAAATCAGGAATGTTTCATGATTGGTGCTTCGCTGGGAGCCGCCGCATACGAGCGCGCGCCCGAAATTTCCGGCATTCTTGCTGGTGCTGGTCCCGTCGAGGACACGCGCCCGGCGCGCCTGTCGCCAAAGGCTGATGCGATCCTGGCGCTGGGCGGGATCAGCATTTCCTTTGGTGGCGTCACGGCACTGCGGGATGTCGACCTCGAGGTCAAAAGCCGCGAGATTCGCGCTGTGATCGGTCCCAATGGCGCCGGCAAATCCTCGCTGATCAACATCATCAGCGGCCTCTATCACGCCGATCAGGGCAAGATCGCGATCGATGGCCAGTCCTTCTCCCGGGTGTCGGCAAGCCGTCTGGCACGGCTCGGCGTCGCGCGCACCTTCCAGAACCTGGCACTGTTCGGTGGGCTTTCAGTGCGCGACAACATCGCGTCGGGCCGCGTCCACACCCGGCGCGCCAGCTTCGTCGAACATATCGCCGGTCTACCGCGCGCCCGGCGCGAAGATGCCGCGATCGCTGAAAAGGTCGACCAGACAATCGCCTTCCTGCATCTCGAGGCCGTCGCCGATCGCCTGGTCGCAACGCTGCCCTACGGCCTGCAGAAGCGGGTCGAACTGGCGCGCGCCCTCGTCGCCGAGCCGAAGATCCTGCTGCTTGACGAGCCGATGGCCGGCATGACGGCGACCGAGAAGGCCGAGATGGCCGGTTTCGTGCGCGCAGCGCGCGACCGGCACGACGTCACCATCATCCTCATCGAACACGACATCGGCGTGGTCATGGGGCTCTCCGACCGCGTCGCCGTGCTCGACTACGGCCGCAAGATCGCCGACGGGACACCGGCCGAGGTCAGGGCCAATCCGGCGGTGATCCGGGCCTATATCGGCACCGCCGAAGGCGAAGATGGCGAGGGCATCTGATGAGCTACTATGATTTCCTCTTCGTCATCGAGGTGCTGGTCGGTGGCTTGCTCTCAGGCGTCATGTATTCGCTCGTCGCCATTGGTTTCGTGCTGATCTACAAGACGTCGGGCGTACTGAACTTCGCGCAAGGGTCGATGGTGCTGTTCGCCGCACTCACCTTTGTCAGCCTTGTCGAACGCGGCATCCCGTTTGCGCTTTCGCTGCTCATTACCCTCGCGGTCATGGTTGCGCTGGGCTTCACCATCGAGCGAACTGTGCTGAGGCCGCTGGTCAATCGCTCGCCGATGACGCTGTTCATGGCCACGCTTGGCCTGTCTTACATCATTGAAGGCGCTGCCCAGTTGGTGTGGGGCACGCAGGTGCACGGGCTCGATCTCGGCATCGACGACACGCCGTTCGAGGTCGGCGGTATCCTGATATCGTCGTTCGATCTTCTTGCTGCAGGCATTGCCGCGGCGATGGTCGCCGGCTTGAGCGCATTCTTCTATTGGACCCGGATCGGGCTGGCGTTTCGCGCCGTCGCAGACGACCAGTTCGCGGCGCTCGCCGTCGGGCTGCGGCTGCCCCGGATCTGGGGGACGGTGTGGACGGCCGCGGGGTTCGTGGCACTGGTCGCGGGACTTTTGTGGGGCGCGCGCCTCGGCGTCCAGTTCTCGCTGTCGCTGATCGTGCTGAAGGCGCTGCCGGTACTGGTGCTTGGCGGCTTCGATTCCATCCTCGGCGCCATCGTCGGCGGCCTCATCATCGGCGCCAGCGAGAAGCTCGCCGAGGTCTACCTCGGACCCTTTGTCGGTGGCGGCATCGAAGGCTGGTTCGCCTATGCGCTGGCGCTGGTCGTCCTGCTGGTGCGCCCCTCCGGGCTGTTTGGCCAGAAGACTGTCGAAAGGGTCTGACCGATGGCCGTGCAAGCGCTCGATGCCGCAAGGCGTCCAATCGACTGGCAGAAGTTAGCTCTGCCGGCCGCCCTGATTGCCGTCGCCTACGGCCTGATCCCCACCTATGCGTCGAGCTATTTCGTCGAGGCGATCCTGTTGCCGTTCCTGGCGCTCAGCCTGGCGGCGGTCGGCCTCAACCTTTTGACCGGCTATTGCGGCCAGCTTTCGCTGGGCTCCTCCGCCTTTATGGCGGTCGGCGCTTTCGCCGCCTACAATTTCAACCTTCGGGTCGAAGGACTGCCGCTGGCTGCGACCATGATCCTGGCCGGGATTTCGGCCGCCGGCATCGGCGTCGTGTTCGGATTGCCGAGCCTGCGCCTGCGCGGCTTCTATCTCGCCGTCTCGACGCTCGCCGCCCAGTTCTTCGTGCAGTGGGCGCTGACCAAGTTCGGCTGGTTCTCCAACGACAACCCTTCCGGGGTGATATCGGCGCCGCACCTTGCCGTTGCGGGCTTCTCGCTCGACAGGGCGACGGGCCGCTACCTGCTCTCGGTGACCACGGTCATCGTGCTCACGGCGCTCGTCTGGCGCCTGGTCAACAGCGCGACCGGCCGCAATTTCATCGCCGTGCGCGACAACGAAACCGCCGCGCGGGTGATCGGCGTCCCTGTGCTGAAGACCAAGCTGCTCGCGTTCGCCATCTCGTCCTTCATCATCGGCGTCGCCGGGGTGCTGTGGGCCTTCACCTATCTGCGCACCGTCGAGCCGGCCGGCTTCAATCTCGACCGCTCGTTCCAGATCCTGTTCATCATCATCATCGGTGGGCTGGCCTCGATACGCGGCGCCTTTCTGGGAGCGGCGTTCATCGTCATCTTTCCGCTCATCCTGTCGCGGCTTGGCGCCTTCCTGTTTGGCGGACTGTTCGATTCGGGTGTTCTCGACATGAGCCAGCGCATCGTGCTTGGCGCGCTCATCATCATCTTCCTCATCGCGGAACCGAACGGGCTGTCGGCCCTCTTCGACCGCCTGAAACGACGGATCGGCTCAAGGTCCAGCTGAGCGCCGCTCGACATCCTCTCACGGACCACAACCTCAGGAGACGCAATCCATGACCTTCTTCAGTCACCTCAAGAAAGCGGCGATCGCCACGGCCTTCGTCCTCGGCGCGACGGCGGTCCACGCCGACGAGCAGTATTTTCCCCTGCAGAGCTACCGCGTCGGCCCTTATGCCGCCGGCGGCACCGGCTTCTTCGGCGGCTTCATCGACTATCTCAACCTGATCAACATCCGCGACGGCGGCGTCAACGGCGTCAAGCTGACCTGGAGCGAGGGCGAGACGCAGTATGAGGTCGAGAAGGGCGTCGAGGTCTATGAACGATTGAAGAGCAATCCCGGCATCGCCGCCTGGAACCCGCTTTCGGTCGGCATCGCCTATGCCATGATCGACCGCATCACCGATGACAAGGTGCCGCTGATCACCATCAACCACGGCCGCACCGACACCACGGACGGACGCGTGTTCCCTTACGTCTTCCCGCTGCTGCTCAATCCGTACAGCGAGACCTCGGGCATCGTGAACTATATCGCCTCCAAGGAAGGTGGCCTCGACAAGCTCAAGGGCAAGAAGATCGTCGTGCTCTATCACGGCTCGCCCTATGGCAAGGAGACGATTCCGATCTATGAGCTGCTGTCGCAGAAATACGGCTTCGAGCTGTCGCAGATCGAGGTTCCGCATCCAGGCAACGAGCAGCAGGCGCAGTGGCTGACGATCCGTCGCGAGCATCCCGACTATGTGGTGCTGCGCGGCTGGGGCGTGATGAACCCGGTTGCGCTCAAGACCGCGCAGAAGACCGGCTTCCCGGCCGATCACATCGTCGGCAATGTCTGGTCGAATTCGGAAGAGGATGTGATCCCCGCGGGCGATGCCGCCAAGGGCTATACGGCCATCACCACCCAGGCGTCAGGCGAGCAGTATCCGGTGGTCCAGGAGATCGTCAAAACGGTCTACTGCGCCGGCAAAGGCAATCTCGAGGAAAAGAGCCGTATCGGCTCGGTCTACCACAATCTCGGCATCGTCAACGGCATCCTCAATGTCGAGGCGGTCCGCATCGCGCAGGCCAAGTTCGGCAACCGCACGCTCACCGGCGACGAAGTCCGCTGGGGCTTCGAGCATCTCAAGCTCGATCCGGCACGCGTCGAGGCGCTGGGCGCCAAGGACCTGTTCCACTCGATCAACGTCTCCTGGGACAATCACGAAGGTGACGGCTACGTGACCTTCCAGCAGTGGGACGGCAAGAAGTGGAACGTCGTCTCCGACTGGATTGCGCCCGACTGGAAGCTGCTGCGTCCGATCATCGAGAAGTCGTCCGAGGCCTATGCCAAGGAAAAGGGCATCAAGATCCGCACGGCCGAAGACGCCGAAGCAGTGGTCAGCAACTGAAGTCAAACAACTCGCGGCCCGCCCCCCGGGCCGCCGCCGATTTCGTCCGAAATGGGCTTGAACGAATTTACGCCCCGGAAATACCATACAGTGGGGCACTCCCGGGGCGGCCCGAGAAAA
>NZ_JAMYVA010000040.1:0-52716 GCF_040323505.1 Mesorhizobium sp. M0040
GTAGGGCAGTAGGGCAGTAGGGCAGTAGGGCAGTAGGGCAGTAGGGCAGTAGGCTATCGCTTCGGGAGCGTGCTTCTCTACAATTCACCTACTGCCGTAGCCTTGCTCCCCTATTCCCCTAACTATCTGCTCCGCCGCCGCTCCGATGCCGGCTGGAACGCCACGCGGGCGTGGTACTTGCAGTAGGGGCCGGTTTCGGCTGCGTCGTTGCCGCAGAAATGGAAGTCTTCCGAAAGCGGATCGCCGTTCGGCCATTTGCAAGTGCGCTCGTTGAGTTCGACAAGTTGCAGATGCCGCGAGATCGGCACGACGACGTTCTCGACCGGGCGGATATAGTGGCGCGCCACCGGTTCGGCATCGAACTGCGCCTTGAGCGCGGTCGCACCGATCGACATCGAGGTGGTGGCATGGCGCGTGGCGCTTGCTGCCCGGGACACCGATTTCTGGATCGTCGATCCCTGCACCGTCTTCTTCTGGCGTGCCGGTGAGGCGGTCGTGCGTCCGCGACCGGACAGTTTCAGCCGGTGCACTTTGCCGATGACCGCATTGCGGCTGACCCCGCCAAGCTGTGCGGCGATCTGGCTGGCGCTGAGGCCCTCCGACCACAATTTTCTGAGAAGTTCGACTCGCTCGTCAGTCCAGTTCATGAGACCGCGCTCCTGCTGAAACGTGCGGCAATCGGAATCCATTCCCGACCCGGCTTCTGCCGGGCAGACACCACATATATCGGGTGATTAGGTCCGCCGCACGAAATCTAGTTATTTCTCTACTACAATTACCTTATGCGCTGACTCGGTGACAAGAGTCCCAAGGCCAACACGAATCGGTTTTTTCGGTTTTCCCCAACTTGCCCGGTCGCTTATGAGCCGGCGTTATGCTGGGGGACTTGCCGCGCGACCTTGCGCGACCTTTTCGTTGACTTCACGGCCGAAAAACACGATAAGCCACAAGGGCCGCCGCTTTGGCGGCTTTTTGATTTTTCCGGTTCCGGAGACGCATATAATGAGCGGTTCGGCGCTTTTCGAGACCTTTGTTCGCGCACCCCTGGCTTTCGACCACGGTGAAGGCACCTGGCTGGTCACCGACAAGGGCGAGCGATATCTCGATTTCGCCGGCGGCATCGCCGTGAATTCGTTGGGCTACAGCCATCCGCATCTGGTCGCGGCCCTCACCGAGCAGGCCGCCAAGCTCTGGCACGTCTCCAATCTGTACGAGATTCCGGGACAGAGCCGGCTCGGCGAGCGGCTGGCCGACGCAAGCTTCGCCGACAAGGTGTTCTTCACCAATTCCGGCGCAGAGGCGCTCGAATGCGCCATCAAGACGGCGCGGCGCTACCACTTCGTCAAGGGCCATCCCGAGCGTTACCGCACAATCACCTTCGAAGGCGCCTTCCACGGCCGCACCCTGGCGACCATCGCCGCCGGCGGCCAGTACAAGTATCTGGAAGGTTTCGGCCCCAAGGTCGACGGCTTCGACCAGGTCGGTTTCGACGATATGGATGCCGCCGAGAAGGCGATCACGCCTGAAACCGCGGCGATCCTGATCGAGCCGGTGCAAGGCGAGGGCGGCATCAGGCAAGTGCCGACGCAATCGCTGAAGCGGCTCAGGCAGCTCTGCGATCAGCACGGACTGCTCCTGATTTTCGACGAGGTCCAATGCGGCGTCGGCCGCACCGGAAAGCTGTTCGCGCATGAGTGGGCGGGTGTCACACCCGACCTCATGGCGGTGGCCAAAGGCATCGGCGGCGGCTTCCCGATGGGTGCCTGCCTCGCCACCGACGAGGCAGCGGTCGGCATGACCGCCGGCGTGCACGGCACCACCTTCGGCGGCAATCCGCTGGCAATGGCGGTCGGCAACGCCGTGCTCGACGTGGTGCTGGAAGACGGCTTTCTCGAAGACGTCCGGCGCAAGGCACTGCTGTTGAAGCAGGGGCTCGCTGGCGTCGCCGACGAATTTCCGGATGTTATCGAAAGCATCAGGGGTAACGGCCTGATGCTCGGGCTTAAATGCGCGATGCCCAATACCAAGGTCACGGTGGCACTGCGTGACCAGCATCTCTTGACGGTTCCGGCAGGCGACAACGTTATCCGCCTGCTACCGCCTCTCACCGTCACCGACGCCGAGATCCACGAAGCGCTCGAGCGCATTCGTGCCGGCGCCAAGAGCCTGGCAGATGCCATCGTCGCTGCCGCTGCGAAGTAATCCTGGAATTTCTGATGTCCCTTCGCCATTTCACCGATCTTTCCGCCGTTTCCGAAGGCGATCTGCGCTTCATGCTCGACGACGCAGCGGTGCGAAAGGCAAGGCTCAAGGCCGGCGAACGCAGCAAGCCGCTCGAAGGCAAGGTGCTGGCGATGATCTTCGACAAGCCGTCGACGCGCACGCGCGTGTCGTTCGACGTCGGTATGCGGCAGTTGGGTGGCGAGACGATCATGCTGACCGGCACCGAGATGCAGCTTGGCCGTTCGGAGACCATTGCCGACACGGCCAAGGTGCTGTCGCGCTATGTCGATGCCATCATGATCCGCACCACCTCGCATGACCGGCTGCTGGAACTGACGGAAAACGCTACGGTCCCCGTCATCAACGGGCTGACCGACGAGACCCATCCCTGTCAGCTGATGGCCGACATCATGACCTTCGAAGAGCACCGCGGTCCGGTGGCCGGCAAGACGATCGCCTGGACCGGCGACGGCAACAACGTGCTGCATTCGCTGCTGGAGGCATCTGCGCGGTTCCATTTCAAGCTGAACGTCGCCGTGCCCGAGGGCAGCGAACCGGCCCAGAAGCATGTCGACTGGTCGAAAGCCAATGGCGGCAAGCTGAAATTCACCCGTTCGCCCGAGGAGGCCGTTCACGAGGCCGACTGCATCGTCACCGACTGCTGGGTGTCGATGGGCCAGGAGCACCGAGCCCGCGGCCACAATGTCTTCCTGCCCTATCAGGTCAATGCGGCACTGATGGCGAAAGCCAAGCCGGACGCGCTGTTCATGCACTGTCTACCGGCGCATCGCGGTGAGGAGGTTACCGACGAGGTCATCGACGGACCGCATTCGGTGGTGTTCGATGAGGCCGAGAACCGGCTCCATGCCCAGAAGGCGGTCCTGGCCTGGTGCCTGGGCGCTTGATACGAGCCGCGGTGATCCGGGCCGGCCTGATCTGCGCCGCCTTGATCTGGGCCGCCTTGATCCGGGAGTTGGTGGTGCCTATCTCAGGCGCATCACGCAAATCGAGCGCGTCTCGTCGCATGCGCCCCGGAGGGCGGCATCGCCGCGCCCCGGAGCTTTGTCATGTTGGAAACTCATCAATTGGCTGAACATAAACCCAAGCTCGGCGAATTCGGCTACGCCGGCGACGACCATGTCGTGCCGTTCGAGGTCGGCCCGCTCGACGTGCGCGGTCGCACCGTCCAGCTCGGGCCGATGCTCGATGCTATTCTCAGCCGCCACGACTATCCCGAGCCGGTCGCCCGGCTCCTGGCTGAAGCCTGTGTGTTGACGGTATTGCTCGGAACTTCGCTGAAGTTCGAGGGCAAGTTCATTCTGCAGACCCGCACCGACGGGCCGGTCGACATGCTGGTCGCGGATTTCTCCACGCCGCAAGCGCTGCGCGCTTATGCCCGCTTCGATGCCGACCGGCTGCAGGCTTTGACTTCTGCCGGCGAGACGTCACCGCAGACGCTGCTCGGCAGCGGCGTCCTGGCGCTGACCATCGACCAGGGCGCTCACACACAACGCTACCAGGGCATCGTCCAGCTCGACGGCGTCACACTGGAAGATGCCGCACGCACTTATTTCCGCCAGTCGGAGCAGATTCCGACCGACCTCCGGCTTTCGGTTGCCAAGCTTCTGACGCCCGGCGTCGGCGGTGCCCGCGAGCAATGGCGGGCCGGTGGCCTGCTGGCACAATTCCTGCCGCAGTCGGCGGAGCGCATGCGCGTACCCGACCTTCCCGGTGGCGACGGCGATCCGCGTGAGGAAATCCACGACCCGACCGACAATTCCTGGCAGGAGCTGCTGGCGCTGGTTGGTACTATTGAACCGACCGAGCTGATCGATCCGACGATCGGCGCCGAACGGCTGCTTTACCGGCTTTTCCACGAGCATGGCGTCCGCGTGTTCGGCGGGGTGCCGGTCGCCGACCAGTGCTCATGCTCGAGGGAGAAGATCCACGGCATCCTCGAAGGCTTTTCCGCCGAGGAGATCAGGGACAGCACCGAGGATGGCAGCATTCACGTCGCCTGCGAATTCTGCTCGAAGCAATATGACTTCGACCCGGCGGAGTTTGCAGCGGCCGGATGACGGCCGTCAATTGACGGTGCGCCGCATTCCCGGCAAGTCGAGCGAGAAGGCGGGGATGGCGACGTCGAACGTCTCGCCCCGCTTGTTGCGCATGGTGTAGTGCCCGACCATGATGCCGGACGGCGTCGAGAGCGGGCATCCAGACGTATACTGATAGCTGTCGCCGGGGTTGAGTCCGGGTTGCTCGCCGACGACCCCGGGGCCGCGCACTTCCTCGACCTTGCCGGTGCCGTCGGTAATGTGCCAGTAGCGCGACAGAAGCTGCACGAACTCATCCGACTGATTGTCGATGGTCACCTGATATCCCCAGACATAGCGGTTTTGCGACGGGTCGGAGTGATCCTCCAGATAGAACGGCCTGACCTGCACTTCGATGTTGCGGGTGACGGCGCTGTACATAAACTGCTCCAAAGCAATGTAGATGGAACTTTCGACGCTCAGCGCAGTTTGATCAACGATGCGCGTCATCTCCTTGCCCGACTCGAGCGCAGGTGCCGAAAAACAATGTCATTTGAGTGACACATGACAATGATGGTGTGCAGGCTTGTGCCGGGCGACTCAGCGTTCTGTCGAATTGTTGAAAACGGCCATCATGCGGCCGGCACTTCTGGAGTGACCAGATCTCGATGGAACCGACATTCGCAGCCGCCCTCCTTTCCATAGCCCTCCTTCTTTCAAATCTCGCCAGCATCCTGTTAGCTTCGCTGAAGCTGAAGCGACCAGCCAGGATCGCACCGCCCGCGGCCAACGCGCCGCCGGTATCGATCGTCATCCCGGCGCGCGGCGTCGAGCCGTTTGCCGAAGAGACGCTGGAGCGCGCCTTCTCACTCGACTGGCCGCGCTACGAACTCATCTTCTGCGTTGCCCATGCCGACGACCCGGTGGTCAAGCCGATCACCGCCGCAATGGCGCGCTTTCCAGCTATTCGCGCCCGCCTTCTAGTCGGTGACGACCGCATCAGCGGCAATCCAAAACTCAACAATTGCGTGAAGGGTTGGGAAGCGGCGCATTATAGCTGGGTCATCCTTGCCGATTCCAACGTGCTTATGGCGAGCGACTACGTCCAGCACCTGATGGCGGCGTGGCGGCACGACACCGGCCTCGTCTGCTCGACGCCGATCGGCTCGCGGCCGGACGGCTTCTGGGGGGAGGTCGAATGCGCCTTTCTCAACACGCTGCAGGCACGCTGGCAGTACGCCGGAGAGGCGCTCGGCCTCGGCTTCGCGCAGGGCAAGAGCATGTTGTGGAATAAGCCGATGCTCGACGCCAATGGCGGCATCTGCGCGCTTGCTGCCGAGATCGCCGAAGACGCCGCCGCGACCAAGCTGGTCAACGGGTTCGGACTGCGGGTCAATCTTGTCGCCTCGCCCTTCGAACAGCCGCTCGGCCGGCGCACGTTTGGCGAGATCTGGTCGCGGCAGGCGCGCTGGGCGCGGCTGCGCCGCGTCACCTTCGCGCTGTTCTTCGCCCCCGAGATCCTGATCGGCGCAGCGCCGCCGCTGGTGCTTGCGCTGATCGCGGCGGCTGACGCCGGCGGCCGCCTGCCGGCAACCGCCATCGCCGTGCTGGTCGCGGCCTACCTGCCGGAATGCGCCTTGGCCTCGGCCAAGGGATGGCACCTGTCGCTGCGCACCATCCTGGCGATGATGGCGCGAGACCTGATGCTTCCCGCCATTTGGGCGCGCGGATGGCTGAGCGGCGCCGTCGACTGGCGCGGCAATGTGATGACTATCCAGACCAAGGCCGTCGCGGAGCTGGAAGAGACCCCGTCCGGCGCCTGATCGGCGCGTCCCCGCTCGCCTCTATTCGGCCAGCCCTTATCCGGCAACTCTCAGTGCCTGCTCGATGTCTTCGAGCAGGTCGTCGGCGTCCTCAAGGCCAACTGACAGTCTGAGCGTTCCCGGTCCGATGCCGAGCTCGGCGCGGGCCTCATCGGTCAAGTTCTTGTGCGTCGTCGTCGCCGGATGGGTGATCAGGCTCTTGGCGTCGCCGAGATTGTTGGAAATCAGCACGACGTCGAGTGCGTTCTGGAAGGCAAAGGCCGCCTGCTTGCCGCCCTTCACATCGAGGCAAATCAGCGTCGAGCCGCCCGACATCTGCTTCTGGACCACGGCCGCTTGCGGGTGGTCGGCGCGGCCGGGATAGATGACGCGGGCGATTTGCGGGCGCTCGGCGAGGAAATCCGCGATGCGGCCGGCACTTTCCGTCTGCTGGCGTACGCGCAGCGGCAGCGTCTCCAGGCCTTTCAGCAGCGTCCAGGCATTGAAGGGCGAGAGGCTTGGGCCGGTGTGGCGGAAATAGTCATGCAGGTTCTCGTCGATCCATTTCTTGTCCGACAGAACGATGCCGCCAAGACAGCGCCCCTGGCCGTCAATATGCTTCGTGGCCGAATAGACGACGATGTGGGCGCCGAGCTGCAGGGGTTTCTGCTGCAAGGGCGTGGCGAAGACATTGTCGACGATCAACCTGGCGCCGATCGAATTGGCAAGTGCCGCGACGGCGGCAATGTCGACTACCTCCAGCGTCGGATTGGTCGGGCTTTCCAGGAAAAACAGTTTGGTGTTGGGCTTGACCGCCTTTTCCCAATTGGCGATGTCGGTGCCGTCGACCAGCGTTGCCTCAATGCCGTATTTCGGCGCCAGCGTCTCGACCACCCAGCGGCAGGAGCCGAACAGCGCGCGCGCCGCCACGATATGGTCGCCCGCCTTGGCGCTGCACAGCAGTGCTGCCGTCACCGCCGCCATGCCGGATGCCGTGGCGCGCGCGTCCTCGGCTCCTTCCAGCGCGCACATGCGTTTCTCAAACATGTCGACCGTCGGATTGGCATAGCGCGAATAGATGAAGCCCGGCTCCTCGCCCTTGAAGCGCGCTTCCGCCGCTTGCGCCGTCTCGTAGACATAGCCTTGGGTGAGATACATCGCCTCGGAGGTCTCGCCGAAGCCGGAACGCAGCGTTCCGGCATGCACGAGTGCGGTCTGAGGCTTCCAGTCGCGCTTCTTGGTCATCATTCTATCCAAACACCAAAATTGGTCCAAACAACAAAAAACCGGTCGCGAAAGTCGCAACCGGTCCATATGGCCTTGCGGCCCGACGGTCCTTTAGCGACTTGTTTAACGTGGCTGCAAGCCGACCGGCCAAATCACCACGGGATAACGAGCTTTAGACCCGCGCCACGCTTGCGTCAATTGCCGGCATGATTAAGAGGGTTGTACCAAGCAGGTGCCAAAGGCGTCCACGGTCGGACCTGCGACAGAACAAGACCTCGCCCGGCGTTCGAACGGAGCCAGACCCTTGCGGCAGACAGGCATTCTTCCCGATCAGGATATTTCCGCGCTGTTCCAGACGGGCGCGCTGAAATCGCCGCGCACGCTCGATGCCGATCAGATCCAGCCGGCCAGCCTTGACCTCAGGCTCGGCGACAAGGCCTGGCGGGTGCGCGCTTCCTTCTTGCCCGGCCCGGACCACAGGGTTGTCGATAAGCTCGACCGGCTGAAGCTGCACGAGATCAACCTCGCCGAAGGTGCCGTGCTGGAAACCGGCTGCGTCTACATCGTGCCGCTGCTCGAAAGCCTGGCGCTGCCCGCCCATATTTCCGCCTCCGCCAACCCGAAAAGCTCGACCGGACGGCTCGATATCTTCACCCGGGTAATGACCGACCGTGGCCACGAGTTCGACAAGATCGCCGCCGGCTATGAAGGCCCGCTCTATCTGGAGGTCAGCCCGCGCACTTTCCCGATCGTCGTGCGGACCGGCTCGCGGCTGTCGCAGATCAGGTTCCGCACCGGCAATGCGCTCTTGTCGGAAAGCGAGCTGCACGACCTGCACCGCGCCGAGATGCTGGTCGCCACCGAACCGCCCAACATCTCAGGCGGCGGCATCGCGCTGTCGATCGATCTCGACGGCGACAAGGACGGGCTGGTCGGCTATCGCGGCAAGCACCACACCGGCCTGGTCGACGTCGACAAGCGCGCCGCGCAGGATGTCGTCGATTTCTGGGAGCCGCTCTACAAGAGCGGTGCCGGCGAGCTGGTGCTCGATCCGGACGAATTCTATATTCTGGTGTCGCGCGAGGCGGTGCATGTGCCGCCGCTCTACGCGGCCGAAATGACGCCTTTCGACCCGCTGGTCGGCGAGTTCCGCGTCCATTATGCCGGTTTCTTCGACCCGGGTTTCGGCCATTCGGCGTCGGGCGGCACCGGCAGCCGGGCGGTGCTCGAGGTGCGCAGCCATGAAGTGCCGTTCATCCTCGACCACGGCCAGATCGTCGGACGGTTGGTCTACGAGCACATGCTGAAACGGCCGCGGGCGCTCTACGGCACAGATCTAGGCTCGAACTATCAGGCGCAGGGCCTGAAACTGTCCAAGCATTTCCGCGCTGCGCGCTGAGCTTCCTCTCACTTGCGGGCTACGCCCGGCTCAAAGCGCCTTCACCGCCACCTTCACCGGCTGCTCGATTTCAAGCGGGTTGCGCAAAGGCAGGCCGAAATCCTGCGCCTCGATTTCGAATACGTCGCCGGCCTCGGTCCTGATGCCGTCGGCGAAGGACAGCGTCGCCGTGCCGAACATGTGCACATGCACGTCGCCCGGCTGGCGGAAGGCCGAGTATTTGAAGTGGTGATGCTCGAGATTGCCAATGGTGTGCGACATGTTCGCCTCGCCCGACAGGAACGGCTTTTCCCAAAGTAGCTTGCCGTCGCGCAGGATGCGTGAAGCGCCGCGGATATCGGACGGCAGGTCGCCGATCAGGATCTCCGGGCCGAACGAAGCGTTGCGCAGCTTGGAATGGGCGAGGAAGAGATAGTTCACACGCTCGGTGACGTGGTCGGAAAACTCGTTCGACAGGGTGAAGCCGACGCGGAACGGGGCGCCGTCGTCGCCGATCACATAGATCCCGGCGATTTCCGGCTCCTCGCCGGCATCCTGGGCGAAGGCCGGCGACATAAGCGCCGCACCGGGCGCCACCGCCATGGTGCCGTTGCCCTTGTAGAACCATTCCGGCTGCACGCCGATCTGGCCCTTCGCCGGCTTGCCGCCCTCAAGCCCCATGCGGAACATCTTCATGGAATCGGTCAGCTGTTCCTCGCCGTCCGTGCTGAGCTTCTTGTGCATGGAATCGCGGGTCGCGGCGGAGCCGAGATGCGTCAGCCCGGTGCCGGTGAGATGGAGATGCGCCGGATCGGGATGGTTGATCGGCGACAGCAGGCGGCCCTTCTTGTAGGCTGCGTCGAGATCGACGGTTTCGCCGAAGCCCTTGCGCTCGATCAGGGCGACAAGCCCGCTGCCGGTACGCGCGGCTTCCATCGCCAGCGAATAGACGCTGCGGGCGCCGTTGATGACGCGGGTCTTGCCGCCGTTGCGGGCAACGACGCGGATCGTCTCGGCGTCGTCGAGGATTTGTGAGATCAGCATGGTAACCCTCTCTGAATTGTGGGCTGGCCTGCCCTTTCTCGGCAAACCCTACCCTGCGCGGCCCGGACCCTGTCCGCGCCTCGGTTGAAATTCTTCGTCCGGATTGCGCTCGCGGATCAGGTCCCTCGGGGGACTTCTTTGCGCCGCCCGGCAGCTTGCAATGTGACCCGTATGCCTCCTGGTTGCCTCTCAAGCCTTGTTCTTGTTGTAGACGTCGAAGACGACGGCGCCGAGCAGCACCAGGCCTTTGACCACCTGCTGCCAATCGACATTGACGCCCATGATCGACATGCCGTTGTTCATGACGCCCATGATGAAGCCGCCGACCACCGCGCCGATCACCTGGCCGACGCCGCCCATCGCCGAAGCGCCACCGATGAACACCGCGGCGATGACGTCGAGCTCGCTGCCGAGGCCGGCCGCCGGCACAGCCTGCCCCAGGCGCGCTGCGATAATCAGGCCGCCGAGTGCCGACAGCACGCCCATATTGATGAACACCATCAACGTCAGCCGTTCGGTCTTGATGCCCGATAGCTGGGCTGCCTTGGCATTGCCGCCCATCGCATAGATGCGACGGCCGATCGTCATGCGTTTGGTAACGAAGACGAACAACGCGATCAGCACGCCCATCACCATGAGAACGATGGGGAGGCCCCTATAGGTGGCGAATTGGTAGACGAGAAACAGCGCCAGCGCGCTGATCACCAGCGTCTTGACGACGAACAGCGAGAAGGGCTCGGCTTCGTAGCCATGCTTCTCGCGGGTGCGCCGTGCCCTGAGCCCGAAATAGGCATAGGCGAGCACGGCGACGAGGCCGATCACGATCGTCGTCAGGTGCAGCGTCAGGCCGCTGCCGACAATGGTTTTGCCGGCGGCGTTCACGGTTGGCGGTATCAGGGTCAATGGGCCGATCAGGTCCGGAATGAAGCCGGAACTGAGCGCCTTGAAGCCGACGGGAAGCGGCCCTACGGAAGACCCGCCACCCAGCAGCGCCTGGCAGATGCCGCGGAAGATCAGCATGCCCGCCAGCGTGACGATAAAGCTCGGTATTCGGTGATAGGCAATCCAGTAGCCTTGTGCCGCGCCGATCGCACCACCGACGATCAGGCAGATGATCGACACCACCAGCGGATTGCTCAATGGGCCAAGCGGCCAGATGACCATCATCATCGCCGCCAGTGCGCCGATGAAGCCGGCGACGGAGCCGACGCTGAGATCGATGTGACCCGAAACGATCACCAGAAGCATGCCCAGCGCCATCACGATGATGAAGCTGTTCTGCTGCACGAGATTGCTGAGGTTCACCGGCTTGAACAGCGTTCCGGACGTGGTGAACTGGAAGAACACCATGATTGCGATCAACGCCAGCACCAACCCGTATTCGCGCAGGTTGGTGACCAGCGCCGAGACGGCAATGCGAGGTCCCTGTTGTAGATCCTGGGCAACGCCGGTCTGCGGCCCGGGAGCGCTTTCGGTGCTCATGATGCTTTTCCTTCTCCGCGGACGATGGCGCGCATTATCTTTTCCTGGCTGGCGTCGCTTGCCGCCATTTCGCCGACGATGCGTCCTTCGTTCATGACGTAGATGCGGTCGGTGATGCCGAGCAGTTCGGGCATTTCCGACGAGATGACGATGATTGCCTTACCCTCGGAGGCGAGACGCGCGATGATCGTATAGATTTCATACTTGGCGCCGACGTCGATACCGCGTGTCGGCTCGTCGAGGATCAGCACTTCCGGATTGGCGAACAGCCATTTCGATAGCACCACCTTCTGCTGATTGCCGCCAGAAAGGTTGCCGGTCATCTGGTAGACGCTCGAGGCGCGGATATTGGTCCTGCCGCGATAATCGTTGGCGACCGAAAGCTCGCGCAAATCGTCGATCACGCCGTGGCGCGACACGCCGGGCAGGTTGGCGAGTGTGATGTTGTGCTTGATATGATCGATCAGGTTGAGCCCGTAGGTCTTGCGGTCCTCGGTAACGTAGGCGATGCCGTGTTCCACCGCCTTGCTCACCGAGGAGACATCGATCGGCTTGCCGTCAAGGAACACCTCGCCGGTGATGCGGCGGCCATAGGACCGGCCGAACAGGCTCATGGCAAACTCGGTCCGGCCGGCGCCCATCAGCCCGGCAATGCCGACCACCTCGCCCTTCCGAGCGTTGAGGCTGATGCCCTTGATGACCTGCCGCTCGGCATGGAGGGGGTGGTAGACCGACCAGTTCTTCACTTCGAGCACGGTCTCGCCGATCTTCGGCTCGCGCGGCGGATAGCGGTCGTCGAGCGAGCGGCCGACCATCGAGGTGATGATGCGGTCCTCCGAGATGTCCTTCTTGGCCAGCGTCTCGATGGTCCGCCCGTCGCGGATGATGGTTACCTTGTCGGCGACCCGGTTCACCTCGTTGAGCTTGTGCGAGATCAGGATCGAAGTGATGCCCTGCCGCTTGAATTCGAGCAGCAGATCGAGCAGCGCCTGGCTGTCCTTTTCGGACAGGCTCGCCGTCGGCTCGTCGAGAATGAGCAGCTTCACTTCCTTGCTGAGCGCCTTGGCGATCTCGACCAGCTGCTGCTTGCCGACGCCGATATTGGTGATCAGCGTGTTGGGGTCTTCCTTGAGGCCGACCTTCTTGAGCAGGGCGCTGGTGCGCGCCTCATTGGCATTCCAGTCGATGACGCCGTATCTGGCGTGCTCGTTGCCGAGAAAGATGTTTTCGGCGATCGACAGCATCGGCACCAGCGCAAGCTCCTGGTGGATGATGACGATGCCCTTGCGCTCGCTGTCATGGATGCCTTTGAAATGGCACTCATCGCCGCGATAGATGATCTGGCCGTCATAGGTGCCGGACGGATATACACCCGACAGCACCTTCATCAGCGTCGACTTGCCGGCGCCGTTCTCGCCGACCACGGCATGGATCTCGCCTTCCTCGACCATGAGCTTGACGTTCGACAGCGCCTTGACGCCGGGAAACGTCTTGGTGATGTCGCGCATCTCCAAAATCGTCGATGCCATTGAGAATACCACTCCTGCGAGGTCCGCAAACAATACCGGGCTGGCTCGCCAACGAAAAGGGGCCCTGCCTGCGCAGGACCCCAGGCTTTGTAACCGCGATTACTTCAGTTCTTCGGCCTTGATGTAGCCGGAGTCGACCACCAGGGCCTGGTAGTTCGACTTGTCGACGTCATGCGGCGTCAACAGGATCGAGGGAACGACCTTGACGTCGTTGTTGTAGGTCGTGGTGTCGAGGCCTTCCGGCTTGCCGCCCGAGAGCACCTTGTCGACGAGTTCGACCGTCGCCTTGGCGAGTTCGCGGGTGTCCTTGAACACGGTCGAATACTGTTCGCCGGCGATGATCGCCTTGACCGAAGCGGTCTCGGCGTCCTGTCCGGTGACGATCGGCCATGGCTGATCCGCGGTGCCGTAGCCTACGGCGCGCAGCGAAGCGATGATGCCGCGCGACAGGCCGTCATAGGGCGAGAGCACGCCATCGACGCGGCTGCCATCCGAGTAGTTGGCGGAGAGCAGATTGTCCATGCGGGCCTGGGCGGTTGCCGCCAGCCAGCGCAGCGTGCCGACCTTGTCCATGCCCATCTGGCCGGACTTCACAACGAGGGTCTTGTCGTCGATCAGCGGCTGAAGAACCGACATGGCGCCGTTATAGAAGAAGAACGCATTGTTGTCGTCCGGCGAACCGCCGAACAGCTCGATGTTGAACGGGCCCTTCTTCTCGGGATAACCGAGACCCTTGAGCAGCGATTTGGCCTGGATGACGCCGACGCCGAAATTGTCGAAGGTGGTGTAGTAGTCGACATTTGGCGTTTTCTTGATCAGGCGGTCGTAAGCGACGACGACAACGCCGGCGTCATTCGCCTTCTGCAACGCATCGCCCATCGTGGTGCCGTCGATCGAAGCGATGATCAGCGCCTTCGGGCCCTTGGTGATTTCGTTTTCCAGCTGGCTGAGCTGGTTCGGAATGTCGTCCTGCGCGTACTGCAGGTCGACAGTGTAGCCCAGAGCCTCGAGCTGGGACTTGACGGCATCGCCGTCGTTGATCCAGCGCTGCGAGGTCTTGGTGGGCATCAGCACGCCGATCAGGCCTTCGCCAGCCTGCGCCGGCAGCGTCATGGCCGCGATGCCTAGGGCCGCGACGGCGGCCAGTGTCTTGATAATCTTCACATTAACTCTCCCTGGTTGATGGACGCGTACCCTTGGGTTTCGTGGGCCGCGCAATCGTGCAGGAGCGCCAAACGCGCCGCTGCCGTCAATCGATCTCCGGTATCCTCCCAATCGGCCCCGAAACTCTGGTTTCAATCGATACGAGTTTTCCCTCGTCACCGACCGTCAAGCCTCAGGACGCGCGAAGGGTGTGTCGCTTTGCCATAACTGTCAAATGCGATCTTTGATGGTTGCTATATCGAGACTGATATGGCTTAGGCTAGTGATGACGCTGCCGGATCCAGCCAGGGCGCCGGGCGTAAGAGTAGGGAAGAATCATGGCGGCGCTGCGAAATCCTGACGGAATATCAGCCAGTTACGATGAAATCCCGGGTGATGGCGGAACCTTGCTGCGCAGCGGCTTGAGCCTGCGTCACATGCGCATGATCGCAGCCCTCGACGAGCACGGCCGGGTGAGTGCCGCGGCCCAGGTCATGAACATCTCGCAGCCGGCGGCCTCGCGCATGATCGCCGAGATGGAGGCCGTGCTCGACGTCAAGCTCTGCGAAAGGCTGCCGCGCGGCATCACGCTGACACCCTATGGCAAGGCGTTGGCACGGCGCGCGCGATCGATCCTGCTCGAGATGCGCGAGGTCGACCGCGAGATTTTCGAGCTCAAGGCGGGCAAAGGCGGCTCGGTGTTCCTGGGCGCGGTGACAGCACCGGCGATCGAGCTGGCGGTGCCGGCGATCCGCGAGATCCGGCGCCTTTATCCGCGCATCGAAATCACCATGCAGGTCGAGACCTCGAACGTCCTGGCGCGCGAGCTGATCGCCTCGCGCCACGATTTCATCATCGCCCGCATCCCCGACGACCTCAATCCGCGGCTGTTCGAAGCGCGCGTCATCGGCGTCGAGAAAGCCTGCCTGATCGTGCGCCGCGGCCACCCGCTGACCAAGGGCAAGGCGGTGCGACTGGAAGACACCGCCGCCTATGACTGGGTTTTCCAGTCGGGCGGCTCGCCGCTGCGCCAGGCGATGGAGAGTAACTTCCTGAACCGAAACATCGCGCTGCCGGACCGCATCCTCAACACCAGCTCGCTGCTATTGACTCTGGTCATGGTCGCGCAATCCGACGCCATCGCACCGGTGTCGATCCAGGTCGCGAAGTTCATCCAGAACCCCGAAGGCCTGGCCGGCGCTATCGATGTCGTCCAGACTGAATTCGACATCGAGGTCAGGCCCTACAGCCTGATCACGGTGAAGAACCGCGCGCTGTCACCGGCAGCCAAGATGCTGCACGATTTTATTTTGCGAGAGGTGGGCTGAGGGTTGGAGCGGGTAGCGGGCGCATCCCGTGGCCGGCCAGACGACCAGACAGGCCCGCCAGCAGCGGCGCCGATGCACGTCGGCCACTACTGCCTGATGCTCAAAAAAGGCCCGCCAGCAGAAGCCAGCGGACCAAGGGTAGACTTTCCGGTTGGGGTCATTCGAGGCCCCGCCGACCCTCAATGTGAGATATTCCACGAACTGGCACATCGGCCAAACAGATGAAAGACGGCCAGCCCGGGCCGTAAAACTGCCTATAAATCCGCTGGTTTTCAGCTTGGCCAGAACAAGTGCAATGCACCGGGGGCAAAAGCTGGAGCGGGTAGCGGGAATCGAACCCGCGCGTTCAGCTTGGGAAGCTGACAAGCTACCATTACATCATACCCGCGCTGGTTCCTCCGATATCATGGCCCGGCGCCGATGCGCAATCCGGTTTGAGGGCTCGGCTTGATGCAGGGCTATCAACTGCGTATTTCTAGGCATGTGCCCGAATCGCGGCACCCGACTGTGGAGACAGGCTTGTCCGCACTGAACCGCTTTCTCGGCGATACGCCGCTCCGGGTGATCCTGAAGCTGCTTGTGGTGTCGTTCCTCGTCGGGCTGGTCATGAATGCCTTCGGCTGGTCGCCGATGGATGTGCTTTATGGCATTCGCAAATTCTTCATCGACCTGTGGAATTTGGGCTTCCACGCCATCGACCGCTTTCTCGGCTACATCCTGCTCGGTGCCGCGATCGTCGTGCCGGCCTTCATCCTGCTCAGGATCGCCAACTACCGGAAGTGAATTTTCAGGTGTAGCCCGCCGCCACCTCGAACAGGATGCCGTGCCGTGCAGCAAGTGCTGCGACATCCGTCGAATAGCCGCCGCCGATAACGCCACATACCGGTATGCCAAGCGTGCGGAAATGGCGGATCACCATATCGTCGCGGGCGCGCAGCCCGTCATCCGTGAGCGACAACCTGCCGAGCCGGTCCTCGACATGGACATCGACGCCGGCATTGTAGAAGACGAGGTCCCAGCGCCTTCGCGCCGACAACTCCGGCAGGATGGCGTCCAGCCGCTCCAGATAGGCTGCATCGCCGGCGCCGTCGGGCAGGGCGACATCGAGATCGGAGGCGATCTTGCGCGCGGGGTAGTTGCGGTCGCCATGCATGGAGAAGGTAAACACGCGCGGCTCGTCGTTCAGGATATCCGCCGTGCCGTCGCCCTGATGCACGTCGAGGTCGACGACCAGGATGTTTTGGACAGCAGCTTCGGCGAGCAGCACCAGCGCGGCAACGGCTACGTCGTTGAAGGTGCAGAAGCCGGCGCCTTGCGCGGGCCGTGCATGATGGCTGCCGCCGGCGGTGTTGCAGGCGATGCCGTTCGGCAACGCCAGCCGCGCTGCCAGCACCGTGCCGGCCGTTGCGAGCTGCGCCCTCAGCGAAACCCGCTGTCCAATAGGGAAACCGATCTCGCGCTCGATTCTCACCGCACTTCGCAGGCAAGCACCTGGTCGACATAGTCTGCCGCGTGGGCAAGCTTCAGCCATGATGGCCGCGCCGCCTCCGGCATGTTGAGCGCTTCGGGCTGCGCCAGGCCGCGTGCCCGCAAGGCATCCATCAGCAGCGGATATTTGCTCATCGGGAAGCGGTGGTTGACGGCGAAGCCGGCGTCATAGTCGGGATGATGAACGATCTGCAAGGGCATGGGACGGGCGGTGCGCCAGAGGCGGGTTTCGGTTGACCATAACGGGGTGGATGGTTGCGCGAGGTCCGCAAACTGGGGCACATCGGCTGGCCGATCAAGCCGCAACGGGAAGCAACACGCGTTTGGAGCAGGCTTTACCCACCGAAGCCCACGCCACCGAAGCCAGGGCCTTTGTCGTCACCAACCGCTCGGTGCTCGCCATCGCCGTGCCGATGACGCTTGCCTATCTGACGACGCCGTTGCTCGGAATTGTCGACACGGCGGTGGTTGGGCAGTTCGGCGACGCCGCCCTTCTCGGCGGCCTGGCGGCCGGCGCCCTGATCTTCGATGTCGTCTTCACCACCTTCAATTTCCTGCGCTTCGGCACCACCGGCCTCGTCGCCCAGGCCTTCGGGCGCGGCGATGCGCTGGAGGAGCAGGCGGTGTTCTGGCGCGCCGTGCTGATCGCGGTCGTCGCCGGCGTCGTGCTTGCCGCGCTTGCGCCGCTGGTCTCCACCGCCGGGCAATGGTTCATAGGCGCCGAACCGCGCGTCAGCGCGGCGATGGATGTCTATATCCGCATCAGGATGCTCGCAGCACCGTTCTCGCTGATCAATTACGCCATCCTCGGTTACGTGCTTGGGCGCGGCGAGGGCGGGCTCGGGCTGATGCTGCAGTTGATACTGAACGGCATCAACATCGCCCTCTGCTTCCTGCTTGGCCTGGAGCTCGGCTGGGGCGTTGCCGGCGTTGCCTGGGCAACGGTCACCGGCGAATTCGTCGCCATGCTGCTTGGTCTCGCCATTGTCGGCCGGCGCTTTTGGGCGGCGCCCAGGCTGCCGCGCCACCGCGTCCTCGATCTGCCGGCATTCCTGCGCATGATGTCGCTCAATCGCGATATCATGATCCGCTCCTTTTCGCTGCTCGCCGCCTTCGCGCTGTTCACGCGCCAGGGCGCACAATTCGGCACTCTGACGCTGGCCGCCAACGCCGTGCTGATGAACCTCTTCCTGGTTGCCGGCTATTTCCTCGATGGTTTCGCCACCGCTGCCGAACAGCTCGCCGGGCGCGCCATCGGCGCCCGTGCCGCCACGGCGTTTGATCAGGCGGTGCGGCTGACGCTGCTTTGGGGGCTCGGGCTGGCGGGCGCGGCGACGCTCTTCTTCCTGATGGAGGGCACCGATCTCGTCGCCCTGATCACGACCGCGACGGACGTCCGCGCCATTGCCGACATCTACCTGCCCTGGGCGGCGTTCACCGCGCTCAGCGGCGCGCTGGCTTTCCAGATGGACGGGGTTTTCATTGGCGCGACGTGGTCGCGCGACATGCGCAACATGATGCTGGTGTCGTTCCTGGCGTTCAGCGCCGCGCTGCTGATTCTGGCGCCGGCCTTCGGTAATCACGGCTTGTGGGCGGCGTTGCATGTCTTCCTGCTGGTACGCGGCTTCAGTCTGCTCGCCATATTGCGGCTGCGGGTGCGCACAGCCTTTAACTGAACGCTAAAGCGGTTTCGCCGCCCAGTGATCGAGGCGGCTGTCGCGAAGCTCGCACAGCGACTTCAGCCCTTGATTGTCCATGAAACGGGCCATGCCGGAAAGAATGCGCCCCGGCAGCGCGGGCCCGGCATAGATCATGCCGGTATAGAGCTGGACGAGATCGGCGCCGGCACGGATCTTTTCCAGCGCCGTCTCGGCGGAATCGACGCCGCCGACGCCGATAATAGTGGGATCCGGGCCAAGCAGTTTTCGCATCCTTGCCAGCACGATAGTCGAGCGCTCGAACAAGGGTTTCCCCGAAAGCCCGCCGGTCTCGCCGGCAAGGCCGGCGCTGCTCAGGCCGGCTCGCGCGATCGTTGTGTTGGAGACGATGACGCCGTCCATTTGCTTGTCGCTGATCTCGGCAGCGATGTCCTCAAGCTCGGCCTCGACCAGATCCGGCGCGATCTTGAGGAACACGGGCGGTTTTGCCGGTGCCGCCGCACGCGCGGCCATGACCCGCGACAGGAGCTCGCCAAGCTGTTCGCGCGCCTGCATGTTGCGCAGGCCCGGCGTGTTCGGCGAGGAGATATTGATTGTCAGATAGCCGGCGTATCGCGCGAACCGGATCACGCCGCGCTCATAATCACTGACGCGGTCGGCGCTGTCCTTGTTGGCGCCGATGTTGATGCCGACGATGCCGGGGCGGCCTTTTCGGGCGGCAAGACGCTTCTCTGCGGCGGCGTGGCCTTCATTGTTGAAGCCCAGCCGGTTGATCACTGCCCCGTCCGAAGGCAGCCGGAAGATGCGCGGCTTCGGATTGCCCGTCTGCGGCAGCGGCGTGATCGTGCCGACCTCGGCGAAGCCGAAGCCGAGGCCGAGCAGCGCGTCCGGCACTTCGGCATTCTTGTCGTAACCCGCGGCCATGCCGAGCGGGTTCGGGAAATCGAGCCCGCAACGGCTGACCTTTAACCTGTTGTCCTGCGGCGGACGACCGGCGACCGGCAGCCCGCATCTCAGCGCGGCAATCGACAGCCCATGCGCGGTTTCCGGATCGAGCGTGAACAGCAGTTTCTGGCCGATCCGGTCGAACGCGCTCATTCGGCCTCCAGCGCCGGGAATTCATGCCGGCCGTCAGCGCCGAGCGGCAATGCCTGCACCGAAACGACCGCATCGAGGCCGAGCCCGCCATAGAGATGCGGGAACAGGGCGCCGCCGCGCGAGACCTCATATTTCAGCGCATCGCCGAGGCGCGCGCTATCGACGGCGACCAGCAGCAACCGGCTTTGGCCGGCGAAATGTTTGGCCGCCGTTTCCCGAACCTGCCCGGCGGTAGAAAAATGGATGAAGCCGTCGGCGACGTCGATCGGCGCGCCGGTGAAGCCGCCTTCTCTTTCAGCCTCGCGCCACAGCGCCTCGGGAACTATCTTGTAGATGATCTCGGACATCGTTGCGCTATAGTCCGAACCGACCACGCGGGGAAGGGCAGGCCCGTGTTCTTCCCCATTTCAGGTTCATCCCCATTTCAGGCGCAAACTGTGATAGATTGCGCTGACTGGCTCATGGAGGAAAACATGCGTCTGAAACACGTCTTGATCCCCGCAGCACTGGTGTCGCTTGTCGCGGCGTCGGCCTTTTCCGAGGAAGCCGATCGCTACCGGTTGGAGAAATCGGCCAATGGCTATGTCCGCATGGATACGCAAACCGGCGCCATGTCGCTCTGCGAGGAACGCTCCGGCCAACTCGTCTGCAAGACGGCGGCCGACGAACGTGCCGCCCTACAAGATGAGGTCGACCGGCTGCAAAATTCGGTGAAGGCGCTCGACGAACGCGTCGCCAAGCTCGAAAATTCGCTTGCCGCGCGTTTCGAATCGACTTTGCCCAGCGAGGAGGATTTCAACAAGACGATGGGCTACATGGAGCGCTTCCTGCGCAGCTTCATGGACATCGTCAAGGACATGGACAAGGACGAAGACAGCGCCAAGCCCAATTCGCAAAAGACCTAGGCAATTCGCAAAAAGACCTGGGGCGGGAATAGCAAGCCGCCCACCCGAACAGCAGGCGTAGTGTTATGATCGTTCAGATCCTGCAAGGCGGAAAATCGCCAACGGGATTCGGGGAGGGATATCACCGTTGGGCTACACATTCGTCATTGCCGATGATCACCCGCTTTTTCGCGGTGCATTGAGGGAGGCTCTCGCGGGCATCGGAGACGTTGCCGCCATTCATGAGGCCGGCGATTTCGAAAGCGCCAAGGCGCTGGTCCTGGCCAATGAGGATGTCGATCTGGTGCTGCTCGATCTCTCGATGCCGGGGGCAAGCGGTCTTTCCGGCCTGATTTCGCTGCGCGGCATCCATCCGGCGGTGCCGATGATGGTGGTCTCGGCGCATGACGATCCGGTGACGATCCGGCGCGCGCTCGATCTCGGCGCCTCCGGCTTCATCTCCAAATCGGCCAGCATGGAGGAGATCCGCAATGCGGTGCAGTCGGTGCTCGCAGGTGATATCGCGGCACCCGCCGGGGTCGATCTCGGTGTCGAGCGCGATCCCGAGATTTCCGACCTGATCAAGCGGCTGCAGGCGCTGACCCCACAGCAGACGCGCGTGCTCGGCATGCTGGCTGAGGGACTGCTCAACAAGCAGATCGCCTATGAGCTCGGGGTCTCCGAAGCAACGATCAAAGCGCATGTCTCGGCCATCCTGCAGAAGCTCGGCGTCGACAGCCGCACTCAGGCGGTGATCCTTTTGTCCAAAATCGGCAGCGACCCGCTGCAGACGGCCGGCTGATTCCTATTCGGCCGCCGGCGCCAGCGGCCTGACCCTGGCCATCATCGAGCGCAGCATCGCCGGTTTCAGTGGTTTGCTGATCACCGGCACGTCCAGCCTGCCGGCAGCGGCGCGAACCTCGCTGGAGCGGTCGGCGGTGACCAGCACGGCCGGCAGGTCCTCGCCATGGATCGCACGCAACTGGGCGATCAATTCGAGGCCGGTCTTGTCGTCGAGATGATAGTCGGCAAGCACGATGTCCGGCCGATGCATGCCGGACCTCTCGAGATCCTCCGCGCCGGAAAGCGTGTCGACGCTGCAGCCCCAGCCCTCGAGCAGCAGCCGCATGCCGTCGAGGATGCGGGCGTCGTTGTCGATGCAGAGCACATGGAGCCCGGCAAGCGAGGCCGCGGCACGGGCAGGCGGCTTCGCCTCGGCCTCGCGCCGCGGTGCCTGCACGGCCACCACCGGCAGCAACACGGAAAAGCGTGTGCCCTTGCCTGGGTTGGAGAAGATCCGGATTTCGAGGCGCAGGACGCGGGCGATGCGGTCGACAATGGAGAGCCCAAGGCCGAGGCCTTCCGCCTCGCGTGCGCCCTCGTCCAGCCGGGTGAATTCGCGAAACACGGTGTTGAGCTTGTCGCCGGCAATGCCGATGCCGGTGTCGATAACCTGGATCTCGGCCAGTTCGCCGCGCCGCCGCGCGCCGACCAGGATGCGGCCACGGCGCGTATACTTGATGGCGTTGGAAACCAGGTTCTGGATCAGCCGGCGCAGCAGATTGCGGTCCGTCATGACGCTGAGCGACGACGGCATGATCGAGAGTTCGAGCTTCTTTTCGGCGGCAAGCGGCCGGAAGTCGTTGCCGATCTGGCGCAGCAGCCCGTCGAGGCCGAAGCTCGTATCGTCCGGCTTCATCGCGCCGGCATCGAGGCGCGAAATGTCGAGCACCGCACCGAGGATGGTCTCGACCGATTCCAGCGACGATTCGATGTTCATCGCCGCCTTGCCGGCAGGTCCCTTGCCGGTCTTCTCGATCAGCGACGAGCAATAGAGGCGGGCGGCGTTCAGCGGCTGCAGGATGTCGTGGCCGGCGGCAGCGAGGAAGCGGGTCTTGCCGAGATTGGCCTCCTCGGCCAGCATCTGCGCCTGCGCCAGCTCCTCGTTGACGCGGGTGAGCTCGGCGGTGCGGCTCTTCACCCGCTGTTCCAGGGATTCGTTGGCGCGCTTAAGCGCCAGATCCTGCTCGACACGTCCGGAAATGTCGGCGTAGGTGGCGACGATGCCGCCGTCCGGCATCGGATTGGAGCGCAATTCCAGGATGCGCCCGCTTGTCTTCAGCTCCATCTGCCATGGGCTGACGAAGCTGGTCAGGCGGTTGAGCATGGTGACGCGCTGGTCTGCCGGTATGTCACCGCGCTCGGCAAGGTGGCGCAGGATACGATCGAGTGAGACGCCGACCTGGCCCATCTCGTCGGGCAGGTCGAACAGCGCCCGGTACTGGCGGTTCCAGCAAATCAACCGGAAATCGCGGTCGAAGACAGTGATGCCCTGTTCCATCTGGTCGAGTGCGATCTGCAGCAGATCGCGATTGTGCTGCAGCGCCTCGGTGGCGTCGTCGAGCAGGCGGAAGGCGTCCTTGGATTCGCGGTCGTTGCGGCGCAGCAGCAGCGACAGGATCAGCCGCGCCGAGGATGAGCCGACGGCACTGGCCAGAAGCTGTTCGGAGAAGCGGATGACGTCCATGCTGGCCTGTTCGTTGCCGAGCAGGGAAGTGCCGCTGCTCTTTTCGAACGACTGAAAGGACCGCTCGGTCCGTTCGACACCGAGATAGCGCGCGATCGTGTCCTTGAGGTCGTTGACGGTAATGGTGGTGCGGAAGCGGCGCAGGCTGGGCAGCGGACCCGCTTCGCGCGGCACGAAGATCGACGCCTGGATGCGTTCCAGCGGCACCGACGCCCGCGACAGCGAGCCGAACACAAAAAACAGCGTGTTGATCGAGAGGCTCCACAGCACGCCATGGTTCAGCGGCTCGGCGACGGTGCCGAAAAGCGCTTGCGGCCGCAACGCATCTAAGCCGAACAGGCCGTGGACGAGGATGCCGGTATCGGGCGCGACGAGCGAGGGAAGCAGCAGCGTGTAGCTCCAGACGACGATGCCGGCGACCATGCCAAGTGCGGCACCCCGGCCGTTGGCGCCGCGCCAGACCAGGCCGCCGATCAACGCCGGCGCGAACTGCGCGATCGCGGCGAACGACATCAGGCCGATCGAGGACAGCCGCGCGCTGTTGGTGCTCTCGCGGTAGTAGAGGAAGGCGATAAACAGCATGATGAAGATCGCCGCCCGCCGTACATTGAGGATGAGCGTCGACCAGTCCTCGTTCTCGGAGGTCGTGGTCCGCAGCAATCGCCTCACGAACAGCGGAATGACCAGGTCGTTGGAGATCATGATCGACAGCGCGACGCTTTCGACGATCACCATTGCGGTCGCCGCCGACAGCCCGCCGATGAAGGCGGCCATGGCCAGCACGTCGTGGCCGCTGAACAGCGGCAGCGACAGCACGTAAAGGTCGCTGCTGGTCTTGGGGCCGACCAGTTCCAGGCCGGCCAATGCGATCGGCAGCACGAACAGGTTGATTGCCACCAGATAGAGCGGAAACACCCATGTCGCGGTGCGCAGCTCGGCCTCGCTGCGGTTTTCGACGATGGTGACGTAGAACTGGCGCGGCAGCATGAGGATGGCAAAGCCGCTCAGGCATGTCAGCACCAGCCAGGTAGCGAGCGAGGTGTTGTAGCCCATCGCCTGGCGCACCTTCGTGTTTTCGGCGAGCTGGTCGAACATATCGCCTGGCCCGCCGAAGATCAGGAACGTGACCATCAGGCCGATCGCCAGGAAGGCGGCGAGCTTGACCACGGTCTCGACCGCCACAGCCAGCACCAGCCCGTCCTGGTGCTCGGTGGCATCGGCATGGCGCGTGCCGAACAGCACCGCAAACAGCGCCAGCAGCATGGCCACGACCAGCGAGATGTCACTGACGAACGGATCGAACGACGGCGGCGAGCCGGTATAGTGCTCGACCATCAGGCTGACCGAGCCCGAGATCGCCTTCAATTGCAGCGCGATATACGGCACGGCGCCGATGGTCGCGATCAGTGTGGCGATCGCCGCGACAGCGAAGCTCTTGCCGTAGCGGGCACCGAGAAAGTCGGCGATCGAGGTGATCTTCTCGGTCTTGGCCAGCCTGACGATGCGCTGCAGCAGCGGAAAGCCGAACACGAACACCAGCACCGGTCCGATATAGATGCCGAGGAACTCGAGGCCGCGCTCGGAGGACAGGCCGACCGAGCCGAAGAAGGTCCAGGAGGTGCAGTAGATGGCGAGGCTGAGCGCATAGATAAAGGGCCGGGCGCGGCCAGGCCCGGATGAAGTCGAGCGCCGGTCGCCCAGGCTGGCGATGGCAAACAGCAACGTCACATAGGCGATCGCGATGATGACGATGAACCAGCCCTGCACGGCTCGAACTTCCTCCCTGCGCCGATTTTTTCATCCGGCCTTGCAGACGCAATCACAGCTTGGCCACCGAGTCCATCGCGGCTTTCGGCGCATTATGGCCGCGGCTTCGCGCAATCCAGGCCGGGGAAACACGTCTTTGCGCCTGTCGCAACCGCAGGTTTTTGCTATTCTGCCCGCCGGTCGATGCCGAGGCGTGGACGGCAGCACGGCCGGTCAGGACAAGGAGGGTCGAATGCTGAAAGAATTTCAGGAATTCATTTCCAGGGGCAATGTGATGGATCTGGCCGTCGCCGTCATCATTGGCGCTGCCTTCGGCAAGATCGTCACCTCGCTGGTCGACGACATCATCATGCCGGTCATCGGGGCGATTTTGGGCGGATTGGACTTCAACAACTACTTTCTGCCCTTGTCCTCGGCCGTTAACGCCACATCGCTGGCTGAGGCAAAGAAACAGGGCGCGGTCTTCGCCTATGGCAGCTTCATCACCGTGGCGCTGAACTTCCTTATCCTCGCCTTCATCATCTTCGTGATGGTCAAGGCGGTGAACAATCTGCGCCAGCGGCTGGAGCGTGAAAAACCGGCCGCCCCGGCCGCTCCGCCGCCGGCCGACGTCGCGCTGCTCACCGAAATTCGCGATCTCCTCGCCAGAAAGTAGCGCCTGCGGTAACTTTCTGGACCAAAACCCCGGTCGCTTGCCGCCGGGGTTTTCTGTTTTCGTCCGCCCTGAAACACGCTAGCAGTCGAGCAAACGAAAACGGACCCATCCATGACCCTGATCGATACTCTGCGCGCCGAAGCGCGGGCGGCGCCTGAAAGCGGCATTGTCGCCGTCATGAACCGTGGCCGCGGCCGCGACGGCATGATCCCGCTCTGGGCCGGCGAGGGCGACCTGCCGACGCCTGCCTTCATCACCGATGCAGCCGCCAAGGCACTCGCCGGCGGCGAGACCTTCTACACCTGGCAGCGGGGCATTCCCGAACTCAGGCAGGCGCTCGCCCGCTACTATACCAGGCATTTCGGCAAGACTTTCGCCAACGAGGAATTCATCGTCACCGGCTCCGGCATGCACGCCATCCAGATGGCCATCGATGCGGTGGCCGGCAAGGGCGACGAACTCGTCTACCTGTCGCCGGCATGGCCGAACTTCGCCGCCGCCGCCGGCGTCGCCGGCGCCGTGCCGGTCGCGGTCACGCTCGACCAGTCGGGCAATGGCTGGTCTTGCGATGCCGACAAGATCGCAGCGGCGATCACGCCACGGACCAAGGCGCTGTTCGTCAACACGCCGTCCAACCCGACCGGCTGGACCGCCGACAAGGAGACGCTGCAGGCGATCCTCGACCTTGCCCGTGAAAGGGGCCTGTGGATCATCGCCGACGAGATCTACTCGCTGTTTCATTACGGCCATGGCCGCGCGCCGTCCTTCATCGACATCATGGCCGATGAGGATCGCATCCTGTTCGTCAATTCCTTTTCCAAGAACTGGGCGATGACCGGCTGGCGCATCGGCTGGATCAAGATCCATCCCGCCTTGCAGCAGGTGTTCGAGAACCTGGTCCAGTATTCGACGTCCGGCGTTGCGCAGTTCATGCAGCGCGGCGCCGTCGTTGCCCTCGATGAGGGCGACGCCTTCATCGTCGAGCAGGTGGAGCGGGCGAGGGCGGCGCGCGACCTGGTGTGCGGCATTCTCGCCGAAACCGGCAGGGCGCGGTTCACCGTGCCGCAGGGCGCATTCTATCTGTTCTTCGCGGTCGACGGCATCTCCGATTCCCGCGCTGCCGCCTTCGACATGGTCGACCGCGCCAATGTCGGCCTGGCTCCCGGCACCGCCTTCGGCCCCGGCGGCGAAGCCTTCCTCAGGCTGTGCTTCCACCGCCGCCTCGACCAGCTCGAGGAAGCCGCACACCGGCTGGCGAAATGGATGAAGAGTGTGTGAGCTGCCTCGAAGCCCGAGTTGAAACTCGCTCCGGCGAGTCAGCTGGAGTGGGTTTCGAGAACCGGAGCGCAGCGGACATTTGGGTCCGTGAGCACCGGAAGCGCAGAAAGCCGCGTCAGATGGCCGCCGGAGTAGAGTTTCAAACGGGCTTCACCCGCCCGACTTCGGCACCAGCAACGGAATGACGCGGTCGCTCTTGGCGACCGACGGTCGGCCCGCCGAACCGTAGGGAATCCCCAACGCATCCCATGTCTCGACCAGCGCGTCCTGCAGGGACGCAATCAACGCGTCCGAATGGAACGGTGTAGGCGTGATGCGCAGCCGCTCGGTGCCGCGCGGCACCGTCGGGTAGTTGATCGGCTGGATGTAGATGCCGTGCACACCGAGCAGGCGGTCGCTGGCCATCTTGCAGAGCTCGGGATCGCCGACCAGAAGGGGCACGATGTGGGTAGGCGACTCCATCACCGGCAGGCCGGCCGCGGCCAGCACTTGCTTGGTCCGTGTCGCCTGACGCAGCTGCGCATCGCGCTCGGCCTGCGAGCGCTTGAGATGGCGGATCGAGGTGGTTGCCGCGGCAGCGATCGCCGGCGGCAACGCCGTGGTGAAGATGAAGCCCGGCGCATAGGAGCGCACCGCGTCGATCACCGCAGTGTTGCCGGCGATGTAGCCGCCAAGCGTGCCGAACGCCTTGGCCAGTGTGCCCTCGATGATGTCGATGCGGTCGGCCAGCCCTTCGCGCTCGGTGATGCCGCCGCCGCGCGGCCCGTACATGCCGACGGCGTGGACCTCGTCGATGTAGGTCATGGCGTTGTAGCGCTCGGCGAGATCGACGATCTGCTTGATCGGCGCGATGTCGCCGTCCATCGAATAGACGCTCTCGAAGACAATCAGCTTGGCGCGCTCGCGGCCGGCCGTCTGCAGCAGGCTTTCGAGATGCGCGACGTCGTTATGGCGGAAGATCTTCTTCTCGGCGCCCGAGCGCCGCACGCCCTCGATCATCGAAGCGTGGTTGAGCTCGTCCGAGATGATCAGGCAATTGGGAAGCAGCTTTGCGATGGTCGAGATCGACGCCTCGTTGGAAACAAAGCCGGAGGTGAAAACCAGTGCGGCTTCCTTGTCGTGCAGGTCGGCCAGCTCCAGTTCGAGCTCGACCAGCGGGTTGCTGGTGCCGGAAATGTTGCGGGTGCCGCCGGCCCCCGACCCCATCTTGCCTGCCGCCTTCTGGAACGCGGCAATGACGTCGGGATGCTGGCCCATGCCGAGATAGTCGTTGGAGCACCAGACGGTGATTTCCTCGGCGCGGCCATTGGCGCGCCAGATGGCGCGCGGGAATTTCCCGACGATACGCTCAAGGTCGGCGAAGACGCGGTAGCGACGCTCCGCATGGAGCTGGTCGATCGCTTCCTCGAAGAACCGCTGATAGTTCATGTCGCCTTCCCAGTTTTGCGCGGGATCATAGTCATTGGCCTTTTCGGCGTCCACCTGGCCTTTTTGGTCAAAATGCCACGCCCCGTGCCTGTTCCTAACGACCACGGAACGTGGCCTATTCCCTTGATGTGGATCAATCTTGTTTCAGGACAATGCCACGCGCCGATGAGACTGGTTACCGCAGGTTTTAATGGCCTGGCGGCAGATTTTCCAGTACGGCGACGATTGAGACAGTTCCGATAAATCATGAATAGCGAGGATGCGGATGACGGTTTTGGTGACAGGCGGGGCCGGCTATATCGGTAGCCATATGGTCTGGGAATTGCTGGACACGGGCGACAACGTCGTCGTCCTCGACCGGCTTTCCACCGGCTTTGAATGGGCGGTGGCCCCGGAAGCAAAGCTCGTCGTCGGCGACGTCGCCGACAGGGAACTGGTCGCCTCGATCATTCGCGACAATAAGGTCGACGCGATCATCCATTTCGCCGGCTCGATCGTGGTCCCCGAATCGGTTGCCGACCCGCTTGCCTATTACGAGAACAACACCTGCAAGACGCGCACCTTGATCGAGACCGCGGTGCGCGAAGGCGTGCCCAATTTCATCTTTTCCTCGACCGCCGCCGTCTATGGCGGCGCCGGCCTGGAGCCGGTGCGCGAGGATGCCCGGCTTGCGCCGGAATCGCCCTATGGCCTGTCCAAGCTGATGAGCGAATGGATGCTGCGCGACGCGGCGATTGCCCATGGGTTGCGCTATACGGCGCTGCGCTATTTCAACGTCGCCGGCGCCGATCCGAAGGGCCGCACCGGCCAATCGACGCCCGGTGCCACGCATCTGATCAAGGTCGCTTGCGAGACGGCGCTCGGCAAGCGCCCCTTCATGCAGGTGTTCGGCACCGACTATCCGACACCGGACGGTACCTGCATGCGCGACTACATCCACGTCAGCGACCTGGCGGCGGCGCATCGGCTGGCGCTTCAGCGGCTGCGTGCCGGCGGATCGAGCCTGGTCGCCAATTGTGGTTACAGCCACGGCTATTCGGTGCTCGAGGTCATCGACAGCGTCCGCCGCGTCTTCGGCCATGATTTCGACGTGCGGATGGGCGATCGCCGCGCCGGCGACGCCGCCGCGGTCGTCGCCAATTCGGAGCTGGCGCGCGGCGAGCTCGGCTGGACCCCGCAGCGCGACAACCTCGACCAGATAGTTGCCGATGCGCTTGCCTGGGAGCGCATCCTGACCAGCAAGAATTCGGCTCTGGGGTGAAGTGGGCTCTCCGCAAAGGTTGGTTCAGCGCGCTGGGGGCGGAATGAAAATCCTGGTGCTTGGGGCCGGCGTCGTCGGTACGGCGGCGGCCTATTATCTGGCCAGCGACGGCCATGAGGTGACGGTGATCGAGCGCCATCCGGCGGCAGCACGCGGCACCAGCCGGTCGAATGCCGGCCTGGTGTCGCCCGGAGACGCCACCGCCTGGGCCTCGCCCGCCGCGCTGAAGACGTTCCTGCGCGGCCTCTACAACCACGATCTCGGCATCAAGGTGCGGCTGCGCTTCGATCCGTATTTTTTCGCCTGGAGCCTGCGCTTCCTGCGCCAATGCACGCATAAGCGCATGCGCGCCAACACCGACGTCAAGCTGCGTCTGGCGCTCTATTCGCGCGACTGCATCAACGCCGTCTCCGCCGAAACCGGCATCCACTACGACGAGCGCAAGAAAGGCATTCTCTATTTCTTCCGCTCGCAGCAGAGCTTCGATACCGGCACCGACAATTATCGCTATCTCGGCGAACACGGCCTGCCGATCGAGATCGTCGGCCGCGAACGGCTGGTCGAGCTCGAGCCCGGCCTTGCCGGCGCCAAGGACAAGATAGCCGGCGGCGTCTATTCGCCGATCGACCAGACCGGCGACTCCAGCCAATTCACGCAGCGCCTCGCTGCCTATGCCGCCGAGAAACTCGGCGTCCAATTCCTCTACGGCACCACTGTCGAAGGCCTCGACATCGACGGTGGCCGAGTGCGCGCGGTGATGACCTCGGCCGGCCCGATAATCGGCGACGCGGTGGTCATTTCCATGGGGCCGGAGAGCGGTCTGCTCGGCCGCCGGTACGGCATCGACCTGCCCGTCTATCCCGTGAAGGGCTATACCGTGACTGTTCCACTGGAAGATGGAAGCAAGGGGCCGATCATGGGCGGCGCCGACGAGGACCGGCTGATCGGCTATTCCAGGCTGGGAAATCGGCTGCGGATGTCCTCGACGGCGGAGTTCACCGGGTTCGACCGCACGTTCAAGCCACGTGATTTCAACTCGATCCTGAACACCGGCAAGGACCTGTTCCCCGGCGCTTTCGACGAGAGCAAGGCTGAGCTCTGGGCTGGACTTCGCCCGATGATGCCGAACTCCGTGCCGGTCATCGGCCGGGCGCGGTACGACAATCTCTACCTCGACACCGGCCACGGCCATCTCGGCTGGACCATGGCCTGCGGTTCGGGAAAATTCCTTGCTGACGTGGTCGCCGGCCGCAAGCCGGAGATCGATCCGCAAGGATTGCTCTACAGGAACTAGGCATCTCCAGACATCAGGGCGCCATGAGCTCGGCGGTCAGGTTCGTTCGTCGACCGCCGAACGCCAGGAGCGTACGTAACTTGTCCAGAGTGGATCGGCCGACGGTTCGGTCCTTTCGCCTCTGCCTTGCGGTGTCCCCTGGTCCGACGCCAGCAAGGCGGCGCCGATGCTGGTGCCTGTCGCAGCCTCGGAGGCAATGACGGCGCGCGCCGCCGCCGCAGCCAGCATGCGGGTGAACAGCCGGTTGCGGGCGAAGGGTCCTTCGACGATGGTGGGACCGTCCGCGCCGATCAGGTCGAGGCAGGTCGCGGTCATCAGCGCCAGGTAGAACGAGATGGCGACAAAGCGCTGGCCGACGCTCATACCGTCCGCGTTAAGCCATGATGCGGTATGATGCGGAAACGGCCCCGAACCCTGTTGGGTCGAGGGCAATAGGGACGTCTTGCGCGCTAGCACCGTGGCAACATCGTCTTCCGTCCAGTTCTCCGATTGGCCCTCGGTCAGCACGGAAAACTCGCGGCCACCCATGAAGCGCGCCGAGGGCACGGGATCGCCGAGCGCGTTGACATTGACCAGCGTATCGCGTGCCGGGTCGAGCGCGATCTTGTTGCCGCCGACTGCCATCGACACCACCCAGGTGCCGGTCGAGACCACGGAGAAAGGCGGTCTGTCGGACAGGAGATGCGGCAGCAGCGAGGCGTTGGAATCGTGCAGGCCGCAAAACACCGGCGTTTGCGGGTCGAGGCCGGTTTGCCGCGCGAGAGCGGGCAGGATCGGGCCCAAGCGGTCCTTGGCCTGCCGCACCGGCGCCATTAGCCGGCGCCATTGCAGCCGGTCGACCAGCGACGAAAAATCCGCTTTCCACGGGTTCCACAGATCGGTGTGGCAGCCGAGCGAAGTCACCTCGCTGGCGGCGACGCCGGTCAGGCGCAAGGCCCAGTATTGCGGATACGTCAGGATCGCGGCGGTTCTGGCGAAATCCGCCGGAAAGCGCTTCTGCTGCCAGAACAGCTGCGCGCCGAGATTGAGGCCGGCCGGCAGGCGCGGCGTGCCGGTCTCGGAGAACGCCGGACGGATCGTGTCATAGTCCCCGGCAAGGGCATCCGGCCCGTCGAATTCGTAGTCGAGCACCGGCAGCGCCAGTTCGCCTGATGCGTCGACCAGCACGCCCGTAGCGCCATGGGTGGTGATCGATATCGCATCGATGCGCTGCTCGCGATCGATCTCGGCCAGGCTGCCAAGGATAAACGCCCATAACCGCTCGACGTCATGGTGCGGGTACGGGCCTTGCCGAACCGGCTCGTTCACCATCCTGCGCAGCGCGACTTCGCTTGCCGCGGCAAGATCGACCAGCGCCACCTTGGCGTTGGTCTTGCCGATATCGATGACGGCGACGTGGCGGGTCATTCCATATGGAACATTGTTTCCAGCGGCACCGCCACCGGCTCGTTGTTCGGCTTGGTCTCCATGATGTCCGCCATCTCGGCCCACCAACGCTGCATCACCGGATGCTTCGGCAATTCGTCCATGCCATGGTCGTCACGGCGCCACAGCACGCCGAACAAGGTGTTGGTCTCTTCGTCGAGATGGATCGAGTAATCGGAGATACCGGCCTGCTTGAGCAGCGCGACCAGCGACGGCCAGATGTCGTCGTGGCGCCTCTTGTATTCGGCCTTCATGCCCGGATTGAGCTTCATCTTGAACGCGTATTTCTCCGGCATCAGGCAAAGCGCTCCCGCCGTACTCGCCGCCACAGGATCGGCAGCGCGATGACGATGATCAGCAGCAGGCCGATGAAGATCGACATAACGATCCCCGGCACGTTGAGCAGGCCGAGGCCGAAGGTCACCAGTCCCATGATGAAGGCGGCCAGCACCACACCCAGAATGCTGCCGGCGCCGCCCAGGATGCTGACGCCGCCGAGCACCACCATGGTGATGACTTCCAGCTCGTAGCCCTGTGCGATGGACGGCCGGGTCGAGCCGAGCCGCGATGTGATCAGCACCGAGGCGATGCCCGCCATCAGGCCGGTCAGGCAAAACAGGATGAATTTGATACGGCCGACGCGTACGCCGGAAAACTGCGCCGCGACCGGGTTGTTGCCGATGGCAAAGACCCGGCGGCCGAAGCTCGTCCGGTGCAGAAGGAACCAGTAGACGACTGCCGCGATCAGGAAAAGCGTCAGTTCGAACGACACCACCCACCAGACATAGCCCTGGCCGAAGAAGGCGAAGCTCGCGGGATAGCCCTTGTAGGCCTGGTCGCCCAGGATGATGAAGGCAATGCCGCGAAACAGGCTCATCGTGCCGATGGTGACGACGATCGACGGCAAGCCGAGCCTGGTGACGAGCAGTCCGTTGAAGGCGCCGCAGCCGAGCCCGACGACGAGGCCGATTGCCACCAGTTCAGGCATGCCGGCGCCGGCCTGCACCGCCATGCCCATCATTGTTGACGCCAGCGCGATGATGGCGGCCACCGACAGGTCGATTTCGCCGGAGATGATCAGCAGCGCCATGGCCAGCGCGATCAGCGCCTTTTCCGTGAAGTTGTAGGTCAGGTCCGACAGCGACCACGCGTCGAGGAAATAGGGCGAGGCAAAGCTGTTGACGGCAAAGATGGCAACCGCCACGACGACCAGCAGCGCCTCCCATGAGAAGATCGCCGACGTCAGCGGCTTGTCGAGCCGGTCGGGAATATGGCGTGGGGCAGGGGTGTCGGTCATGCCGCTTCCGCCTTCTTGAGGATGATGCGGCCTTGCCGGCGTTCGCCGCGCGCGTTGAGCACCACGGCCAGGATGATGGCGCTGCCTGAAATCGCCATCTGCCAGAAGGGTGAGATGTTGATCACCGGCAGCGCGTTGGAGATGATGCCGAGGAACAGCGCGCCGAGCACCGCGCCGCCGACCGAGCCGATGCCGCCGGCGATCGAGATGCCGCCGATGACGCAGGCGGCGATGATGTTGAGCTCATAGCCGTTGGCGACCTCGACCGAGGCGATGACGTAGCGCGAAATCCATAGATAGCCGCAGAGGCCGCCGATCATCCCCGAAATGCAGAAGACGATGAATTTCGTCCGGCCGACATCGATGCCGGCATAGACCGATGCGGTCGGGTTGACGCCGATGGCATAGATCGAGCGGCCGAGCGCGGTGCGCGTCATCACCAGGAAAAACAGCGCAATAACCAGCAGGGCGATCCACGACAGTACCGGAATGCCGAGGAAAGCCGCGCGCTGCAACCCGATGAAATCAGCGCCCATCTGGTCGGCGTTGACCCAGGCGCCGCCTGAAATGACGAACGTGGCGCCGCGGTAGATGGTGAGGGTGCCGAGCGTTACCACGATCGAGGGAATGTTCAGCCGCCATACCAGCAGGCCGTTGATGGCGCCGAGCACCAGGCCGACCAGCAGTGCGATGACGATCAGCAGCGGGATCGGGATCGCCGGATGCGCGGCGTTCAGCATTGCCACCACCATGCCGGTGAAGCAGAGATTTGAAGCCATCGACAGGTCGATCGAGCGGGTCAGGATGACGACCATTTGGCCGAGCGCCAGGATCATCAGGATCGACGTGTCGTTGAACACCTGGCGCAGGTTGGCCGGATCGGCAAAACCTGGAAACCGCGTGGAGATCAGCCCGATCAGCACGACGATTGCCGCCAGCAGCCAGACCTCGCGATGTTTGAGAAGAGCCTTCATGCCGCGATCCCCGCTGCCGTCCTGACCAAAGTTTCGGCGTCGAGCCCTTTATTGTCGTAGACCGCGGCAATGCGGCCCTCGCGCATAACCACGACGCGGTCCGACATGCCGAGAATTTCCGGCAATTCGGACGACACCATGATCACCGACAGGCCTTGCTCGACGAGCTCGGCCATGAAGCCGTGCACGGCCGCCTTCGAGCCGATGTCGATGCCCTTGGTCGGCTCGTCCAGGATGATCACCTTGGGCGCGGTCGCCAGCCATTTGGCGATGACGATCTTCTGCTGGTTGCCGCCCGACAGCGTGCCGACGTCCTGGCTGAGCGAGGAGGCGCGCAGATCGAGCCGCTCGGTGTAGGAGCGGGCCAGCGCGAACTCTTCGGCCAGCCGCAATATGCCGGATTTGGATGTCCGTTTGAGCGAGGGCAGCGAGACATTCTGGAAGATCGGCAGGCCGATCACCACGCCTTGCTTGCCGCGCTCCTCCGGCACATAGACGATGCCGGCGTCGATCGAATCCGCCGCCGATTTCGGCGCGATTGCCTTACCCTCCAGCGTGATCGTGCCGCCGCTGGTGCGGGTGATGCCTGATATCGCCTGCATCACCTCGCTGCGCCCGGCGCCGACAAGGCCGTAGAAGCCGAGGATTTCGCCCCTGTGCAGCTCGAAGCCTATGTCGTCGAACTCGGTCGGGTGCGACAGGCCGGAGACGGCCAGCACCGGCGCGCCGATCTCGGCCTTGCGCTGCGGAAAGATGTGATCGACCGAGCGGCCGACCATCATGCGTACGATCTGGCTCTGGCCGGCGTCCTTGATCAGGCCTTCGCCGACCATCTCGCCGTCGCGGAACACGGTATAGCGGTCGGCGATGCGGTAGATCTCATCGAATTTGTGGCTGATGAACAGGATCGCCTTGCCGTCGCTCTTGAGGAATTCGATCAGCAGGAAAAGCTCTTCGATCTCCTTCATCGAAAGCGCTGCCGTCGGCTCGTCCATGATGACGATCCGCGCGTCGATGGACATGGCGCGGGCAACCGCGACTAGGTGCTTGTTGGCAATGCCGAGATCCTTCAGCCTGGCGTCGGCGTCGATATGGCCGGCGCCCATCGTGTCGAGCACCTCGCGGGCATTCTTGCGCATGGTGCGCCAGTCGATGGTTTTGAAACGCGTGCGCGGCGCATGGCCGAGGAAGATGTTTTCGGCCACCGTCAGGTCGTCGAACAGCACGGTTTCCTGGTGGATGGCGGTGATGCCATGCCCGAACGCGGCGTGGGCGCTGGGCAGTGTGACCGCCTGGCCGTCGATGCTGATCGTGCCAGCATCCGGCTGGTAGATGCCGGTCATGATCTTGACCAGCGTCGACTTGCCGGCACCGTTTTCGCCGATCAGCGCGGTTACGTGGCCGGGATAGAGCGACAGGCCGACATTGTGCAGCGCCCGCACGCCGGGAAAGCTTTTCGAGATGCCGGACAGCGTCAGGCGCGGTCCGGATGACAAAGGCGCTTCATTTGCCACTTCGTGCTGGGCTGTCGTGTCCATAATCGTATCAAGCCCTGTAGCAAGGTTCGTTTGAAAGCGCGGCGGAACCTGAGCCCCGCCGCACCGTTTCGAAGATTCCAGGATCAATAGATCTTGGAGAACTTTTCGATGTTCGACTTGTCGAACTGGAAGGGCGGAGCCATTGCAGCCGAGTTGGTGTCGTCGAGCGTGACCTTGCCGACGCGGCCGATCGACAGCGTAGCACCGGGCTTGGCCTCTTCCTTCTTCACCGCCAGATCGTGGGCGAGGTAGACGGCGGAGTAGCCGAGATCGATCGGGTTCCACAGCGCAACCGCCTGGCTGGCGCCATTGTCGATGAACTTCTTGAACTCCGACGGCAGCGCCAGGCCGGTGACGTTGACCTTGCCGATCAGGCCTTCATCGGTTACCACCTGCGCGGCGGCAACGACGCCGACCGTGGTCGGTGCGATGATCGCCTTGAGGTTCGGATAGGACTTCAGCAGGCCCTTGGCTTCGTCCGTGCTCTTGGCCGAGTCGTCGTCGCCATAGACGGTGGCGACGAGCTTGATCTTGGGGAACTTCTCCGGCAGCACCTTCTTGGCCGCGTCGATCCAGGCATTCTGGTTGGTCGCGGTCGAAGAAGCCGACAGGATGGCGACATCGCCGCCTTCCGGCAGGTAGTCGGCGGCCAGCTTGATGATGGTCTCACCGATCAGGTTGGTATCGGAGGGGTTGAGGTGAAGCTGGCGTCCTTCCGGCGCGACGCCTGAATCCCACGAGATGACGGTAATGCCGCGCTGCATCGCCTTCTTCAGCACTGGCACCAGCGCGTCGGCGTCGTTCGCCGAAATGGCGATGGCATTGACCTTCTGGGCGATCAGCGAATTGACCACTTCGATCTGCGCTTCGGCGGTCGCCTTGGTCGGGCCGGTGTAGATGATATCGACATCGCCGAGCTCCTTGGCCGCCTCTTCGGCGCCCTTGTTGGCGGCGTCGAAGAAGCCGTTGCCGAGCGACTTCACCACCAGCGCGATCTTGACGTTTTCGGCGTAGGCGGCATTCACGAACATGGCGGCGGAGAACGCCGCCGTAACCATCAATTTCTTCAGAAAGCTCATCGAATATCCTCCCTTGAGCGTTGCATTCCATCGCCGCTGCGGGCGTGAGTGGTTCTCAGGCCTGCAGCGAAGATTCTTCCTTGTTGGTTGCCGTTGTGCGGGCGATGATCAGCGTCACGCCGGCGGTCTCCAGCATCTTGGCTTCGCGATCCTCGATGGCGTCGTCGGTGATCACCGTGGCGATGCGCGACAGGCCGCACAGGATCAGGCTCGAGCGTTTGCGGAACTTCGAGGAATCGACCAGCACCACCAATTCGTCTGCCTGGTCGATCAGTTTCTGCTCGGCCTGGATCAGCAGCGGGTCGCCTTCCATAAGACCGAGCGGCCCCAGCCCTTGCGCGCCCATGAACATGCGGCGCGCGTAGAAATTGCGCGTCACGTCATTGTCGAACGGCGACAGGATGATGTTCTGCTCGCGGTAGATGGTGCCGCCCGACAGCATCACCGTGTTCTTGGAGTGCCTGAGCAAGTGCTCCGCGATCGGGAAGGAATTGGTGAAGATCGGCATGCGGCGGCCGGTCAGGAAATGCACCATCTGGAAGGTGGTGGTGCCGCCATTGATGATGATCGGCTCGCCGTCCTTGCACAGATCCACGGCTTCCCGCGCGATTGCCCGCTTCTGCGAAGCGTTGATGGTCTCGTTGACGGAAAAGGGCCGGCCGGCAAGGCCGATGAACTGCGGCGGCGAAAGCGCCTCGGCGCCGCCGCGCACCCGGCGCAGCCGTTTTTGCACATGCAATGCCGCGATGTCGCGCCGGATCGTCGCCTCCGACGACTCCGTCAGGTCGACCATCTCCTGCACCGTCACCACAGGCTTTTCCTGGACGGCGGACAGAATGATCCTGTGGCGCTCTTTCTCGTGCATGGTTCCTCCCTGCCGGAGCATCTAGTCACCCAAAGCGCGCAGTGTCAATCATTTCCGATCAGATAATTTCATTGTGCAATGCAATATGACTGATATTGATCGTTTGTGATTGACAAGGCCGCCGCTTGCGTAGAAATTCGTACAAAAGGGACGCGCGCCGTTTGCGTGTCCCAAAGGGAGGATACCTATGCTCGACAAGCGCTCCGGCACGCGCCTCGCCAATCGTTGGGATGACGCAAAAGCGCAAGCAATGAGCGAGCCCGAACGTCTGGTCTATCGCTCGAATGTTCTTGGCTCCGACAAGCGCGTCACCAATTATGGCGGCGGGAACACCTCCTCCAAAATCTGGCAAAACGATCCGCTCACCGGCGAGAGCGTGGAAGTGCTGTGGGTCAAGGGCTCGGGCGGCGACAGCGCCTCGATCAAGCTCGACGGCTTCGCCACGCTCTACATGGACAAATTGCGGGCGCTGAAAGGTCTCTATCGCGGCCTCGAACATGAAGACGAGATGGTCGGCTATCTGCCCCATTGCACCTTCAACCTCAACCCGCGCGCGGCTTCCATCGACACGCCGCTGCATGCCTTCGTGCCGAAGCCTTATGTCGACCATATGCATCCCGATGCCATCATCGCCATTGCCGCCGCCAAGGATTCGCAGGCGCTGACCAAGGAGATCTTCGGCGACACGATCGGCTGGCTGCCATGGAAACGTCCGGGCTTCGAGCTCGGCCTGTGGCTGGAGAAATTCTGCCGCGAAAACCCCGAAGCCAAGGGTGTCGTATTGGCCAGTCATGGCCTGTTCAGCTGGGGCGACACGCCGAAGGAATGCTACGAGACGACGATCTCGGTGATCAACCAGGCGATCGACTGGTTCGAGCGCAAGAGCCAGGGCAAGCCGATTTTCGGCGGCGAAGTCGTCAAATCCCTCGATGCGCCTGCGCGTCGCGTCGTGGCCGCAAAACTGATGCCGAGGATCCGTGGCCTGATCTCGGAGAACAGCCACAAGCTCGGCCATTTCGACGATTCCCCTGCCGTGCTCGAATTCGTCAATTCCAGGGATTTGCGGCCGCTGGCGGCACTCGGCACGTCCTGCCCGGACCACTTCCTGCGCACCAAGATCCGGCCGCTGGTCATCGAGTTCGACCCCCAAAATCCCGACGTCGATGCCGTCATTGCCCGTCTTGCCGATGATGTGGCGGAGTATCGCGTCGGCTATCAGGCCTATTATGACCGCTGCAAGCACGCGGATTCGCCACCGGTGCGCGATCCGAACGCCGTCGTCTATCTGATGCCCGGCGTTGGCATGTTCACCTTCGCCGGCGACAAGGCGACGGCGCGCATATCGGGCGAATTCTACGTCAACGCCGTCAACGTCATGCGCGGTGCCTCGACGGTCTCGACCTATGTCGGCCTGCCCGACCAGGAAGCCTTCGACATCGAATACTGGCTGCTCGAAGAGGCAAAGCTGCAGCGCCTGCCGAAACCAAAGGCTCTTGCCGGCCAGATTGCGCTGGTCACCGGCGGCGCCGGCGGCATCGGCCGGGCCACCGCCAGCCGGCTGCTGCGCGAGGGCGCGTGCGTCGTGCTGGCCGATATCGACGAAGCAGCGCTTGCCAGCGCCAATGACGAGCTTGCCAAGGCCTATGGCAAGGATTTCGTGCGGCCCGTAGTCATCAACGTCACGTCCGAGGATCAGGTGATCTCCGGCTTTGCCGAAACGGCGGTCGAATTCGGCGGCATCGATATTCTGGTCTCCAATGCCGGCCTGGCCTCCTCGGCGCCGATCGAGGACACCACGCTGACGCTGTGGAACAAGAACATGGACATCCTGTCGACCGGCTATTTCCTGGTTTCGCGGGAGGCGTTCCGGCTGTTTCGGGCGCAGAAGATCGGCGGCAACGTCGTCTTCGTCGCCTCCAAGAATGGGCTTGCCGCATCGCCAAACGCCGCCGCCTATTGCACTGCCAAGGCCGCCGAAATCCATCTGGCACGCTGCCTGGCGCTGGAAGGCGCGGAAGCGCAGATCAGGGTCAATGTCGTCAACCCCGACGCTGTGCTGCGCGGCTCGAAGATCTGGACCGGCGAATGGAAGGAACAGCGCGCCGCCGCCTACAAGATGTCGACCGACGATCTCGAGGAGCACTACCGCTCGCGTTCGATGCTGAAGCGGTCGGTGTTCCCCGAAGACATCGCCGAGGCGATCTATTTCTTCGCCTCCGATATGTCGGCCAAATCGACCGGCAACATCATCAACGTCGACGCCGGCAACGCACAGAGCTTTACGCGATAAGCAGTCGTTTGAGGGTTGGCGCCGACGCCGGAGCTTTACCCTTCTCCCGGTCACCATACGGGGAGAAGGTGCCGGCAGGCGGCTGAGGGGCAGCGCCAACCGAACGCATTTGGGAGGAAACTTTAGTGTCCGAAACCATCATCTCCGCCGATGTTGTCGAGAAAGACAATGCCGCGCGCAACGCCAATCTCAAGCGCGACTACGAGTCTCTCGGCGAGCGCCTCGACCGCCGCGGCATCGCCATCGACGCCATCCGCGACAAGGTCGAGAAATTCGCCGTCGCCATCCCGTCCTGGGGCGTCGGCACCGGCGGCACCCGCTTTGCCCGCTTTCCCGGCGCCGGAGAGCCGCGTGACATTTTCGACAAGATCGAGGACTGCGCCGTCATCCGGCAATTGACGCAGGCGACGCCGACCGTCTCGCTGCATATTCCCTGGGACAAGGCCGATCCGAACCGGCTGAAGCAGGCGGCATCCCGCTTCGGCCTCGGCTTCGACGCCATCAACTCCAACACCTTCTCCGACGCCAGGGACCAAAAACTTTCCTATAAATTCGGCTCGCTGTCACATGCCGATGCAGCAACACGCCGGCAGGCGGTCGAGCACAATCTCGAATGCATCGAGATCGGCAGGACGCTGGGCTCCAAAGCGCTGACGGTATGGATCGGTGACGGCTCGAACTTTCCCGGCCAGGTCAATTTCGCCAAGGCATTCGAGCGCTATCTCGACGCGATGAAGGAGATCTATGCCGGACTGCCGGACGGCTGGAAACTGTTCACCGAGCACAAGATGTACGAGCCGGCCTTCTATTCGACCGTCGTGCAGGATTGGGGCACCAACTACATCATCGCCAAAGAGCTTGGCGACAAGGCGTTCTGTCTGGTCGACCTCGGCCATCACGCCCCCAACGTCAACATCGAGATGATCGTGTCGCGACTGATCCAGTTCAAGAAACTTGGCGGCTTCCATTTCAACGATTCGAAATATGGCGACGACGATCTCGACGCCGGGTCGATCGATCCCTACCGGCTGTTCCTCGTCTTCAATGAACTGGTCGATGCCGAGCTTTCAGGTGCAGAAGGGTTCGATCCGGCTCACATGCTCGACCAGAGCCATAACGTCACCGATCCGATAGAAAGCCTGATGTTGTCGGCGGTCGAGGTGCAGCGCGCCTATGCCCAGGCGCTGCTGGTCGACCGCAAGGCGCTCGAAGGCTTCCAGGACGCCAATGACGCGCTGATGGCGACGCAGACGCTGAAGACAGCCTATCGCACCGACGTCGAGCCGATCCTTGCCATGGCGCGGCTGAAGACCGGCGGCGCCATCGATCCGGTCGCCGCCTACCGCGCCGCCGGCTACCGAGCGAAGGTCGCAGCCGAACGGCCGGCGGTGGCGAGCGTCGGCGGCGGGATTGTTTGATGTTGGGGTGAAAATGAAAAACCCGCCACGAAGGGCGGGTCGTTGGAGCCAATTAGCACCACACTCAAATTAGTAGCATAGCTGTCGGCACAAAGCAAGAACAAAATTGCTGTAACGTGAAAATTCTGGGAGCCGCGATGAAGCGTGGCCTTGTTTCCAACGCTGCGGCGCTCAGAAGTAACGGCATGGATCCTAGGGTCTCCGCGACGTCGCTTCGCTCCTGCTCCGCCCTAGGATGACGAAGGCGTGAGGGCCTACAGCTAATCGCAGATGTTGGGGATTGGCGGCTGATGGCAATGGCAAACGTTGCAGGCTGGCGGCTGCTGGCAAATCGCAAACTTTCGGGATTAGCCGATCCCTCCCTCCCTTCGTCATCCTAGGGCGGAGCAGGAGCGAAGCGACGTAGCGAAGACCCTAGGATCCATGCCGTTGCAGTCGCCGAAGATTGCAACGGCGGTTGCGAGGCGAACCGGCACAGGCGTGCGAACCCTCCCGATTCTTTCGATCTTCGCAGTAGACTCAACCGCTCCAAGCGCGTTTCCTAGGCACACCCCCACGCCTCGGAGAACGGCCATGCACAACACCCGCCGAACGCTGATCGCCGTCAGCCTTTCCCTCACCTTGAGCTTCGTACCCTTCCTCGCCTATGCCGCCTCGCCGCAGCCGGCGAAGGGCGAGCACGGCATGGTGGTGACCGCCCAGCACCTTGCGTCTGAGGTCGGCGTCGAGGTGCTGAAGAAGGGCGGCAATGCCGTCGATGCCGCGGTCGCCGTCGGCTATGCGCTGGCCGTGGTCTACCCGACCGCCGGCAATATCGGCGGCGGCGGCTTCATGACCATCCGCTTCAAGGACGGCCGTTCGACATTCCTCGATTTTCGCGAGCGCGCGCCGCTGGCCGCGACCAAAACCATGTATCTCGATAAGGACGGCAAGCCGGTAAAAGGCGCCAGTCTCGACGGCTATCTGGCGGTCGGCGTGCCGGGCTCGGTCGCCGGTTTCGAGATGGCGCGGGAGAAATACGGCACGCTGTCGCGGCAGGACTTGCTTGCGCCGGCCATCCGCTTTGCCAAAGAAGGCTTCGTGCTGGAGCAGGGCGATGCGGCCTCGCTCCAGGGCGGCGCGGAGCGGTTGGCCAGGGACCCAGCGGCGGCGGCCATTTTCCTCAAGCCGGATGGCAAGCCTTATGCTGTCGGCGAGCGCCTTGTTCAGCCCGATCTCGCGGCTTCGCTTGCCGCCATTTCCGAACGCGGGGCGGATGCCTTCTACAAAGGCGCGACCGCCGACGCCATCGTCAAGGCGAGTGGCGAGAAGGGCGGCATTCTGGCCAGGGCTGATTTCGAAAACTATGCGGTGCGCGAGCTCAAGCCGGCAACCTGCAATTATCGCGGCTACGAGATCATTTCCTCGCCGCCGCCGAGCTCCGGCGGCGTCATCATCTGCGAGATCCTCAACGTGCTTGAGTTCTATCCGTTGTCCTATCTCGGCGCCGGTTCGGCCGAGACGGTTCACGTCATGGTCGAGGCGATGCGCCACGCCTATGTCGACCGCAATTCGGCGCTCGGCGATCCCGGCTTCATCGACAATCCGGTCGCAAAACTGCTCGACAAGAACTACGCCAGGGAAATTCGCGAAAAGATCGATCCGTTCCGGGCCGGCGTCTCGCAGGAATTGATGCCGAAGGGCTTTGGCGAGAGCAACGAGACGACGCATTTTTCGATCATCGACAATGACGGCAATGCCGTCGCGGTAACCTACACGCTGAACGGCTCTTTCGGCGCCGGCGTTGTCGCCGCCGGCACCGGCATCCTGCTCAACAACGAGATGGACGATTTCACCCAGAAACCCGGCGTGCCCAATCTCTATGGCCTGGTCCAGGGCGAGGCGAATGCGATCGCGCCGAAAAAGACGCCGCTGTCGTCGATGAGCCCCACCATCCTCGCCAAAGACGGCAAGCCGTTCATGGTCATCGGCAGCCCCGGCGGTTCACGCATCATCACCATCACGCTGGAGGCGATCGTCAACGTCGTCGACCACGGCATGAACATCCAGGAGGCCATCGACGCACCGCGCATCCATCACCAATGGTTGCCCGACACGGTCTATATCGAACCTTTCGGCCTGTCGCCCGATACCGAAAAGCTGCTCACCGGCATGGGCTACCGTCTCGATCTTGCCGACACGACCTGGGGCCAGGCGGCCGGCATCCTGGTCGGCGGCAAGAGCCTGGCGGAAATCGAGAAGGGTGGCGGCGCCCGCTACAATGGCGCCATCGACAGCCGCGCCGCAGCCGGCAAGGCTATCGGGTATTAAACCCCAAAAAGTGGGAACCGGTTTTCGGATAAGATCATGGTCAACAAGAAGATTGCGCCTTGCTTCAGGTGACCAGCGCGATTGTCGACGCAATCAGCATCAGCGCCGCGATGCCGACGAACAGCGCGTAGATGCGCGGCCGGTCGAGCAGAAGCGCATTGCCGGATATCCATGCTGCAGTGGCGCCACCAAGCGCGAAAAAGAAGGTGCTGCGGCGCCCGAAGCTCAAGCCGGCAGCCATCAGGCCACCGATGATCAGGGCGCCGAACACGATGATCACGGCGACTGCGTATTTTTCGAAATCGTTGCTGCCGGCGCTCGGGCCGATTGCGTTCAACCTCGACAGATCGTCCGGATCGAACGGGCTGGTCGACCCATATTCGTCTTGACCGACAGGCTCATGCATTATTCGTTCTCCGCAAACCGACAGCAAATCATCAAGCCTCGCCGAGCGCAACCGCTCGCCGAATGTGATCGGCACGGTGTTCAACACTTTCTGGCGACGGCTTGCCAGAGATTTTTGAATTCGCGCTTGGATCGCCGCCCCGCTGCGCGGCCTGGTCAAGCGCTTTGCCCGAGCTGAATCTTCATGCCGCCCTGGCCAAAGACTGCGTTGCCTGAACGGAAGCCCCAAGCACCGCCTGTGCGGTGTCGGCCTGCCTTTCATCGACATGCGCCAGCACCAGGATCACACCTTGTGCGGCATCCGGCTTGCCTGGCTGCTTGCCGGTACCGGACGATGTCCCGAAAAGCCTGCCGGCAACGCCGCCCAGGACTGCACCGACGAGGGCCGAGGCCAGCCATCCCGCGCCGAGGGGATCGATGCCGGGGATATCGAACGCGCCGAGGCCGGCCAACAAACCGGCCGCCGCGCCAAGGGCGGCACCGGTGCCTGGACCGCGCAAGACGGCGCCGATTTCGTCATCATAGGGTCCGATGACACTGATTTCGTGGCGGGCGATCCCTGCCGCCTGAAGCGCTTCGACGGCACGCGCCGCCTGGTCATGGGAATCAAAAAGTCTGCTGATTGTTCGCATTGAAACTGCCTGTGAGGTCCCCCGGCCCTCGACGGTACGGCGGGTTCCTGCTGAGCGACGACGCCGAGGAACCGCCTAACGCATACGTCGCCCGCCCCTCATTTGCGGGCGGCGGCCGACGACTGCCCGAGCTTTCACGTCACTCGATGATCTTGACGATCTTGCGCGTGCCTGGGTCGACCACGACGGTGCGATTGTCGACGATGACATAGCGGTATTTGACGCTGGGGACTTCATGAAGCTCGACAGTATCGGGGAGCGTCGAGCCAATGTTGAGCTCCACCCCAGGGATTTTCACCGAGGCCAGCGGCTGCTTTTTCACATACTCCTTGATGACCGTTTCCTGCTGCGGTTCGATGACAACGTCTTGCGCCGCAGCGGCGCCGATGCCTGCCAGCAGCAAAAAACCCGCCACCGCGGTGGAAAGATGCATTCTCATGGTCGTCTCCTTTGCGAACTCGGTCCGCTCTTCGCGCCAAGGCTCATTCGAACGGAAGGCAGCTGAAAACGTTCCGTCGACGGGGCTTCGGTCCCGCCCGGGAGGGACCAACCGACGTGTTGCCGCAGGACCTAAGTCTGATCCTTGCGCGCAAAGGGTGGGTTTGCCGCGTGACCCGGAACCGCCGCGGCACCTAGCCGTTGCTGGCTGCACATTCCGGGAGGATTCCATGGAAAAGGTCGACGGTTGCTCGCACCGGTCCTGGCTGTTTCCATTCCGATCGAACCCGGCATCTGCGCAGCCCTGTCCCTTCCTGCGCCGATAAGGGTTCGCGCGTCACTTTGTGGCGGGCGAACCCTCAAATTGCTGTGTGCACCAAAGTTGACCCCCCCTGAAGCGAAGAGAAGGGGCGAGGAGAGCGGAAATGGCCGATGACAAGAGCAAGCGAGACTTCAGCGACCGCAATCGCGTTTCGGCGGATGAATATTATGAGGTCGAACATTTCGCGCGGGAAAATGGTGTTTCGCCCAGCCAGGTGAGCAAGCTGATCAAAAGGACCGGTGGCGACCGGATGATCCTCTCGCAGGCGGTGAAGGCATTGCGCGAGCGCAAGTGAGCTGGCGGCGAAGCCAACGGTGGAGAGGCACTGATCGCGATCGGCCGAGATCCGGCCAGCTATCGACAACGTGCCCGGATGCCGCCGCTTCGGCCAAGCGCAATGCCCCGCTACTTCTTCGATTCCGATGAAGACGGAATCGTCTATTCCGACGATCAGGGAACGTTATATGACGATCTCCCGCTGGTCAGGAAAGAAGCCCTTCGCACATTGGCCGAGATGGCCAGGGATGGCCTTCCTCATCGCAGGATTGCAGTCAAGGTCCGGGACGACCGTGGCGGTCTGGTCCTTGAAGTGGCTTTGACCTTTGCCGTTGAAACGCGGCACTTCGACGAGCGGATTTTCCAGATCGACTTGCGCACGAACTGACGGCTCGATCATCATCGCGCCGACCATCATCAGATTTCTGGTGCAGCGGCATCTTCCCCTAGCGCGGAACATTAGAAGTCTCTAATTGTTATCTTAAGCAGCGGGAACCTCCCAGGATTCTGCTGCAGATCGGGTGCAACCCGATCGGCCCGCGCCCTCCGCCAGAGGCGCGGGCTTCGTTTGTTTAGCCGATGCGCAACGCCATGCGGCGGAAGCATATTGGAGACCTGCGGGAGCACTAGTAACATCAGTCGCTACCGTGGCGCCCTGGCGCCCAGGCAACGGAGCCCGTCGTCCGACAGGGCGGCGGGCTTTTTTGACGCGGGTCGGTCATCACGCAATCGATGGAATTCTGGCCGGCGCCGATTCGTGTGGCATGGGGTAAGGTGCCCTGACGCAGCGCCGGCCAAGCGGAAATCAGGTCCGCCGCAGCCAGATTGTAGCCGCGCTGGCGCAGCAGGTAATTGCGTGATCGCGGAAGCTACACCATGCAGAGCCCTCCCCAGCAGTTCGGCCTGCCAGCGGCTGACCCGAGGCATTCATTCATTCTGACGATGCACCGGACGCCCCGACGGCGGAAATTGGACACCGCGCTCGCTCTCGATTCAGCGGCCGGTGTTCCCTGCAGATTTCGGACGAAAGGCCATTCTATCCTTGTTGCGCCTGGATTCTTATCAGATCGTGGCAAGGATTGCCTTTCCGGCCGCGTTTGCCGGCGTTCTGCTGTTCGCCCTTCTGCCGGAGCAACTCCTGCAGGGCCTTGGCCTGGCTTTCACGTTTGATCACGACAAGCTCAATCACGCCGCCGCCTTCGTCATCCTGGCGGCTCTCGGAAGTCTCGGCTGGCCGGAACGCAAGGCGAAGCTGATCGTACTCCTCGTTCTCACGGGTGCGGCGATCGAGGGGCTTCAGGCCGTGCAACTGATAGGGCGCGACCCGGATTTATTCGACTGGGTGGCCGACTGCGCGGGAATCGCGTGCGGACTTATGGTTGCAGGCTGGACAAAGCGGCTCGCCGGCGGATTGCCATAGCTCGAAACCGCATAACGGAATCGGCGCGCCCGTGCCCCAACAGGGGAAAATGGCCGGCGCCACTTGGGGGGCGCGTTGGGGTAAGTTGCCTGATGGGGCGCCGGCCAGGCGGAAAAATTACGTCCGCCGCAAAGTAACATAGCAGGAATGGCAAAGCGCGGCAGTAGCGTGATCGCGGAAGGTCCGCGTTGGCGCCTCCGGTGCGGTGACCCGTTTTGGATCAACAAATCTGGCACCTGAATTGCACTGCAGGCAATGCCGGGGAATCCCGGCAATCGTCCCCGAATATGGGGCCTCGCCGCTTCGCAAATGGAGCGGCGGGCCTTTTTGCCGGACGTTGAAAAGCAGGCCGATCAGCGGCTTAGCTGATCACAGTGTGCTTAGCCCGATTTCCCCTACCAAGTGCTTATTCTCACAAGAGAAATTCTAAAGCGCCCAAGCATCGGTGCTTGACACAGGGTTTCGAAAATTGGATAAGTGGATACACAGATACGCTCTGATCGGACCAGGGACATGGCAGCTGACGCAATCGAGCCGTTGGGCATCACGACCGCCGAGGAGGAAGCTTATCGCCACATTCAGCGGGCCCTGAGGATGGGGCGTTATCGGGCCGGGGACCGGCTGATCCCGGAAGAGATCGCGACGGAAATCGGCATGAGCCGCATGCCGGTTCGCGAAGCATTCCGCCAACTGGCCGCGGAAGGTCTTGTGGTCATTCGCCCGAACCGTGGCTGCATCGTCGCCGGGCTTACCCTCGATGAGATCTACGAAACATTTGAAATACGCTCGGTGCTCGAAGGGCTGGCGGTGAGGCTTGCCATGCCGCACATCGATGTCGAAGTGCTTGAAGAACTGGAACGCCAGCTCGACCGGATGGAGCGCGCCAGCCAGACCGGCAGCAGCGACTGGGTCGTGCGCCATCAGGCCTTCCATTTGCAGATTTGCCAATTGAGCAACAGACCCAAGCTGGTTCGGCAGATTGTCAGCCTGCACGTCGTGATCGAGCCCTACCTGCGCATCTGGTTCGACTATGTCGACAAACCCGCCAGCGCGCGTGCCGAGCACGAGATCCTGATCGACGTGCTGCGGTCAGGTGATGCCGGCAAGGCTGAGATCGTCATGCGGGATCATATCGTCGAGACGGCGCCGCTTCTGGCCAACTTCGCAAGTCCCGGCCGCCGCTAGGGAATACCATCTAACTCGTTGAAGCCGGAAGATAATCCGGCACGACGAAAGGGAACTGCCATACCGGCAAAAAAGAGGAGAATGATATGAAAATTAGCCGCATCGCAGCCATTGCGTCGGTCCTGTTCGGCCTGGTCCAGGCCGCCGTTGCACAAGAAACACCAAAGGCAATTACCATTGCCACCGAAGGAGCCTACGCGCCCTGGAATTTCACAACAGCCGACGGCAAGCTGGACGGCTTCGAAGTCGATCTCGCCAATGATCTGTGCGGGCGAATGAAGATCGAGTGCAAGATCGTCGCACAGGACTGGGACGGCATGATCCCCGCGCTGACCGTCGGCAAGTTCGACGTGATCATGGCGAGCATGTTCATCACTGAAAAACGTCTGAAGATCATTGACTTTACCCAGCCATATGCGGTGGATCCCTCAGGTTTCGCGGTCGCCAAGGATAGCGAACTGGGCAAGCTCGGCATCTCCAACGAGCGGTTGAAGCTGGACAGTGAAGCCTCTGCGCAGGCGGCAATCGACAAGCTCAAGCCATTGCTGAAGGGAAAGATCATTGGAGTTCAGGCTGCAACGGCGAACCTGGAATTTGTGAAAAAATACTTCTCGGACGTCGCCGAGATTCGCGAATACAAGACCACCGAGCAACACGATCTCGATCTTGCCGCGGGTCGCATCGACGCGCTCTTCGCGCAACAGACAGCGCTGGCCGCCACGCTGAGCAAGCCGGAGTTCAGCGACTATGCGCTTGCAGGACCAGGATTTGTCGGGGGTCTCTTCGGTCTTGGCTCCGGGGCCGGTATCCGCAAAGAAGACACCAAGCTGAAAGACATGCTCAACGGCGCCATCGACGCCGCGACCGCCGACGGCACGATCAAAACCCTGTCGCTTAAATGGCTCAAGAGCGACGTCACTCCAGTCAAGTAAGCGCTTGCCGGCGAACGGCCATTCCTGACCACGTTCCGGAGCTGAGCCGTTCGTCCTGCCGGGGGTATCAATGCCGGGGGTATCAATGGTTGACGCATTCCGGCTGCTTGGTTTCCAGCACGGAGGTTGGGGGGCTGCTCTTCTCATGGCGGCCTCGGTCACAGTGCTCCTGTCTGTGCTGGGCTTTGCGCTTGGCGCTGTCTTTGGCGGGCTGGCAGCGGCCGGGCGTCTCCGCAACTCCAAAATATTGAGGTTCTTGGCCCTTGGCTATTGCACGGTTTTCAGGGGCGTGCCCGACCTTCTGACCATTTATCTGCTTTACTATGGAGGTAGTGTCGCCCTGACCTCGCTTGGTCATAGCCTGGGCGGGTCCGGATTCGTCGGCGTTCCGGCCTTTGCCACTGGAACCTTGGCTATCGCGATCATCTCGGGCGCCTATCAAGCCGAGGTCTATCGAGGGGCTTACCTCGCCATCGACCAGGGACAGCACGATGCCGCTTGCGCGCTTGGTCTCAACCGGCTGCAGCGGCTGCGACAGGTTATTTTTCCCCAGCTCCTGAGATACGCGCTGCCAGGTCTCGGCAATGTGTGGCAGTTGGTTCTGAAGGACTCGTCGCTGATATCGGTAATCGGCCTCGTTGAACTGATGCGCCAGGCGCAGATCGCTGCAGGTTCGACCCGTGAACCGTTCATCTTCTACATTGCTGCAGCCTTGCTCTATCTGGCTATCGCTTCCGTCACGGGCCACGCCTTTTACCGTCTGGAACGCAAGGCGCCGTGGCGCGTCCGGTCGGCATGATAGATTTCAGTTTTTTCCTCGAAATCCTGCCGAAGCTACTCGCCGGCCTGCCGCTCACGATGGAACTGGCCCTGACTTCCATCGTTGCCGGCTTCGTTCTTGCCGTCACATTGGCGCTTGCCCAGCAATCGGAATCGCCCTTCGTCGTCTTGCCGATCCGTGGCTTCGTTGCCGTGTTCAGGGGCACGCCTCTGCTGGTGCAGATTTTTCTGACCTATTATGGCCTTGGTCAATTCCGGCACCAACTGTCGGCAATTGGATTATGGGCCGTTTTCCGCGAACCCTACTGGTGCGCAATCATCGCGCTGACACTCAACACCACCGCCTATGGCAGCGAAATCCTCCGCGGCGCGATTCAATCGGTGCCACGCGGCCTTGTCGAGGCGGCCCGGTCTGTCGGCCTGTCCACCTATTTGACCTATCGGCACGTTATCCTGCCGCTGGCCTTTCGCCAGGCGCTGCCGAGTTACGGCAATGAAATCATCCTGATGATCAAGGGCACGTCTCTGGCTTCCATCGTGACCTTGATGGAGGTGACTGGAATTGCCCAGGGATTGATCTCCCAGACCTACCGCGCCTTTGAAGTCTTCATCTGCGCGGGCGCCATTTATCTCACTTTGAACTTCGCGATCATCCGTGCCTTGGCGGCACTCGAATACTGGATGTCGCGGCATCTGCGGCACCGCCCCTCGACGATGAGCGACGCCGCCTCTTGAGCACGATCAGAAGGGCATAGCATGCGAAATTTTGAGAAACCAACGCGCTCGGTCGTCGTTTCACGCGAGGCCATGGCCGCCACCTCTCATCCGTCGGCGACCCTGACGGCGGTGGAGATCATGGCGGCCGGCGGCAACGCCATGGATGCCGCCATCGCAGCCTGCGCGGTGCAATGTGTCGTCGAGCCAGCCTCGACCGGCATTGGAGGCGACTGCTTCGCTCTTCTGTCGCGAAACGGATCCGGCGAGGTCATCGCCTACAACGGATCGGGCAGGACACCCGCCGCCCTCACAATTGACTGGTTCCTCGAACGTGGCATGGCGGAGGTGGCCCGCAATTCTCCTGGCTCCGTCACCATCCCGGGAGCCATCGATGCCTGGACCAGATTGCACACTGATCATGGACATATGCCCTTCGATCAAATCCTGGCCCCCGCTATACGTTTCGCCGAGGAAGGGTACGCCATTTCACCGCGGGTCCATCGTGACTGGGCGTTGGAAGAAGAACTTCTGGCCTCCGATGTAGCCGCGAAACGGATTTTCCTGCCAAACGGCCGCGCGCCAGGCGTTGGCGAAGTGCATCGCCAGCCTGAGTTGGCTGCAACGCTGCGGCTGATCGCCAAGAAGGGACGAGAGGCCTTCTACACTGGCCCTGTGGCCGACGACATGGTCGTCTATCTTCGTGGGCTCGGCGGATTGCACACACTCGAAGATTTCGCCTCGGCAACAGGCGAATACGTGACCCCGATCAGCACCGCGTTTCGAGGCTGCGATGTGTTCGAATGTCCGCCGAATGGCCAAGGTGTGATCGCGCTGCTGATTCTAAATATCCTCTCGCGCTTCGAAGCGCACGGCGACCCGCAATCCGCGGACCGGCTTCACCTGGAAATCGAAGCAACACGCCTCGCTTACGCCGCGCGTGACCTGCTCGTCGCCGATCCTGATGCGTCCGAGGTCCCGGTGGCCGACATGTTGTCGAATGCCTGGGCCGATCGTCTGGCCGGCATGATTGACCTAAAGCGCGCCCGCGCGGACCTGCCGGCGTTCGATATGCCGCTGCACAGCGACACGGTCTATATTTCCGTTGTCGATAAGGATCGCAATGCGGTCAGTTTCATCAACTCGGTCTTCGACAGCTTTGGCTCGGGCCTGGTCTCGCCACGCTCCGGTGTCGTCTTGCACAATCGCGGGCAAAGCTTTTCGCTTGACCCCAAGCACCCCAATGCAGTGGCGCCGAACAAGCGACCTTTGCATACCATCATACCCGGGATGCTTGCGAGAGACGGCCGGGCAGAAATGCCTTTCGGCGTTATGGGTGGCTACTACCAGGCAATGGGCCATGCGCACCTGCTGACGAAGGTGCTCGACTTCGGGATGGATCTGCAGGAGGCGATTGATCTGCCGCGGGTCGCCCCCGTCAGCGGCACCATGAACGTCCAGGCCGAACACGGGCTCGCTGGCGAAACCGTAGCTGAACTTAGCCGACGCGGTTTCGAAATCATTCCGGCCACGGACCCGATCGGCGGTGCGCAGGCCATTCGCATCGATTGGGCAAACGGGACCCTGCTGGGCGGTTCTGAACCGCGCAAGGACGGCTGCGCCCTCGGTCTGTAGAGCGGTTATGGCCAGAGCGGGATCCAAGATGCCGAAGATGCTCTTCATCGTCATTTGGCCGGCGAGCAGGAGCCGCTGGCGCCATGGTCCAGATAATTTTTGCACGCCATCGACAATCCGATCGGCGCGAGGGTGTCACCCATGTCTTAGAGCCTGAATCAAAAAGAGTGTTTTGATATCAACTTCTTGCGAGCCTGCGGGTGAGCAGGCGAATGTGAGCGACGTATATCCAGGCTTCTGCGGAAGCGAGG
>NZ_JAMYVA010000041.1:0-50181 GCF_040323505.1 Mesorhizobium sp. M0040
GACGTTATCCAATCCTGGGGACGACCTCCAAGGAATCCTCAGATAAGGGCCGACGTTCGAGACCAACCAAAGGGGATGGCGCGGCGCCTCCCCTTCTCCCCTTGTGGGAGAAGGTGGCCTCGCGAAGCGAGGTCGGATGAGGGGTGCTCCAGCTTGGCACCGACGCACTCCGTCCAACACCCCTCAACCGTCTCGGCGCTCCGCGCCGAGCCACCTTCTCCCCTTGTCAGGGGGAGAAGGGAAGAGCGCGCTATTACCGCCAAGGCTGCAAACTGTCATCGCGGACGTAAGCGATGATGGTGTCGCAGACTGCGTTCAGATCCCGCAGCACGTCGTCATTCCAGAAACGCAGTACACGAAAGCCCCTCGCCCTTCGGCGTCCCGCTCCCGGTCATAGTTCGAACCCGCATGCTGGCTGCCGTCGATCTCGATGATCAGTCTGGCCTCGGCGCAAATGAAATCGGCGATGAATTTGCCGACCGGAACCTGGCGCCGGAATTTGATGCCATCGAGCCTGCGTCCGCGCAGTTCGTGCCACAGGCGGCCTTCCGCTTCCGTCGGCTCGCGTCGCATCGAGCGGGCAAAACGACGTTTGGTCGGCGCAACGGGCTGGTGCGGCATGGGGCGACGTTATCCAATCCTGGGGACGACCTCCAAGGAATCCTCAGATAAGGGCCGACGTTCGAGACCAACCAAAGGGGATGGCGCGGCGCCTCCCCTTCTCCCCTTGTGGGAGAAGGTGGCCTCGCGAAGCGAGGTCGGATGAGGGGTGCTCCAGCTTGGCACCGACGCACTCCGTCCAACACCCCTCAACCGTCTTGGCGCTGCGCGCCAATCCACCTTCTCCCACATGGGGAGAAGGAAGAAGCTGCCGCGCTACTCCGCCTCGGCCACCATCTGCCGGCCGCCCACCCAGTCGCGCCAGGCCCTCTCATCGCCGTGGAAGACGTTGAGGTCTATGCGGCCTCTTACGCCGTGCGACAGGCCGGAGCCGGAATATTGCCAGAACAGCCATTTGCGGTCGGGATAGACCTTTGACGGGTGCGCCGCCACGGCGCGCAGCCAGAACGGATAATCGAGGAAGGCGCCCCTGAGATTGTCACGGTAGAAGTCGGGCGCGGTGTAGATGATCGGCCGCTGGCCGTAGTGGCGCTCGAGCTTGTCCATGAACACCTGCATCTTTTCCAGCACCTTTTGCCGCGATGGGCGGCGCTTGCAGCTGGAGTCGCCGTTCCACTCGACGTCGATCACCGGCGGCAGCGCACCCTCGACCCGCGGCACGTTGCGGATGAACCAATCGGCCTGCTCGCCGGCGGTGCGGCACCAATAGAAGAAGTGATAGGCGCCGCGCTTGAGGCCGGCGGCGTCGGCACTGCGCCAGTTTCTGGTGAACATCGGGTCGAGATGGTCGCCCCCGTCGGTGGCCTTGATATAGGCGAAGTTGGCGCCCTGGGCACGCAGCTTTCCCCAGTTCACATTGCCCTGCCAGCGCGAAACGTCGACGCCGTGGACGGCGAGACGCCTCGGCGAGGATGCCTTGCCGAAATTGATCGGCTTGGCATCGCGAAAACCATAGCGCGTGACCGGTTCGGCAAGCATTGCTGGTGCCGCGCGTGTCAGCCGCTTCGGCGGCGACATCAGCGCGATCACCTCGGCCGGCGGTTCGACGTCCTGATCGGGTACGTCCATCGCGACCGGCTGTTCGTCCTGCTCCTGTTCGGCAAAAGCGGGCGCAGCATCAGTTTTCGCCACGGACGCCACCGGCGCGGGTGGCCGCACAACCGAGCTGGTGGTCTCGCTGGACGGCACTTGCAGCGCATCGACGCCGGAGGTTGACGTGCAGCCGGCAAGGCACAGCGCTGCGATCGAAAAGATGACGACGCCTGATAACCGCATCTGGACCTGTACGCAAAACACAACAGACCGAAGGCAGGACAACGCCGCCGGACAAACCAAGCTGGATTCCTAACAAGAAACTACCAACAAAGTTTGAATCGAATTGTTAGGGCTTTGCAGCGGGACGTTGGCCGGGCGGAGGTGTGCTGTCCCTCCAATGTTCGGCCACGTCGCTGCCTCGGCTTGACAACTCACGGCATGAGATTAGTCTCTACTAATCTTACGGTGTAAGGCACCACGTGGAGGACGCCATGCAGCCCGCCGCCCGTCAGAATTGCAGCCCGTAGTCCCGCCGGAGCCATGCTCGCCCGCCATCGGGGTCGACGAGATACCTCGCAACCTCAGTCGCGCCATCGAACGCGCCGAGGTCAATGCCTGGCTCGATCTCTATCGCGCCGCCCCGGCAGACTTTGCCGCAAGGCAAGGCCTTGCCATCGCCGAAGATGGCGATCTCGTCTGGACCACCTGCACGACGATCCCGTTCATCCATTTCAACTGTGTCAAAAATTTCGGCGTCGAGAGCGCGGCCACCGAGAGCCGGCTCGACGCGCTTTTGGCGCATTATCGCGACGCCGGCATTCTGCGGCCCTGGTTCTACACCAACCCACACACCGAGCCCGCGACGCTCAGCTGCTGGCTCGAGGCGCGCGGCCTGCAACGTCAGGCCGGCTGGGAACGCATCTTTCGCGACGCCACGCCATTGCCCGCTGAGCCGCTTTTCCCGACGGAGGATGTCTCGGTCGAGCGGGTGACGCCGGCAACGGCAAGGGAATGGGCTGGGTTCATCGACAGCCAATATCGGTTGCCGACCTCACCGTGGTTGCTGGCGCTGGCCGGCCGACGCGGCTGGCATCATTACATGCTGCGGCGGGAAGACGCGGTGGCGGCGGTGCGCTCGATGTTCATCGGCGCCGACGGCATGGCCTGGAGCGGCATCGACGCGCCGGTGCCCGGCATCATGGCGCCGAGCTTCGACCTCGATGCAATGCTCGGCGAAGCGATGGTGCGCGACGGACTTGCGGCCGGTGCAAAACTGTTCGTGGCCGATATCGAGGCGCCGCGAGCCGAACGTGACGGGCCAGCCTACCGCAACTATGCACGCCTCGGCTTCAAGCTTGCCTATTTCCGCAGCCATTACAGCTATTTGCCGGCAAATTCCGGCTGACCGCTTCAAGACCCTAGCTGCACAACCACAGCTTGTGACAGGTCGTGGCCATGAGGTGGGCCGGCGGTACAAAGCGATCGTTGACCGGCGCATCATCGTCTACCCGGCGGACCTTTTCTTCGAGCAACGTGCGAAGTTGTGCCGGTTGCACGCGGTCGCGCTCCATTACCAGCTTGATCATCGGATCGCTCAAGAGTTCATCCAGGGTGTTGATGCTGTCGTTCATCCGTCGCCTCCTCGACTGCCTGCCCGCATGCCAATAGATAGGCAGCAATGATGGCCCGCCAATGACGCTTTGCCGGCTATCTCGTGTCGCTTCGGATTAAATTTTGTCCAGATTCCACCTCAAGCCGGAGGTGGCGCGCCTTCAAACTGCGGCAGGCCGTCGTCGATCTGCACCCAGGGCTGCTTCGAGGCGGTCCAGATATGCATCTCAGGCCTGAACAACGAGGGATCATCGAGCGAGCCGGTGGTGATGCCGATAATGCCGGCGGAATCGCGCCGGGAAAACATCGTCGTGCCGCAGCGCGGACAAAAGCCGCGCTTGAGATCGGGCGAGGAATTCACCGTCGCCAGCGGTCCGTCGACCGTCACATCATCGATGCGGAACAGCACGCGCGCGTTGAAGGCGGCACCCAGCGCCTTCTGGCACAACCGGCAATGGCAGACGCGCTCATTGATCGGTGCCGCCTCGGCGCGGTAGCGCACCGCACCGCACAAACACCCGCCCTGATATCTTGCCATCACCCGCGTCCCTGCCCTGTGAGGATAGGCGGCATACCTATCGATAGGCGTGGCAGCGTCAATTGAAAAGCTTTGATGGCGCCATCTATGGCTGTGATTCGGCCAATACACGATTGGCCGATGCGCCGGGCCAAGGCCCCATGGGCGACATGCCGGCCATCTCGCGGAAGACGGCCGGCAGACAATTGACTGGGCGTCAGTTCGTTTCGTTGACGACCTCGTCCCAGGTCTTGACCTTGGTCTGGCCATTGAGGAACGGCAGCGCGGCAGCTGTCAGTTCCGGCGCGAAGAACACATCGTAGTGGGTGCGGTTCGGCACGATCGCCAGGCGGTTCTGCGACAGGTTCTCGCGCATCCAGCCGGCGTCCTTCAACCCGCCGCCGAGCATCTGATAGAACTTGATCTCGTGCTCGGGCCGGTACATGTCGCTGTCGCCGAACACCAGCATCACCGGCATTTTCAGCTTCGGCACGTCGGCCGAATAGTCGTAGTCCTTGCGCATATATGCGCCGAGCTGGTCGAGCAGTTTCGGAAAATCCTCCGGATGCGGCGCAACCGCGACGTAGGATTTGTACATCGGTGTGTCCTTCATCATGTCGGCCATCGCCGCGCCGACCTGTGCCTGCTGGCCACGCATCTCGGCATAGAAGCCGTCCGCGGCGTAGCCGGTCGAGACCAGCACCAGGCGGCGCACCGTTTGGGGATGCTGGACGGCCATGCGGAAGGCGACGCCGCCGCCCAGCGAATAGCCCATCACGTCGACCTTGTCGTAGCCGAGCGCCTTGACGATCGCCGCCATGTCGTCGCCCATCGCCTCCAGGCTGAGCGGCCGGTCGCCGAGCGCGGTGCGGCCATGGCCCTGCAGGTCGACCCCGATGACGGTGCGGTTTTCGGTAAGTTTCGGCAGGATCGGCGCGAACATGTCGGTCGTGCCGAGACCGCCATGCAGCAGAAGCAGCGGCTCGCCCTTGCCGTAGACGGCGTAATAATAGTTCAGGCCGTTGATCGGCAGCAGGCCGGATTTTTCCGGCGTCGGCAGTGTTGCGGTTGCGGTCGTCATGGCGGGCTTGGCCTCCTCTGCGTTTATGCTGCCCGGCGCGGCAAACAGCGCGGCGGCCGAGGCGAAAATGGCGAAAAATACCGATCTGGACATCAGTCTCCCTCTCCCGTTTGCATCAAAGTCGCTTTGCGACCTCCTCAAGCTGTTCGGCGCACTGGCCCCAGCCGTCGTGAAAACCCATTTTCTCGTGCTGTTCGCGGTCGGCGACCGACCAATGCGCAACCCGGGCGATGTAGCGGGTCTTGCCCTCGCCCTCGTCCTCGAGTGTCACAACGCCAGTCATGAACGGTTTTGCGGAAGGCTCCCACGCCTTGGTATAGGCATCGGTGAAGACGAGCTTCCTGCCCGGCACGACTTCGAGGAAGACGCCGGGATTCGCAAACTCGTTGCCGTCGGGACCGGCCATGACGACCAGGCTGGTGCCACCGGCGCGAACGTCCATCTCCGCTCGCGGCGTCGTCCACGGCTTCGGCGCGAACCATTGCGTCAAGAGCTTCGGCTCGGTCCAGCAGCGATAGACGTTCTCGCGCGGCGCATCGATGATGCGGGCGAGAACCAGCTCGCGGTCGGAGTTGGGGGCGACGTCGAGCTTGGTGGTCATGATGTTTCCTCACATGTCGGTTTTGGCTTCCGTGTCTAGGACGAACCGACAAGACGCAAGCCGACACGGTCCGCGAAAAAATCCGCGGGACAGGAGATTCGAACGACGGAAATAAGTGGCTTCAGTGGCGCTTGGCTTGCACCAGATAGGCGTCGATCTCGGTCTCGCCGAGCCACTTGGCCGCTTCCAGCCGATGCAACCCTTCGACCAGGATATGGCGCTTGCCGTCATGGCGCACCTGGATCGGCATCTTCATGCCGTTTTCCAGAATGTCCTCGGCCAGATGGCGGACGGTTTCGGGATGCAGCGTCTTCTTGCGCGCCGTCGGCACGTAGATATCGTTGACCCTGACCTTTTGCACTCTCAGCATATCGGCTCCCGTGGCGGACAACGCCGCCATTTGTGAGATAGTCTGTTTGTCAGGCAAGGCCAAGTGAGCAGCCCGGCAATGGCTGGCCCGATCGTTTCCAATTGACGCTTGGCCGGCGGATGGCCGAAATGGCGGCCTTCGACCTTAGCGGTGTCCATGAACCATCTGCCGACCGAGTTTCCCGATTTCGGACTGACGCCGGAGCAGCGACGCCAGGCGGTGCGCAGCCATTACTGGGAATGGCCCGGTATGGATGGCGGGCGCGGCGAAATCTGGTGCTACAGCGACCGTTTTTCCTATCGCCCCGGCGAGATGGTGGCGCTGCATGTCAGTTCGACGGCCGCCGGTTTCGGCATCGCAATCATCCGCGACGGCGGCGCGGAAACGACAATGTTCGAAAGGACCGGGATTGCGGCGCGCTGGCAAGATACGCCGGATCAATGTTCGGTCGAAGGCTGCGGCTGGCAAGCTTCGTTCGAGTTTCGCATCGGCGACGACTGGCCATCCGGCGCCTATCGCGTGACGCTGACGGCAGATGGCCGGGACGGCAAGCCGATCCGCTGCCACCATCTTTTTATCGTCGCGCCGCAGCCTGGCAAGAAGCCTGGCCGTGTGCTGCAGGTGGCGGCCACCGGCACCTGGCTCGCCTACAATACATGGGGCGGTTCCAACCATTACGAAGGCATCACCGGGCCAGGCCGGGACCAATATGCACGAATGGTGTCGACGCAGCGGCCGTGGTGCCGCGGCTTCGTCGTGCTGCCCAGGGACGCGCCGCGCGTGCCGCTCGAAGTCGCCGTGCCGCCGAAAACCGTGCCGCGCTATCCGCATATGGAATGGGCCTTTGCTACCGGCCATTCGAAGAAATACGCCTCGTCCGGCTGGGCAAGCTACGACAGCCATTTCTTCCGCTTCGCCGAGCGTGCCGGCTACGCCGTCGATCTCGCCAGCCAGCACGATCTGCATTTTTCGCCCGACATTCTCGACGGCTATGACTGCGTCGTCCTGGTCGGCCACGACGAATATTGGACCTGGGAAATGCGCGATGCGGTCGACACCTATGTCGAGCGCGGCGGTCATGCGGCGCGCTTTGCCGGCAATTTCATGTGGCAGACCAGGCTGGAGGACGAAGGCCGCCGGCAGGTCTGTTACAAATACCGCGCTCGCGCCGAGGACCCGGCCTATCGCGGCGGCGATATAAGGCGCGCCACCAATTCCTGGGAAGCGCCGGAAATCGGCCGGCCGGGTGCGGCGACCTTCGGCCTCAACGCGACAAGAGGCGTCTATGCCGGCTGGGGCGGCTGCGCGCCGCGCGGCGTACGCGGCTTTCCGGTCTACCGGCCGGAGCATTGGGCGTTTGCCGGCACCGGCATCTACTATGGCGATCTGCTCGGCGCCGACAGCCATGTCTATGGCTACGAGGTCGACGGGCTCGATTTCGAGATCCGCGGCGGCCTGCCCTACCCCAAGCCCGACAGCGGTGCACCGGACGGGCTGCAAGTGCTGGCCGTCGGCATGGCGAGCCAGGTCGAGGAAAGCGCCGACATTGCGTTCGACGACCAGTTTCTCGGCGACGAGGACGGACGCTTCACCGCCGAGACGCTGTTCGGCGAGGCAAGCGATGCCAACCTCGACAAGGTCAAACGCGGCAACGGCATGATCGTCAATTTCCCGCGCGGCAAAGGCGAGGTGTTTCACGCCGGAAGCTGCGAATGGGTTGCCGGCCTGCTAAGGCAGGATGCGATGGTAGAGCGCGTCACCAGAAATGTCCTCGATCGCTATCTTGGAAAGCCATGACATGTTGAAGTCTCCTGCCCCGGAAACTCGCGAAGCCTCGCATCTGTTTTATCTATCCAGCGTGCGCCGGCCGCTGATCGACCGCGCCGAAGGCATCTACATGTGGACGCAGGATGGCCGCCGCTTCATCGACGGATCGAGCGGCCCGATGGTCGCCAATATCGGCCACTCCAATCGCAACGTGCTCGACGCGATGAAACGGCAGATGGACCGCGCCACCTTCGCCTACCGCCTGCATTTCGAGAACGAACCGGCAGAGGAGCTCGCGCGGCAGCTGGCGGCCAAACTCCCCGAGGGCCTGGACCGCATCTTTTTCGTCTCCGGCGGCTCGGAAGCAACGGAATCCTGCGTCAAGCTGGCGCGGCAGTGGGCGGTCGCCACCGGTCAGCCCAGCCGCTGGAAGGTGATCACGCGCTTTCCGTCCTATCATGGCGGCACGCTCGGCGCGCTCGCCGTCACCGGCGACGATGCGCTGTCCGAAACATTTGTGCCGATGATGCAGATGATGCCGACCGTGCCGGCGCCCATCGCCTGGCGCGACCGCGACAATCTTTCGATGGAACAGCGCGGCATCCGCTACGCCGACATGCTGGAGGAAAAGATCCTCGCCGAGGGACCGCAGAGCGTGCTCGCCTTCATCATGGAGCCAGTCGGCGGCGCTGCCACGGCAGCACTGGTGGCGCCGGACAGCTACTATCCGCGCATCCGCGAGATCTGCGATCGCTACGGCATCCTGCTCATCCATGACGAAGTGATGAGCGGTGCCGGCCGCACCGGAAAATTCCTCGGCGGCGACCACTGGAACTGCAAGCCCGACATCGTCGCGCTGTCGAAGGGGCTGGGCTCTGGCTACGCGCCGCTCGGCGCGCTGGCGGCACCGATGCGGCTGGTGCAGCCATTGCTCGCGTCGGGCGGCTTCCAGCACGGCCATACCTATGCCGGCAATCCGCTCGCCTGCGCCGCCGGGCTCGCCGTGCTCGGCGAGATGGACCGTCTCGGCCTGATCGCCAACGCGGCTGTCATGGGCGAGCTATTGATGGACGAGCTGAAGGGATTGGCGAAGCGGTTTCCGTTCATCGCCGACGTCCGCGGCAAGGGCCTGCTCACCGGTGCCGAAATGGTCGCCGACCCAGAAACGCTGAGGCCGATCGAGCCGGCAAAGAAGGCCACCCAGCATCTGCTCGACCTCGCCTACGAGCGCGGCCTGATCATCTACGGACGCAAGGTCAAGGGCGGTGTCGACGGCGACAATTTCATGGTCGCGCCGCCGATGATCGTCACCGCCGCGCAGATCGGCGAGATCGTATCCATCATCGGCGACTCGCTCGAGGTGCTGGCCGGCGAGCTCGACCTGCCGGTCGAAGGTTGAGGCGACCATGGCACCGCGCAAAGTCATTATCACCTGTGCCGTCACCGGGTCGGTGCACACGCCATCGATGTCGCCGCATCTGCCCGTGACGCCGGACCAGATCGCCGCAGACGCGATCGCCGCCGCCGAGGCCGGCGCTTCGATCCTGCATCTTCATGCCCGCGACCCCAAGGATGGGCGGCCGACCGCCGACCCCGAGGTGTTCATGCAGTTCCTGCCGCGCATCAAGCAGGCGACCGATGCGGTGATCAACATCACCACCGGCGGATCGTCGCTGATGACGCTCGACCAGCGGCTGGCCGCGCCGCTCAGGGCCGAGCCGGAAATGTGTTCGCTCAATATGGGTTCGATGAATTTTGCGCTGTTCCCGATGCTCGAGCGGCCGCGAGAATGGCAGCACGAATGGGAGCCGAAGCTGCTCGAGGCTACCCGTGACACGATCTTCAAGAACACCTTTGCCGATATGGAGACGGTGCTGGAAAAGCTTGGGCGCGGCTGTGGCACGCGTTTCGAATTCGAGTGCTACGATGTCGGCCATCTCTATTCGCTTGCGCATTTCCGCGACCGCGGGCTGGTGTCGGGACCATTGTTCATCCAATTCGTGTTCGGCATATTGGGTGGTATCGGCGCCGATCCAGAAAACCTGGTCCACATGAAGCGCATCGCCGACAAACTGTTCGGCGAGAGCTACCGGTTTTCGGTGCTGGCCGCCGGACGCCACCAGATGCCGATGATCTCGATTGCGGCGGCAATGGGCGGCAATGTCCGCGTCGGGCTGGAGGACAGCCTCTACGACGGGCGCCAGCTCGCCAAGTCCAATGCCGACCACGTCCGCCGTATCCGCAGCGTGCTGGAAGGGCTGTCGCTGGACGTCGCGACGCCGGCCGAGGCACGCGCCATGCTGGCGCTCAAGGGCGGCGACCGGGTGGCGTTCTGAGAGGAAGGCAATCTGAAATGTTTGGCTCCCGGCCCACCCCCCTCTGTCCTGCCCTCTTTACCACTACTTGGCATCTCCCCCTCAAGGGGGGAGATTGGCAGCTTCGCCGTCCTTCCCCTTTTTCAGCGTTGGAGATTGGCGAACGCGGAGGTGATCCGATCTCCCCCCTTGAGGGGGAGATGCCAAGTAGTCGTAAAGAGGGCAGGCCAGAGGGGAGTGCCTTGGCATCGTACCTCCAGTGACTGTCGCTTTGCCCGAGATCAACATCCGGCCCGGGACCGTCGAGGACGTCGAAACCATGCACGCCGCACTCCTACGGCTCGGCGCGCATGTCGGCGCACATCAGGAGATCACCTCGACAGCTCAGGATCTCCGCACCTATGGCTTTGGCGAAAAGCCTGCCTTCTCGACCTTGATCGCCGAAGTCGGTGGCGAATTTGCCGGGCTTTGCCTGTATTTTCCGATCTTCTCGACATGGATGGGACGGCCCGGCGTCTATGTGCAGGACCTCTATGTCGAGGACCGTTTTCGTGGCCGCAGGATCGGCGAGCGCCTGCTGCGCCGGGTGGCGGCGCAGTGCCGGAAGGCAGGCGGCGTCTATCTCAGGCTGTCCGTCGACACCGACAACAAGACCGCCAAGGCTTTTTACGAACGGTTAGGCATTGGCTGGTCGAGCTACGAGCAGGTGCAGAAGATCGTCGGCGACGCCTTTTTCGCCTTTGCCGATGCACCGGAGGAGCCAACATGAAAGCCTTCTATGCCGAAGAACAGAAGCGCCACGACCCGAAGGCGTTCCTCTCAAGCGGCGCGCCGCAGCCCAATCCGGAAAAGCCGGAACGGGTCGAGCGATTGTTAGCCGGCACCAAGGCTGCCGGCTGCACGATCGAACGGCCGCGGGATCATGGGCTCGGCCCGATTGCGGCGGTGCATACGCCCGAATATCTCGATTTCCTCCAGCATATCTTCCCGCGCTGGCAGCGCATCGAGGGCGCCTCGGCCGAGGTCATCCCCAATATCCATCCGATCGCGCGGAACGGCTCCTATCCGGCCTCGGCGGTCGGCCAGGCCGGCTACCACATGGCCGACACCGCCTGCCCGATCTCCGGCGAGACGTGGCAGAGCGCGCTTTGGAGCGCCTGGAGCGCGGTTGAAACCGCCGAGGCGGTGATGTCGGGAGCGCCGGCCGCCTATGCGCTGTGCCGGCCGCCCGGCCATCACGCCTTTGCCGATGTCGCCGGCGGCTTCTGCTTCATCAACAATTCGGCGGTCGCCGCACAGGTTCTGCGCAGGCAGGCGGCGCGGGTGGCGATCCTCGATGTCGACCTGCACCACGGCAATGGCACGCAGGGCATCTTCTATGCCCGGCCGGACGTGCTCACCGTGTCGCTGCATGCCGACCCGGTGCGCTTCTACCCGTTTTTCTGGGGCTATGGCGACGAGCGCGGCGAAGGCGCCGGCCTCGGCTACAATCTCAACCTGCCGCTGCCGCGCAAATCCGGCGATGCAGCGTTCCTCGAAGCGCTGGAGGCATCGTTCCAGCGCATCAACGCCTTCTCGCCCGATGCGCTTGTGGTGGCGCTGGGGCTAGATGCCTTCGAAGGCGATCCGTTCGGCGGGCTGTCGGTGAGCACGCCTGGTTTTTCGCGCATTGGCGAGGTGATCGCCGGGCTCGGCTTGCCAACGGTCATCGTCCAGGAAGGCGGCTATCTCTGCGACGAGCTCGGCGACAATCTCACCGCCTTCCTCACCGGTTTTGGCGGCGCCCACAAGCGATGATCCGCCCGCGAGGGCCGCTCAGGATCGTTCCTGCCTCAGCATGGCGACAACGCGGTGCACGCTCTCCAGCGTCTCGTCGATTTCGGCTGAAGTGTTGTAATGAGCGATGCCGATGCGCACCACCCCCTGCTCGGCCGGAATGCCGAGCTGGTGGACGATCTCCCAGGCGTAGTTGTGGCCGGACCACAGGAAGATGTTTTCGGCATTCATCTGCCGCACGATCGTCTCCGGCACGATGCCTTCGACAGTGAACGACACCGTCGGCACACGCTCATTGATCCGCTTCGGATCGGTGATGCCGTGGATGGTCAGGCCGGCAATATCCGACAGACCGTCGATCAGCTGTTGCGCCAGCGGGTTCTCGTAAGCGATTGAAACTTCGAAGGCCTTGGCGATTTTCAGCCGACGCGATCCTTGCGCGCCGGCTGCCGCGCCCAACTCGGCAAAATAATCGACAGCCGCCGACAGGCCGGCCATCAGTTCGATTTGCGGCGTGCCGAGCTCGAAGCGCTCCGGCAGGGCATTGGACGAGCAGCGGCATTTATACGGCTTAAGCGCATCGATAACGTCCAGCCTGCCCCACAAAATTCCCATATGCGGGCCGAAGAACTTGTAAGCCGAGCAGATCAGGAAATCGCAGCCGAGGTTTTGGACGTCGATCAGGCCATGCGGCGCGAACTGGACGGCATCGACGTAGACCAACGCACCAGCCCGCCTGGCGATGCCGGTCAACGCCTTCACCCGGTTGATCGACCCGGTGAGATTGCTGGCGTAGTTGAGCGCGATGAGCCGCGTCCTCTGGAAAGCAGCGCGACCAACGCCGCCTCCTCGATCTGCCAGCTCTGCTGGTCGAAAGGCAGCCAGCGCACGACAAGGCCAAGGTCTTCAGCCAGTTGCAGCCAGGGTGAGACGTTGCCCTCATGGTCCATGCGGGTGAGGATGATCTCGTCCCCGGGCTTCATCGTGCGGCCGAGCGTTCGCGACATGTGGTAGGTCAATGTCGTCATGTTGGCACCGATGATGATTTCCTGCGGGCTCGCAGCGCCGAGAAAATCCGCCATCGCCAGATGGGCCTCGTCCACGATGTCTTGTGCGGCAACGGTGGTCTCGAAGAAGCCGCCGAGGTTGGCATTGGTGGTCAGCAAGCAACGCGACACTGCGTCCGCCACCGCCTGCGGGACCTGCGTGCCGGCAGGATTGTCGAGATAGATGCGCCGGCGGCCCTTGTCGGTCAGCGACAATGCCGGAAATTTCGCGCGCACCGCGTCGATCCGGAAGTCCATGGCTGTTCCCCTCTCCTTATGACGATCAGACAACCACGTCCCGACGCATCAAGGGCACGGATTGCCGACGCGCTGGTGGATCGCATCAACGGCTTTCTGCATGTCCTCGGTCCAGACCACGTCGGCGGAAGAGAGCGCCATTTCGAGTTGCGAAATGGTGGTGGCGCCGATGATGTTCGAGGTGACCAAGGGCCGGTTCGAGATATAGCCATTGGCAAACAGCGCCGGCTCCATGCCGAAGGTGCGCGCCAACCGGTTGTATTCGAGCTGCACCTCGGCAGCATTCGGAGTCTCGTAGCGCTGGCCGCGGTTGAACAACTGCGAGCGCGAGCCCTGCGGCCGCGCGCCATGATCGTATTTGCCGGTCAAATAGCCTTGCGCCAGCGGCGAATAGGCAAGCAGCGACACCTGCTCGCGCTCGCAGACTTCGGCAAGGTTCACCTCGAAGGTGCGATTGACGAAATTATAGGCGTTCTGCAGCGAGGCGACGCGCGGGCCGAGGCCCTTGTCGGCTTCGGCGATGAAACGCATGACGCCCCAGGAATTCTCGTTCGACAGGCCGAAATGGCGGATCTTGCCGGCCTTCACCAGTTCATCGAATACGGCAAGCGTCTCGGCGATCGGCGTCTCGCCCTCCGGCACGCCGGCGGCATCGGAGCGTCGCGGCACAGCGCCGATGCGGTTCGGATTGGCGCCCCACGGCACGTCGCGTTCCGGCCAGTGGATTTGGTAGAGATCGATGTAATCGGTATTGAGCCTGGCCAGCGATTTTTCGACTGCATCGAAGATGTCGGCGCGCACCAGCTTCGACGGGCGGTCGCCGCGAAACCAGGTATTGGCGGTGCGGCCGACCACTTTCGAGGCGATGATCACCTGCCCGCGATTGCGCTTCTCCTTCATCCAATTGCCGATGAATGTCTCGGTACGGCCTTGTGTCTCCGCCTTGGGCGGGATCGGATAGAGTTCGGCGGTGTCGATGAAATTGACGCCGCGAGCAAACGCCAGATCCATCTGGGCGTGACCGTCCGCCTCGGTGTTCTGCTGGCCCCAGGTCATCGATCCGAGGCAGATTTGCGACACGAAAAGATCGGTCTGGCCGAGACGGCGTTTGTGCATGGAGTTTCTCCGGCGGGAATTTTGCGCGGCTGCGCGAGGAGGAAGCAATAGCATACAGGAAAGCGCCGCCCGCTTCCAAGCCCACCGACGGCAGGCCAGGCGGCTTTCCCAGGATGCCGGCAAACGGAGTTTTCCGTGCGGCTAACAAAAAAGCCGGACTGCATGTGAATGCAGTCCGGAAGTTCGCCAGGAATGGCGAGGAAAACCGGCCAAGTGCCGGCACTGAGGCCTACGGTCGAAGCATCGCAGAAGTTTCGCCGGAACAGCCGAATCATGTCAAAAAAGATCAGGGCAGCATGGCTGCCATGCGAATGCTGCACTGCACAATTGTCATGATCTGCCTATATTGACGGCCGTGGAGGTTCAATAAGGGGCTTGAATCATGGGATTCTTCACTGAAATGTTCGCCCGTCCGCGTCCGCGGGAACAGCTGCGCTATCGAGCGGCGCTGGCGCTGCTCCATTCGATGAGCAATGCCGATCGCGCCGATATCGGCGTCAAGCCGGCCGATTTCCCGCGCATCGCCCGGGAAATGTCCCTGCGCTAAACAGCGCGCCGCGAGATATCCCGGCGCGGCCGGGATATCTCCCGAGCGGATCTCAACGCGATCCGAGGAAGATCGACTTTCCCAATGGCACGCCGTTGTGGCGCAAGATGTCGTAGGCTGTGGTCAGGTGGAAATAGAAATTGGGCATGGCAGCGTGCAGCAGATACTGCAGTCCCGGCATCGAAACCTCGCGCCCCGCAAGCCTCAGTTCGACTATCCTGTCATCTGAACCATCGAATTCGGCCGCCGAAAATGTCGCGAGATAGTCGAGCGTCTTGGTAAGGCGGGCCTGCAGATCAGCGAAGTTCGCCTCATTGTCCTCGTATTTTGGCACCTCGCGTCCCGCAAGCCGTGACGGCGCGCCCTTGGCGTGATCGGTGGCAATCTGTACCTGCCTGGTCAGCGCAAACATGTCCGGCGCCAGCCTCGCCGTCAGATACACCTGCGGATCGATCTTGCGATCAGCCGCATTTTGCTCGGCAATGTTCAGCACATTGGCTAGTGCCTTCAGCCTCGCCGAAAATACCGGCACGGATGCTTCATACATTGATATGGTCACAAGAAATCTCCACGCGGCCCGACTGCCGACGGCGAGAGGTAGCGCTTTCGCAGGCTATTGTTCAAGCGTCACCACGCCGCCGCAATCGATATGATAGGATTTTTCATCGAGTGGAGGTTCCCGATGAGACGCGCACTTTTTGCAGCGACCGCTTTTGTCTCTCTTGCCATTGCCGGCCAATCGGCGCTCGCCGCAGACGCGCCTTATATCGACGACAGGTCGAATGCCGAAGCGGTCATCCGGTCGCTTTATAGTGCCATCAGCCGGCACGAATTCGCGCGCGCCTGGGACTATTTCGGCGACACCAAGCCGGCCAAGGATTTCAATTCCTTCGTCAAAGGCTATGACGGCACGGACACGGTCGAAGTCAAAACCGGTGGCGTATCCGAAGACGGGGCTGCCGGCAGCATCTACTACAGCATTCCGGTCGCCATCCGGGCGACGGCCAAGGACGGCAGCGAGAATGTCTTTGCCGGCTGCTATACGCTGCGCCAGATCAACGCCTCGATCCAGGAACCGCCATTTCGCGCAATCTTTATCGACAAGGGTGCGCTGAAACCCTCAAAGGCCGATTTCGAAGATGCCGTGCCGGCAAGCTGCGGCGAAGGACCGCCGCCGCCGAAGAAGGACGCAGCGGTTGAGCAGGCCAACAAGGCGTTTGCCGCGACTTATGGCGACCAGTGCGACAAGGACATGCCCGGCGGCGATCCGCGAGGAGAGCCGGACGCCTACTCGCTCCGCTACAAGGATGCGGGGGCGGCCGAAAACGAGCCCGAACGCGAGACACGGCTGTTTCGCTTTTTCTGCTCGATGGCCGCCTACAATGAGACCGCAGTCTATTACATCTACGACGAGGTATCGGGCGTCCGGCAATTGCAATTCGCGTCACCGGAACTCGATATTCGCTATGAGAACAACAATAGCGAAGGCAAGGTCGAGGGCATCAACATCATCGGATTCCAGACCGACGACCAGTTGGTCAACTCCGAATATGACGAGGCCACCAAAACGATTTCATCCTTGAACAAGTGGCGCGGCGTCGGCGACGCCTCGTCGGCCGGCACCTACCTGTTTCGCCACGGCAATTTCTCGCTGGTGCAGTATGAGGTCGATGCCTCTTATGACGGCGAGATCAACCCGCAGACCGTGCTCGACTACAACACCGCGCCCTAAGGGACCTTCGATAACATCCAGTTGAGTGTGCCCCGCCAGTCGGTCATGCGGATCGGCGTGCCATGTGTGCCGGTCTCGAAGCGGACAAAGCGGGTCGGGTAGGCTTTCGATTTGCCCAGAATCGATCGGAAGAAGGCTTCCTGTTTCTCGATTGGAAACACCGGGTCCTTGCTGCCCTGGCCGAAGAAGACCGGCACACGGCGCTTGAATGCGGAGCTTGAGAAGAAACTCTCGTCCCACAGCGAGCCGAGCAGCAGCAGCCCGTCGATGCGCCCGCCGGAGTCCTTGCGGCCTGCCAGCTTCCAGCACAACGCGCCGCCCATAGAGCCGCAGGCGACGAAGATTTTTGCGCGCGGCGACTGTTCGGCATAGTGGCCGATCAATGCGGCGATCTGGGCGGCACCGGTGTCGCCGAAATCGGAAAAATCCGGCGACAGATAGAGGCCGCCATTACCGGCCATCAGGTTCTTGATACGGTTGAAATTGCCGCCGAAAGTGAAATCGTCAGCACCCTGCTTACGGCTGCCGCCCTGCCCGTGCAGATAGAGCACGATGATGCTGGCGCCCTCGGCCTTGCCGACGGCGATGTGGCGGACATCGCCGGCATCGGTCTTCAGCAACAAATCCTGCTGCACCTTGCGCACACCGATATCGGTGTATTGCGCATGCACCCGGCGCTCAGGCACTTCGTCGCGGGTGTTGATATCGCGCAGCTCACGATAGTCGATGACCGTATAGGCGCCGTTGCTCTCGGACGAAAGTGTGGCCGGATAGGCGAACAGATCGTCCTTGAAGGGTTTGAGTTCGAGAGCGTTGGCGTAGGCGGCACAAGAGAGCGACAAAAGAATCGCCATCAGCAGGGCCGGGAGGCCGGAGGGAGGCAAGCGGAACCGGAGGCAGGAACGAAAGGCCATCCCGCAGCCATGCGTTTTTCGGCTTCGGTTTGTCAATCCTGCAGCACGCCGCCGGCGCTTTCCAGCGCCTCGCGCGTGTCGACATCGACGGCTGCCCCTTCGCCGATCTCGACATCGATGACGTCGAACCCTTCGGCCTCGACCAGATGGCGGGCCCCGGTATCGCCTTCAAGGTGAGCGATCGCGGCAAACAGCGAACGCGGCAGCAGCACGGGATTGCCGCGCCGCCCATCGTGCGAGGCCCGCACCACCGATCGGCCTTCGGACCTGCAGAACGCCTCGATCAGCCTGTCGAGGTCGGCCGAGGCGACGCCGGGCATATCGCCGAGGACAATCATGGCGCCGGCGGCGTCGCCGGAAATCTTGGCGATGCCGGCCTTCAGCGACGAAGACAGACCCTCGCCGAAATCCGGATTGTCGGCGAAGGTCACATCGAGGCCAGAGAGTGCATCGCGCACGCGCTCGCGCTGGTGGCCAGTGACGACGATGGTGGCCGCGGCTTTCGAACCGACCGCGCGTTCGGCAGTGCGACGGACCAGCGGCTTGCCGTCGAACAGCGCCAAGAGCTTGTTCGGCCCGCCCATGCGGCTGGAGCGGCCGGCGGCCAGAAGCACGATCTCGACCTTTGGTTCGGCTTTGGCCGGCAATGGCTCGCGCGGCTGCGGCCGCGTCGGAATTTCCATCAACAGCCCGCCGACGCCCATACCGGCAATATCCCTGGCGGTCACGTCGAGACCGGCGATCAGCCGGCCAAGCACCCAGTCGAAGCCGTTCTCCTTGGGACTGCGGGCGCAGCCCGGCGCACCGATGATGCGCTTGCCGCCTAGAGTGCCTAGCACCAGCAGATTGCCGGGATCGACCGGCATGCCGGCGCGGATGACAGCGCCGCCTGCCTTTTCGATGGCAGCGGGAACGACGTCGCCGAAATCGGCCATCGCCGAGGCGCCGAAGATAACCACCATATCGTTGTCGCGGATCAGCGAGGCCGCAGCCTCGGCGAGGGGGATAATTTCATGCGGGGTTCGACGCTCCGCCGTCAGCCTGCCGCCCGAACGCGCCAGGCGCGCTTCGGTGACGCGCAGCGTCTTGTCGAGCACGCTGGGTTTGATGCCGGGCAGCACCGTCTGGATGACGCCGACGCGCACCGGCTGATAGGCGTTGACCGCAAATATCTCGCCGCCGGCGCAGATCCTTGCCACGGCATCGACCAAAGCGGAGACGACCGCAAACGGAATGATCTTCACCGTTGCTACCATCTGACCTTTTTCGACCGGCGCATGCTGCGCGAGCGTGGCGATGGTGATCGTCGGATCGACGGCGTTGATGGCGTTGATCATCGCCGCGTCGACGGTGAACATGCCGGCAGCCTGCGCGTGGAGATTGACCCTACCTGTCGCGGCGGGCTTCGCCTCGATGTTGCGATGGATCATGGATGCGGCGATCTTTTCGGCGGCGACGTCCTCGCTGAGATCATCGGGCGCCAACACCGCCGCTACGACTTCGGAAATGCCAGCGGCCTTCAACAGGGACACATCCCCGGCGCTTAGCCTGTGCGCCTTGCGGAAGCGGCGCTCTCCGACTGTGGTGGCGTGCGCAAGCACTGCCCCTTCGGCCGTATCGATCGCAACGGGACCAAATTTCACGCGACGGCGCCTTTGGATTCGAGGCCGCGGGAGCGAAAGGCGTGGATCGCTTGCGCCAACACCGCGACGGCGATCTCGGCCGGGCTGGCAGCCCCAATGTCGAGGCCGATCGGGGCATGAATGCGGGCGATCTGGTCGGCTGTCGCTCCCGAAGCCAGCAGGCGTTCCACACGTTTGGCGTGGGTCTTGCGGCTGCCGAGCGCGCCGACATAAAAGCAGCCGGCGTCGAGCGCCGCCCTCAGCGCGAAATCGTCGATCTTCGGATCGTGGGTGAGAGCAGCCAGCGCCGTATAGCTATCGAGCGGCTGACGCGTCAGCACATCCTCTGGCCATTCGGCATGCAGCGCGATATCGGGAAAACGATCGGGCGTGGCAAAGGCCGTGCGCGGATCGATGATCTCGACAGGATAGCCGGCGATCCTGGCCATCGGTGCCAGCACCTGGCTGATGTGGACGGCGCCGATCACCACCAGGCGCGGCTGCGGCAGATGTGCGTTGAGGAAGAACGTCCGCCCCTCAGCTTCGACCGAACCGGAATTGCCCGTGCGAAATGCCTTGGCGATGGCCGCCCCGAGTTCGCCGGCTACCCGGTCGCCCTCGCGCACGACACGGTCGCGGCCGTCGCCGAGATCTGTGACCAGGATTGCCGCGCGGCGGGCGCGGCGTTCGGCGTTAAGTGTCTTCAGCGCATAGGGATCCATTCGAGATCAACCCAATCTTTCTACATAGACCTTGATGCGGCCGCCGCATGACAGGCCGACTTGCCAGGCGGTCTCGTCTGCGACGCCGAATTCGAGCATTTTGGACGTGCCGCTATCGATAACATCGACCGCCTCGGTGACCACGGCGCCTTCGACGCAGCCGCCCGAGACGGAGCCGTGGAAATTGCCTTCGGCGTCGATGACCAGGTGGCTGCCGACCGGGCGCGGCGCCGAGCCCCAGGTCTCGACCACGGTGGCAATGGCGACATCCTTGCCGTCCTTCATCCAGCCCTCCGCGATGATCAGCGGATCGCGGGCCTCATCGAGATAGATACTGTGTTCCATGATTTTCTCCCTGGCAGACATGTGGTTATGCGACGCGCTTCGCGCCAGCCTGGATCCACCGCCGAGGGTCGACCGAACGCATAAAAACAGCACGGTCGCCAGCGACCGGTCCGCCACATAATCCGCACGGGTCAACAGATCGAGCGTCTCGTCGATCATCCGCGGCGCCGGACGCGGTTTTCAACTCGGTCATTCTGTCTTCGCGGGCGCGGCCATCTGAAAGCCTCTACAAAGCGTGGTAGCCGCGGTTGTGATAGATCAGCGGCCGCAAATTATCGCCGATGCGCAAACCTGTAACCTTGCCAAAAAGCACACGGTGGGTGGCCAGATCCTTGGAGTCGATCAGTTCGCAGTCGAAGACGGCGAGCGCGCCCTTCAGCGTCGGCGCACCGGTCGAGATCACATCCCATTCGGCCAACGCGAAACGCTCCTCGACCGGCAGGCCGGTAATGCCGGAAAAGCCGATCGACAGCGGCTCCTGATCCGAAGCCAGCGTGTTCAGGGCAAATTTGCCGTTTTCCACGAACGGCTCGTTCTTGGGATTTTCACGATTGAGGCAAACCAGGATGGTTGGCGGCGTGTCCGACACCGAGCAGGCCGCGATCACCGTCGCGCCGCGCCTGCCGGCAGGGCCATCGGTGGTGACTACATGCACATGGCCAGCAAAATGGGCCATCGCGTCGCGGTAGGCCTGCGGCCCGATGTCATTCTTCTTCAGCACCGATGATTTTCCACTAGTCAGAACCAACCGTTATATATGGGGGGATATTGCAGGCCACAAGCGAAGTGCTTGACCTATATCCCGAATTCGCGTGTTGCGCCAAAGCTGGCCAGCCTTTAGGTCTTGACGGCATTGGCGCCGGCAACCACGCGACCGGCGTGGAGGAATTCTTCGCTCGCATGCGACCTTGGACAACCACGATAGCGGTGCTGGCCTGGCTCTCGGTCGCCTGCAGTGCAAATGCCGAGACGCTGCTGGTCGGCGTCGCGGCACCTTTGTCGGGGCCGTCGGCGATCCTCGGCAAACAGATCGAGGCCGGCGCAACAATGGCGGCTGAAGCGAACGATGCCGAAATCAAGACGATCGATGACGCCTGCACGGCCGACGGTGGCGCCGCCGCCGCGCGGGAGTTCACCGCGGCCAAGGTCAACGTCGTCATCGGGTTTTTGTGCACCGACGCAATCGAGGCGGCTCTGCCGATCCTCAAGGATGCCGGCATACCGGTGATCACCGTCGGCGTTCGCACGGAAAGCCTGACCGACCGGCGCGCCAAGACCGGATGGCCGATCTATCGTCTCGGGCCGCGCGGCGACGACGAGCGCAATGCCGTTGCTGCCATCCTCACCCACCTATGGCAGACCGAGCTGTTCGCCGTCGTCGACGACGGTACGATCTATGGCCGCGAAATGGCCGAGACATTTCGGGCAGCCGCTGAGCAAGCGGCGCTGAAGCCGGTTTTCGTCGACACGTTCCGGCCGCAGCTCGACAACCAGATCGGCCTGATCGGCCGACTTAGGAAAGCCGGCGCAACGCATGTCTTTGCCGGCGGCGACGGCGATGATGTCGCCATTATGGGCCGGGATGCTGGCCAGCTAAATACCGGCATGGTGTTTGCCGGCGGCGAAGCGTTGCGCGCGCCGCTCGGCGACGTGCCTTATGCCGTCGGCACGCTGATGATCGCGCCGCCCGAATGGGCCGATGTCGCCGACCCCAAGGTGCTGCAGAGCTTTGCCGGACAAAACATCGTGCCGGAAGGTTACACGCTGCCCGCCTATGCCGCGGTCGAGATCGCCAAGTCGGCTTCAGCATTGACGCAAAGCTCCGGCGAGAGGCTGGCCAACGTGCTGACCACGCATGACTTCACCACGGCGATCGGACCGATCCGCTTTGACGAAAAAGGTGACCTGACGCAAAATCCTTATCGAGCCTACCGTTTCGACGGCGGCCGTTTCGCGCCGGCGGAGAGCCAATGATGTCCAGCACAGGGATGTTCCATACGGGTCCGCGCAATCTCATCACGGACGTCGCCGGCCTGCGTGTCGGCAATGCGGCGAATGCCAAGCTGAAATCCGGTGTGACCACCGTCATCTGCGACGAACCGGCCGTGGCCGGCGTGCAGATCCTGGGCGGTGCGCCGGGCACCCGCGAAACCGACCTGCTCGAGCCGCACAATTCGATCCACGCCATCCATGCCGTGGTGCTTTCGGGCGGGTCGGCTTTTGGCCTCGACGCCGCGTCGGGGGTGCAGGCGGCATTGCGTGAAAGGGGCATCGGCGTCGAGGTCGGCGGCTTTCGCGTGCCGATCGTGCCGGCGGCGATCCTGTTCGATCTGCGCAATGGCGGCGACAAGGATTGGGGCCGGTATCCGCCTTACCGCGACCTCGGCTACGAAGCCGCGCAAGCCGCCGCGATCGACTTTGCGCTCGGCACCGCCGGCGCGGGTGCCGGCGCGCTGAGCTCCGGCCTGAAGGGCGGGCTCGGCTCGGCCTCGACGGTGCTGGACAGCGGCGTCACCATCGGCGCGCTTGCCGCCGTCAACCCGACCGGCTCGGTGACGGTCGCCGGGACCCGCCATTTCTGGGCGGCACCGTTCGAGATCGGCGACGAGTTCGGCGGGTTAGGCTATCCCCACCCGATGCCTGACGATGCCAGAAAGGTCCTGCTGAAGTTCCGTGACAGGTATGCCGCAGAGCAGGCGGAAACCGGCGCCAACACGACCATCGCCGTGATCGCCACCGATGCGGTACTCACGAAGGCCGCCGCCAAACGCCTGGCGATATCGGCGCATGACGGCTTTGTCCGTGCCATTTGGCCGACGCACACGCCCGCAGACGGCGATCTGGTCTTCGCGCTGGCAACGGGCAAGAGCGGCATCGAGCTCGCACCCAACGATGCCGTCGATCTCTACGCCGCGGCCGGCGCCACGATGGCGCGCGCCATCAGCCGCGGCGTCTTTGCCGCGACGCCGGCCGAGGGCGATCTGTTCCCGGTCTGGTCGTCGCGCTGAACGCGCAACGCTCATTCGGGTGAGCCGTTATCAGACTGGATTATGATCAGGTGGGTTCGGATTTTTCTTCCTCGAACGTGACCGCAACATCCGAGTTTGCCGACAGCCGCACCTTCTGGCCCTCGACCTCGGCGACAAGGCTGAGAGGAATGAAGTGGTGATGGCCCCTGTGAGCGCCCTCGCCGCTGTCGCGCTTGGTCAGCTTTATGCGATCTCCGTCAACCTTGTCGACGGTACCGACATGGACGCCGTCGGCACCGATCACTTCCATACGTTCGCGAATCTTGGCTGCATCTGTCATGGGGGTCTCCCTTAGAGCGCCGCGCGTCCCTTTGGACGCGCAAACGACGCTCTAAACATTTTGAATCAATGCATCGTGCCTTACCAAAATAGATTATGATTTTGGGAAGGCACGATGCGGTGAAGCTGCCGACAATAACAAACGGCGGCCGGATTGGATGCATCGACTTTGTGTTTCAGTCAGCACGATCTTTTGACAGCATCGTGATAGGGAATTTAACGGCGTCGACCGCCGGAATGGAAAGCCCCATGCGAAATCTTGCCCTGTTTGCAGTCTGCCTGCTTGCCCCGCTTGCAACTTTGGCCGCCGCCCACGCAGGCGATGTCGCCGAGCTTGAGATCCTCGGCTTCAGTAGTGATGGCGGGGTCTTTGCCTTCGAGGAATACGGCGTCCAGGACGGATCGGGATTTCCCTATGCGACCCGCTATTATATCGACACGGCCGACGACAGTTTCCTGAAGGGCTCGCCGATACGTGTCCGGCTCGACGACGAGAATGCCACGGTGGCCGCAGCGCGGCTGCAGGCCCGGCAAAGGGGCGAAGCGATCGTCAGTCAGGCGGAACTCACGGCAAATCGCGGCATCACCGCCGGCTTCAACCCGGTGACCGAGCTTTCTGCCGATCCCTTCCGCATGGTGGTCAATCCGCGCCCGATCTTCTCGCCGGTCGACGACCCGCTCGAGTTCCGGCTCGACCAGATCGGCATGAATGACACCGAACGCTGCCAGAGCCAGGGCGAGATCAATGGCTTTCGCCTGCTGCGCATCGAGGCGAAGGATGGCGGCCAGACGAGGATCATTCACGAGGACAAATCGATCCCGCGAAGCAGAGGCTGTCCGAATGGCTACCAGATCGGCGCGGTTCAGACATTTTCGCTGGATAGCCTCAGCGCCTATGCCGTGCTGATCGCGGTGCGCCAATACGGCTTCGAAGGGCCGGACTATCGCTGGATCGCGGTAACCGGTCGCCTGTGAAGTTCCCCGCCATGCGCTATCGCGCTCTGCGCCGTCTCCGCCGTGCTCTGCCGTCGCTGCGCACCGTATTTGCCGGTGCCTTGCTGTGGGCCATGGCGATGGGCGCCAGCGCGCTGCTCAATCTGCTGTTGTACGATTGGGAGACCCCGGCGAAGGTCCGCTTCGTCTCGCTGCTTTATGCTGCCGGCGGCGCGCTGGCCTTCCCGGTTGGGCTGTTTCTGGCGCGGCTCGTCTCGCTCGGACGCCACTGGGAAATCGCCCTCGCCGCCGCCTTCGTCTGCCTTCTCGCCGCGACAATTACCTTCACCGGCGGCCTCTTTGGGCTGCAATACCGCTCCTACTACGTCCAATGGCATGCACCCGCGCTCACCATCACCTGGGTTTTCCAGTTCGTGTTCACGATGTTGACGGCGCTCTACCAGTTCGTCGTCCTCGGCATCCGGCTGTATTTTCCGCTCGGTTTCATTGCGCTAGCTGTCGCCAGCGTCTGGTTTGCGCGCCAGCAACGTTGAGCATTTTGCCTGCCTCTGTTAGGACGCGGGCAAATGCTCTCGCAAGTCAGGACCGATTGATGATCCCTCGCTACTCCCGGCCGGAAATGGTGGCCATCTGGTCGCCCGAAACCCGGTTCCGCATCTGGTTCGAGATCGAGGCCTACGCCTGCGACGCATTGGCCGAGCTCGGCGTCATCCCGAAGGAGGCCGCCAAGACCATCTGGGAGAAAGGCGGAGCGGCGAAGTTCGACGTCGACGCCATCGACGAGATCGAGCGGGTCACCAAGCATGACGTCATCGCCTTTCTCACCCATCTTGCCGAATTCGTCGGGCCGGATGCCCGCTTCATCCACCAGGGCATGACATCCTCCGACGTTCTCGACACCTGTTTTGCCGTGCAGCTCACCCGCGCCAGCGACATCCTGCTGGCCGACATTGACGGGCTGCTTGCGGCGCTCAAGCGCCGCGCCTTCGAGCACAAGGACACCATCACCATCGGCCGCAGCCACGGCATCCATGCCGAGCCGACCACCTTCGGCGTCAAGCTGGCGCAGGCCTATGCCGAATTCTCGCGTTGCCGCGAGAGGCTGGTGCACGCACGCGAGGACATCGCCACCTGCGCCATCTCGGGTGCGGTCGGCACCTTCGCCAATATCGACCCCTATGTCGAAGAATACGTGGCCAAGAAACTCGGACTGAAGCCCGAGCCGGTGTCGACGCAGGTGATTCCGCGCGACCGGCATGCGATGTTCTTCGCCACGCTCGGCGTCATCGCCTCGTCGATCGAGCGGCTGGCGATCGAGGTGCGCCATCTGCAGCGCACCGAGGTACTTGAAGCAGAAGAGTACTTTTCACCCGGACAGAAGGGCTCGTCGGCGATGCCGCACAAGCGCAACCCGGTGCTGACCGAGAACCTCACCGGCCTTGCCCGCATGGTGCGCTCCTTCGCATTGCCGGCAATGGAGAATGTGGCGCTGTGGCACGAGCGCGACATCTCGCATTCCTCGGTCGAGCGCATGATCGGGCCCGACGCGACGGTGACGCTCGATTTCGCGCTCTCACGCCTGACCAGCGTCGTCGACAAACTGCTAGTCTACCCCGACAACATGCTGAAGAACATGAACAAATTCCGCGGCCTCGTGCATTCGCAGCGCGTGCTGCTGGCGCTGACGCAAGCCGGCGCTTCGCGCGAGGACGCCTACCGGCTGGTGCAGCGCAACGCCATGAAGGTGTGGGAGCAAGGCGCTGATTTTCTTGAGGAACTTTTGGCCGACAAGGACGTTGTCGCAGCCTTGCCCGAGGCCGAGATCCGCGAGAAATTCGACTTGGGCTATCATACCAAGCACGTCGATACGATCTTTAGCCGAGTGTTCGGAGAAGCCTGATGATTTCGTCGGCCGGAGATTTCGATTTCCTTGCCCTGCCCGGGCGCGGCAATTCCGGGCCGGATCATTGGATGTCGCATTGGTGCCGGGTGTTCCCCAATTCGAGCCGCGTGCTGCAGGCCGAGTGGGACCGGCCAAAGCCTGAAGACTGGATCGGCCAGGTGGATGCCGCGGTGGCCGCCGCACCGCGCCGCGTCGTGCTGCTTGCGCATTCGCTGGCGGTGGCGACGGCGGTGAAGTGGGCTGCTAGCGCCAGTCAAAGCCAACTCGACAAGGTCGCGGCGGCATTCCTGGTTGCCGCGACCAATGTCGACGATACCGATCCCTCATTCGACGCGGTGCGCCCGTTCGCGCCGATGCCGCTGAAGCGCCTGCCCTTCCCGACATTGGTGGTGGCGAGCCGCAGCGACCCACGCGTCACTTTCGACAAGGCGACCGCTTTTGCCGCAGCCTGGGGCGCGGATATCGCCGATGCCGGCGATCTCGGCCATATGGGAAACGAGGCCCGCCTCGGCGTATGGCCGGCGGGCCTGCTCATGCTTGGCCGCTTGCTCGAAAAAGCGAACCTCTAACCTACGCCTTACCGGGAACCGTCCTTATTACCGTGCCCCACGGATCCTCGCGGGTGGTCTCGCTTGCGGCATTGTCCGAGCGCATCTCGACCCAGGCCAAGCCGGAGCGGGCGGGATCGCGGCGACCGGCGCCCGCGCTCTGCCACGCATTTGCGCCAATGTGGTGATGATAGCCGCCGGACGACAGGAACACCGCCGCGCCACCGTAGTTTGCCACTGTGTCGAAACCGAACTCCTGATGCCACCATGCTTCGGCTTCTTCCGGCCTGCCGACCCGCAAATGGACGTGGCCGATAATGCTGTTTTCCGGCGCGCCCTGCCAGCCGGTGTCGCCGGCCGGCACCTCGGCAACGACCGACGGAATGTTCAGCCGCTCCGTCGCCATCGCTATCTTGTCACCGTTCCATTTCCAGTCCTGCGGACGGCGGTCGGCATAGATCTCGATGCCGTTGCCTTCCGGATCGGTTAGGTAAAGAGCCTCGCTGACCAGATGATCGGATGCGCCCTCGATGCCGATCTTGCCGGCGATGGCGTGATTGATCCAGCGGCCGAGATCGGCCCGGCTGGGTAGCAGGAAGGCGGTGTGGAAAAGACCGGCGCTGCGCGGGTCATCGGATTTCGCGGCCGGATCCGCTTCGATGTCGAGCAAAGGGCGATTGACTGCGCCGAGCGTAATCGTGCCGCCGGCGCGGCTCAGTTCCTGCAAACCGACGACTTTGCGATAGTAGGCAGCGAGATTGTCTGCATCGCGCGCCCGCAAGCCGACGCGGGCAACGCTGACCGGGGTCGTCGCGGCAAAAGGCAGTTCGCTCATCAAAGTGCTCCGTTCAGGCGGCGCTCGACAAGCTTCCAACAGAGCAATCCGGCGCCATCAATCATTCTACGCCATGTCCGTGCCAAAATCTCGGAACAGCCATTCTTTCCTGGCGACAGATCGTTGATCGCGATCGTTCACACAAGAGCGCAAGAAGCGAACAGGGTGTTCACAATAGCGAGCAGAACCGGGCTCGTGAGCGGCCGTTTGCGTGTCGCTGTTGAGTTCATACCCGGTTGCACCCGACAGCGCCTCTCGCTACATGCGCGCCATGAAAGTCAGGGAAGCAGATATTCTCATCGTGCCGGGCTACACCAATTCCGGCCCCGATCATTGGCAGAGCCGCTGGCAGTCGAAACTATCGACAGCGCGCCGCGTCGAACAGGCGGAATGGTCGAAGCCGGTGCGCGAGGATTGGACGGCCGGTGTCGCCAAGGCGGTTAACGAGGCCGAGCGGCCGGTCGTCATCGTCGCCCATTCGCTTGGCGTCGCGGCGGTCATTCAAGCATTGCCTCGGTTCGAGAGGCCGGTCGCCGGCGCTTTCTTCGTGGCGCCACCCGATGTCGCCAATCCAGAGATAAAGCCGAGGCACCTGATGACCTTCGGCCCCTATCCGCGCGACCCGCTGCCGTTTCCGTCGGTGGTGATCGCCAGCCGCAACGACCCGTTCTGCGCCTTCGGCGTCGCCGAGGACATTGCCGGGGCGTGGGGCTCGCTGTTCATCGACGCCGGGGATGCCGGTCATCTCAACGCGGATTCCGGCTTCGGCCCCTGGCCTGAAGGCTCGATGACGTTCGCGAAATTCCTGACGGATCTCTAGGAAGCGATCGAATCCCTGACGCTGTTCAGCAGGGTCTTTGCCCCAAGCGAAATCAGCGAATGCTCGGAACCCATCGCCAGCAGCCGGTAACCCATCGACACCACGCGACCGGCGATGGCCGGTTCCATCACATAGATCGCCGCATGCTTGCCGGCTTTGCGGGTGCGCTCGGCGATCGAGGCGACGGTCCCCATCATGCTCTCCAGCGTCGAACTGACGGTGGTGCCCTTCGACCAGGCGATCGAGAAATCCGACGGGCCAAGGAATATCCCGTCGATGCCCGGCGTGTCGAGGATGCCGTCGAGTGCATCAAGCGCGGCCCGCGTTTCGACCATGGCGAACGCCATGGTGCGCTGGTTGCTGTCGCGCAGCCAGTCGGCATAGTCGCCCTTGCCATGGCGCGGAAAAGCATAGGTCGGGCCCCAGGAGCGCTCGCCGAGTGGCGGGTATTTCATTGCGGCAGCAAACAGCTTTGCGTCCGCCACCGAATTCACCATCGGGGCGATCACCGCCTCGGCGCCGAAGTCAAGCGCACGGCTGGCCATGTCGAAGCGGCCGACCGGGATGCGTACCAAAGCCGGCTTGTTGGCGGCCAGCACCGGCACAAGCCCGCGCAGCACGCTGTCCTCGTGATGGCCACCATGCTGCATATCGAGCGTAACCGCGTCGAATCCTTGTCTGGCCAGTATCTCGACCGTCAAAGTATCCGGCACGCCTGACCATGCGGTGAACAGCGTCTCGTCGGCCGCAAGGCGTGACTTCAGGGACATTGGCGATTTCCTCTTTGCTTGCAGCAATTCAGCCGGAAATGACCGCAAAGGCAAAGAAAAACCGCCCGGTGAGGCCGGGCGGTCGATTGGTCCAGCATTCGAAGAGTATCGATGGGATCAGGTGTTCTTGATCTGCTCGATCGCCTGCGCCATCAATTCATCCATGGTGCGGCGGATCTGATGGTCCGACTGGTCGATGCCGGCCGCATCGAAATCCTTGCGTATCTTGCGGAAAACGTCGTGATCGCCGGCTTCCTCGATGTCGCTGACGACCACTTCCCTGGCATAAGCGTCGGCATCGGCGCCGGACTTGCCGAGCTTTTCGGCAGCCCACAGGCCGAGCGCTCTGTTGCGGCGTGCCGCAGCCTTGAACCGAAGTTCCTCGTCGAATGCGAATTTGCGCTCAAAGCCCTCTTCGCGGTCTTTCATGCTGCTCATGGCATCCCTCCGTGAAATCCGATTCGTTGTGCCAATATGTGTTGCCGGAGCACAAACCAAAAGGGCGCCGGCCGGTCAATATGCTACATTGCTTGCTGCGCTGCGGCATTTCGGTGCCCGAAAGCGGTTGATTGAAAGGATTTGCCGATTGAGCAAACAGTGCGATTGGGATAGACACCGGCATTGAACCCCACCGTCGCCATCTTATTTTAGGCAGACGGACAGGAACTGGTCGCTTGCCGCCTGCCCGCAAATCCAGAGAAAAATCAGATGAAAAATCGCCGCCGCATTTATGAAGGCAAGGCCAAGATCCTTTATGAGGGACCGGAGCCTGGCACGCTGATCCAGTTCTTCAAGGACGACGCTACCGCTTTCAACAAGAAGAAGCATGAAATCGTCGATGGCAAAGGCGTGCTCAACAACCGCATTTCCGAGCACATCTTCAATCATCTCAACCGGATGGGCATTCCGACCCACTTCATCCGCCGGCTCAACATGCGCGAGCAGTTGATCAAGGAAGTCGAGATCATCCCGCTCGAAGTGGTGGTGCGCAACGTCGCCGCCGGCTCGCTGGCCAAGCGCCTGGGCATCGAGGAAGGCACCGTGCTGCCGCGCTCGATCATCGAATTCTATTACAAGGCGGATGCGCTCGACGATCCGATGGTATCGGAAGAGCACATCACCGCCTTCGGCTGGGCGAGCCCACAGGAGATCGACGATGTCATGGCGCTGGCCATTCGCGTCAACGACTTCCTTTCCGGCCTGTTCATGGGCGTCGGCATCCAGCTGGTCGATTTCAAAATCGAATGCGGCCGCCTGTTCGAAGGCGATATGATGCGCATCGTCGTTGCCGATGAGATCTCGCCGGATTCCTGCCGGCTGTGGGACGTGGCGACGCAGGACAAGCTCGACAAGGACCGCTTCCGCCGCGACATGGGCGGGCTGGTCGAGGCTTATCAGGAAGTTGCCCGCCGTCTCGGCATCATGAACGAGAACGAGCCACCGCGTCCGGCCGGGCCCGTGCTCGTCGCATCGACCGACGGTGTCAAAGGTAAGCCGCACTGACGGCTTGCCCGCTCAACAGGTGAACAGGAGCATGTCCAGCGTGATCAAGGCCCGCATTACCGTAACCCTCAAGAACGGCGTGCTAGACCCACAAGGCAAGGCAATCGAGCACGCGCTGTCCGGAATGGGTTTCGGCGGCGTCGGCCAGGTGCGGCAAGGCAAGGTTTTCGACGTCGAATTGGCCGAGAGCGACAGCGCCAAGGCCGAGGCCGATCTGAAAGCCATGTGCGACAAGCTTCTGGCGAATACAGTGATTGAGAATTACGCGGTGGAGATCGCCTGAGGTGAAATCAGCCGTCGTCCTGCTCCCAGGCCTCAATCGCGACCGCGACATGATCGCGGCGCTGACCAAGATTTCCGGCACGCCGCCGGTCACCGTCTGGCAGACCGACACCGAAATTCCCGATGTCGACCTGATCGCCATTCCCGGCGGCTTTTCGTTCGGCGATTATCTGCGCTGCGGCGCCATTGCCGCGCGCATGCCAGTAATGCGGGCTGTGGCCGAAAAGGCGGCCAAGGGCGTCACGGTCATCGGCGTCTGCAACGGCTTCCAAATCCTGGTCGAGGCCGGCTTGCTGCCGGGCGCATTGATGCGCAATACCTCGCTGAAATTCGTCTGCCGTCAGGTGAAGCTGCAGATCGCCAATGCCAACACGATGTTCACCCGCCGCTACCAGCCGGGCCAGATCATCCGGGCGCCGGTGGCGCACCATGACGGCAATTATTTTGCCGATGCCGAAACGCTGGCCCGCCTCGAAGGCGAAGGCCAGGTGGTGTTCCGCTATGCCGAAGGCACCAATCCCAACGGCTCGATCAACGACATTGCCGGCATCGTCAACGGCCGCGGCAACGTGCTCGGCCTGATGCCGCATCCCGAGAACCTGATCGAAGCGGCGCATGGCGGCAGCGACGGCCGGGCGCTGTTCGAAAGCGCGCTGGGCATCGCTGCTTGATGCCTTCAATTTTCCTCCTGGAGCCACGGTCATGAAACTCTATTCGCGGCCGTTGTCGCCCTATTCGTCGATCGTGCGGGCGTTGGCCTACATCAAGAACGTGCCGCTCAAGCTCATTGCACCGCCGCCGGGGTTTCCCATCCCGGAGGCGTTTCGTGCCATCTCGCCGTTGAACCGGATTCCGGTGCTGATCACCGGCTCCGGCGAAACGATCGTCGAATCGGTGGTCATCGCCGAATATCTGGAGGAGCGCTTTCCCGAGCCGGCGCTGCTGCCGAGGGACTCGAAGGACCGGGCGCTGGTGCGCATGTTCGCCCGCATCACCGACCTCGACGTACTCGCCCCGACGATGAAGCTGTTCGAGCTCCATTTCGTGCCGCAGCGCAACGAGGCGGAGATCAAGGCACAGTTCGCCCGATTGCATCACGGGCTTGCGGCAATCGAGGCCCGCATGGCGCATGGCCCGTTCGCGCTCGGCGACGACATCTCCTTTGCCGATGCGTGGTTGACGCCGACCCGCTTCGTCTTCAACAATTTCAGGACAACGATGGGCCGCCCCGATTTGCTTGACGCCTATCCGAAATTCGATGCCTACGAGCAAATAGCCTTGCAGCATCCGGCGCTGTCGCGCGTCTGGGGTGAGATGACAGACGGTCTGAAGATCTTTCTGTCCGAACTCGAGATGGGCGCCGCTTGAACATGAGACCGACGACCACGCGCCTCGCCGTCGCTACTGCCGCCGGGCTTGTACTCGCCTCCTGCCAGTCAGGCCCGAAGAGCGCGCCGGCGCCGGCGGGCAAGAGTGCGTCACTGCTTGCCATGGAGCAGGTGGCAATAGCTGCCCACAAATGCTGGATCGCCAGCAAGGACCCTGCCTTCAAATCTTACCAGATGGCCAACGAGCTGAATTCGTTCAGCGGCACGCCGCGCTTCCTGCTGGTGCCGGCCAAACATTATGGTGGAAAGCCGTTGCTGGTCGTGCAGGCGCAAGGCAATTCGAGCCGCGTCGACGTGTTCGGCCCATTGATGGCGGAACCGCTCGGCGCCCGCATCGGCTCGGACATTGCCCGCTGGCAGGCGGGCAATCCGGCCTGCGGCGCTGCTGCCTAGCCCAATGGGTCGCGTGCTGCAGATCACCGGTCTGGTCGTCGGCCTGGCCGGGCTCGTCCTGCAGCTCTGCATCACCGTCCCGGCATCAATGGAAGCCGGCCGCGGCTTTGCCGGCTCGCTGGTCTTCTATTTCAGCTTCTTCACCATCCTGACCAACATCGGCGCGGTGCTCGTCCATGCCTCGTTGCTGTCGTCGACGGGTTATGCCTGGTTTCCGGCCTTTTCCGCGCCACGGATGCGGGCGGGCGTAGCCGTCGCCATAACGCTGGTCCTCATCGTTTATGCAACGGTCCTGGCGCAGCTTTGGCAGCCGCAAGGGCTGTTCCTGCTCTGCGATGTGCTCCTGCACTATGTGACGCCGGTGTTGTTCGTGCTGTGGTGGCTTGTGGCAGGCGCCGACGGCTCGACGCGGTGGCGCGACATCTCCTGGTGGATGATCTATCCGATCGCCTATCTGGCCTACGCGCTGCTGCGGGCGCCGATTGCCGGTGAAGTGCCCTACCCGTTCCTCGATCTCGCCAAGAACGGCGCGACCAGCGTCGCCGTCTCGGCTCTGGCCATCACCGGGCTCTTTCTGATGCTGTGCATCGTGGCGGTGCTTGTGGACCACGGTGTCACGCGGATCAGGGCGGCGGGCGTTCATCCGCGATGATGCTCTCCCGCCGCGGCAGCCTTTAGCGTCTTGGCACGGTTCGCGCGGCGCCTGCACGGATCGCCGCAGCAGCTTCGCCAGCGATCCGTGACATGAACTTGCGCGTGAATTGGCCGAGCGGCTTGGTATCTTCGAGCGCCCAGCTCGTCGCGAGATCATCGGTGTTGAATTCGTCGACGATAACCCAGGCTGGGGTAAAGAGGGTGGCGCGGCGGGCCTCGGTCTCAGGAATCTCAACATGGTGCGCGCCAGGTCGTGGCGGCTGGCTCGTGATTGGAAAGAGCAGGGCCTGCTTGCGGCCATTCTTGCCGGCAACGATCAGCATAACGCAAGTCGGCCGCGCCTTGCGTCCGCTTTCCTCGCCCCGGTCATATTCCCTTGCCCACAAATAGGAATAGAGAATGATCTGTCCGTGGCCGGGTTCAGTCATCCCGAACATCATCTCGCGCGACTGCGTCGAGGCCGGTTAGAAGCCTGTCGCGTTCCTCGGCCGACAGATCCTCGACGCGGTGTGCCCGTTGCGCGCTGCGACTGGTGATGCGGTCGAACTGCTCTGCCGTCAGGAGAACGAACTTGCGCTTGCCGCGCTTGGTGATGTCAACAGGGCCGCGGAACGCGGCCTCAACAACCTCGCCGGATTTGTTGCCGAGATCTGTGAGGGTGAAACTTGCCACGGTCATCTCCTTCGTTATCCCCAAAATAAGGGAATTAGCTGTTTTCAGCAATACCGCTATTCACTGGAGACGTCGCGAGCGAATGCTGTGAGGGCACGAAGGAGGATGGTATCTCAGTGATGAAGAAGATCTCGTTGGTTCCGATGTCGATATTGACGCTCTCGTCTAACCGCCGATATGCCACGCGACGTTCGAGACGGAGCATCCGGCTGCTCTCAGTCCCAAAACGCCCTCAGCCCCTCACGATGGGCATCGCAACGCGAGATACCGATGTCCTTGAGCTGGTCGTCAGTCATCTCGAGCAGGACCAGCCGGCTGCGCCGGCGATCCATTAACCCGTCGATCCACCTCGCGAAGGATCTGAGCGTACGCACCAGCCGACTGACATAGGTTGGCCTGCCCGGCGGGCGCGCCACCTGCACCTGCAATTCAACTGCCGCGTAGCGGATTGTCTCTATTGTACCCATTTTCTTTCTGCCAAGATTGCAATTGTGCCCTTTTGTACAGCCCGCTTCATATGTATTGACTCTCATTTCGGTGCAATGTAAAAAATTGTCACCATGACAACTTGGCTTCCAGACCTTACAGCCGGCACTGGCCCGCTCTATCAGCGGCTTGCCGATTCCATCGAGACGGACATCGACCGCGGCCTGATCGGTGCAGGGGCAAAGCTGCCGCCGCAGCGCGATCTGGCATACGACATCGGCACGACTGTCGGCACGGTCGGCAGGGCCTATCAATTGCTGCGCGAGCGGGGATTGGTCAGCGGCGAGGTCGGCCGCGGAACCTATGTTATCGCTCAACAGTCGGAGAGCGCAAAGCCGGATTTCCTGGGGCCGGTCGAACAAGGCACGCGCTATATGGATGCGCCCGGCGACAAACTGCGCTTCGATAGCACGGCCGCACCGGATGTCGGCCAGGGTGCCATCGTCGCTGACGTGTTGACACGCACGGCGCAAGACCATCCGCATGAGATTTCAAGCTATACTCGTGATTTCCCGGACCGCTGGTTCGAAGCGGGCAGGCGCTGGCTGTCGCGAAATTCCTATCGCCCGGCGGCGGATGCAATCGTTCCCACGCTCGGCACCCACGCCGCAGTGATGGCAACCATTGCGGGGCTCACCGCCCCCGGCGACTATGTCGTCTTCGAGCACCTCACCTATTCGCAGATCTCGCGCAGTGCCGGCCTGATCGGTCGCCGGACCGCACTGGTGGCGACTGACGACGAGGGCATCGATCCCCAGGATTTCGAGCGCGTCTGCGCACAAAAGCACCCGAAGATGATGTTTTTGATGCCGACGGCCAAGAACCCGACGCTGACAACGCTGTCGGCATCGCGCCGCGAGGCAATCGCGCATGTCGCCCGTCAATATAACGTCGTCCTGATCGAGGACGATCTCTATGGCGGACTGACCGATGACCCAACGCCTTTAATGGCCGAATATGCTCCCGAACGGACCATCGTTGCCGGCGGCCTGTCGAAATCGGTTGCGGCGGGTGTTCGCGGCGGCTGGCTCGCTTGCCCGCCGGCCTATCGTCACCGCATCCGGGTTGCCCACAAGATGATGACGGGCGGCCTGCCCTTTCTGCTGGCGGAGGTGGGCAGCCGGCTGGTGCTGTCCGGTCAGGCCGCTGAGATGCGCAAACGCAGCATTGCCGAGATCGGTGCACGCATCGCGATCGTACGCGAGACACTCGACGGCTTCGAGTTCAAGGCGCTGGATAATGTGCCGTTCGTCTGGCTCACCTTGCCCGACCCATGGCTTTCCGGCACTTTCAAGCAGGCTTGCCTCGAACATGGCGTGCTCATCGACGACGAGGACGAGTTCAAGGCGGGACGTTCCGAACAGGCTTTTCACGGCGTGCGGTTTGGCATCTCGCAGCCGCGACAGCGGGACGATATTGCGCACGGCGTCGCAGTGATCCGGCGGCTTCTGGACGAAGGCCGCGCCGGCTACGACAGCTTTTCCTGAACCGGCTTGAAACCGGCGGGTCGAGTGGCGATCTCTCGCTACTTGCGGCCAGTTGTTGCTTTCCGTCGTTTTAGTCATCCGACGGGGTGTATCGGCTGCAAAGCTTGCGATAAGACGGGACTCGATCCCAAGGACATAAATTGCCGATCATGACCATTTCCAATTCCGTGCCGATCACTCCGGAACTCATTGCCGCGCACGGGCTGAAGCCCGACGAGTACCAGCGCATCCTCGACCTCGTCGGGCGCGAACCGAGCTTTACCGAACTCGGTATTTTTTCGGCGATGTGGAACGAGCATTGTTCCTACAAATCCTCGAAGAAGTGGCTGCGCACGCTGCCGACCACCGGGCCGCAAGTCATCCAGGGCCCGGGCGAGAATGCCGGCGTGGTCGATATCGGCGACGGCGACTGCGTCGTCTTCAAGATGGAGAGCCACAACCACCCCTCCTACATCGAGCCCTATCAGGGTGCCGCGACCGGCGTCGGCGGCATCCTGCGCGATGTCTTCACCATGGGCGCGCGACCGATCGCGGCGATGAACGCGCTGCGCTTCGGCGCGCCGGACCACCCCAAAACCAGGCATCTGGTTGCCGGCGTCGTTTCCGGCGTCGGCGGCTACGGCAATTCCTTCGGCGTGCCGACGGTCGGCGGCGAGGTCAATTTCGACGCCCGCTACAACGGCAATATCCTGGTCAATGCGTTTGCCGCGGGCCTCGCGAAGACGGACGCAATCTTTCTGTCCGAGGCCAAGGGCGTCGGCCTGCCGGTCGTCTATCTCGGCGCCAAGACCGGGCGCGACGGCGTCGGCGGCGCCACCATGGCCTCGGCAGAGTTCGACGACAAGATCGACGAGAAGCGGCCCACGGTCCAGGTTGGCGATCCCTTCACCGAAAAATGCCTGCTCGAAGCCTGCCTCGAACTGATGGCGTCCGGCGCCGTTATCGCCATCCAGGACATGGGTGCCGCTGGCCTCACCTGCTCGGCGGTCGAGATGGGCGCCAAGGGCGACCTCGGCATCGAGCTCGACCTCGACAAGGTGCCGGTGCGCGAAGAGCGCATGAGCGCCTATGAGATGATGCTGTCGGAGAGCCAGGAGCGCATGCTGATGGTGCTGCGCCCCGAAAAGGAAAAACAGGCCGAGGCGATCTTCCACAAATGGGGCCTCGACTTTGCCATCGTCGGCAAGACCACCGACGATCTGCGCTTTCGCGTGCTGCATCAGGGCGACGAGGTTGCCAATCTGCCGATCAAGGATCTCGGCGACCAGGCGCCGGAATATGACCGTCCCTGGGTCGAGCCGAAGAAGCCGGCGCCGCTGGCCGGCGATGCACCGCGAACCGATGTGGCCGACGCACTGCTCAAGCTGCTGGGCGGACCGGACCTTTCCTCGCGCCGCTGGGTGTGGGAGCAGTACGACACGCTGATCCAGGGCAATTCCCTGCAGCTTCCCGGCGGCGACGCCGGTGTCGTGCGCGTCGACGGTCATCCGACCAAGGCGCTCGCCTTCTCCTCCGACGTGACGCCGCGCTATTGCGAGGCCGACCCTTACGAGGGCGGCAAGCAGGCGGTTGCCGAATGCTGGCGCAATCTTACCGCCACCGGCGCTCTGCCGCTCGCGGCCACCGACAATCTCAATTTCGGCAATCCGGAACGGCCCGAGATCATGGGCCAGCTGGTTGGTGCTGTGAAAGGCATCGGCGATGCCTGCCGGGCGCTTGGCTTTCCGATCGTCTCCGGCAACGTCTCCCTCTATAATGAGACCAACGGACAGGGCATCCTGCCGACACCAACCATCGGCGGCGTCGGTCTGATTGCCGACTGGTCGAAAATGGTGCGCATCGGCTTTGCCGCCGAAGACCAGATGATCGTGCTGGTCGGCGCGCCGACGATATGGGGCTCGCATCTTGGCCAGTCGGTCTATATGCGCGACATCTTTGGCCGCGCCGACGGCCCGCCGCCGCCGGTCGATCTCGGCCACGAGAAGCGGGTCGGCGACCATGTGCGGGCACTGATCGCCTCCGGTGTTGTTACCGCGGCGCATGACGTTTCCGATGGCGGCATCGCGGTGGCGCTGGCCGAGATGGCGATGGCCTCCGGCATCGGCGCGACCATTCCCGGCCTGATCGGTGCAGATCCGATCCCGATCTGGTTCGGCGAGGACCAGGGCCGTTATCTGCTGACGCTGTCGATCGACCCGCAGAGCGAGCAATGGGACGCCATTCGCGAACAGCAAAACAAGCTCGGCGTTTTTGCGCCGTGGATCGGCTCGACCGGCGGCAGCGAACTGAAGCTGGGCGAGGCGCGTGCGATACCGGTCAGCGAATTGACCGCCGCCCACGAATCCTGGTTCCCTCGCTTCATGGCAAATGAGGTCGTGGACCCGTGATGTGATCGAGTGGGCCCCTTTCCCTGTGGTTCATCCGCCATTTCGACCATATCTATGAGATCACGACCTGAACAAGGAATCCTCACATGGCAATGGACGCCCACGACATCGAACGGCTGATCAAGGAAGGCATTCCGGACGCCAAGGTGACGATTCGCGACCTGGCCGGCGACGGCGACCATTATGCGGCTGAGGTTGTGGCCGAAAGCTTTCGCGGCAAAAGCCGCGTCCAGCAGCACCAGATGGTCTATGACGCGCTGAAGGGCAACATGGGCGGCGTACTGCACGCGCTTGCCCTGCAGACCAGCGTGCCGGACTGAGCTCTCTTGCAGTTACCGGCTCGCAAGCTTCTTACCGGTCACGGCAATGATCGGCCCCGCCGGATACTTTCCACCCACAATCATCCGCTCGCCGTTCGACAGCGCCGAAACGACCCCGTCGAAGAAAAGCGCGTTGGGACAATCGAGCGCATCCCGGAATAGCCGTGCGAAGCTGCCGAGGCTGACTTCAGAGCGTGAGATCGCCAGCACGACCGTATTTTCGTCACGCACGCCGACGCCATTGCGGATATAGCGTGATGTGCCGTTCTGCTCGAAGCGGGGATGAAGCCGGCCGTCTATCACCAGCATCGGGCCGGATTGCGTGGCAAACATCACGTCCAGTCTGGTCGCAGCATAGGCGCTTGTCTCCATGACCGCCGCCTTGCCGTCCTTGCGGACCAGGAATACGCCATTCGGTTTCAGGAAGAAATTGCCTCCGCTGCCGGCGACGTTGATCGGCGCCTTCTACCGGCCGTCTTCGACGAGAAGGCCGACTGGGGTCAGGTCTTGGTGATACATGCCGGCGTTCATGGCGAGCAGCACCGTCCGGCCCTGATCCGCCATCGCCTTGTCGAATTTGTCCAGTGAACCGAAAGCCTTGCCGTCGGGGCCTGTGTGGAACACACCGACGTCATAGCGGCGCAGATCGATTTCGCAGACGACATAGGCGACCGCCTCGAAGCTCGTATCGCGGCACGGCGCCGGTAATTCACCGCCGACGACGAGAGATGGCTGTCTCGGCGACCTGGCCCACCAGATCAAGGACAGTGCGGCGAACAGAACGGCGAGGAGGAACCCGGCGAGATATCGTCTTTTCATCGCGCCTCGGGAAAGATGGTGGCCAACGCTCTTGGCCCAAGATCAGACGTTCCTTTGCGCCATTTGCGTGGCAAGGCGGCAAACATCTTGTTTCGCGCAACCCATGGGTTTATTTGAAGGGTAATGTTCGAGCCTGACTCCCACAGGCATGAAAGGGTATTCCATGAGCGGCATCAACGACTACATCGACAATGAAGTGAAGGGCAACGACGTCGTTCTCTTCATGAAGGGCACGCCCGGCTTCCCGCAATGCGGATTTTCCGGCCAGGTCGTGCAGATCCTCGACTATATCGGCGCCGACTATAAGGGCGTCGACGTGCTGACGTCGGCCGAACTGCGGCAAGGCATCAAGGATTATTCCAACTGGCCGACCATCCCGCAGCTCTACGTCAAGGGCGAGTTCGTCGGCGGCTGCGACATCATCCGCGAGATGTTCCAGGCGGGCGAATTGCAGACCTTCCTCGTCGAAAAGGGCGTCAGCGTCAAAGGCGCCGCCTGACTTCTGTTTCTGCGTATGACCTTCCGCCTGCGATTTTCGGGGGTCATGCGCTAAGCGCCGGGGCAGCCCCCACCTTGGCAAAAAAGTTCTGCCCGCTACCGGGCAATCAACGAATGGATGCGTCGGCCAGCCGGCGCATTTTCGTTTGAGGATCGGACTGGCCGTGGATCAGCAAGCACAAGCGCAGCAAAAGGCAAGCACCTTGCCTATTCCGCGCTGGGAATTCATTGCGCTGTGCGCGGCGCTGATGGCGCTCAATTCGCTGGCCATCGACATTATTTTGCCGGCGCTGCAGCAGATCGGCGCTTCGCTTGGCATCGAAAATGAAAACCACCGGCAATATGTGGTCACCGCCTATATCCTTGGCTTTGGCGGCGGACAGCTGTTCTTCGGGCCGATCTCGGACCGCTTCGGGCGCCGCGCGCCGCTTGTCGCAGGGCTGGTGATCTACGTCCTGGCGGCCGGCGCTGCGGCAATCGCCCCGTCATTCACCACGCTTCTGCTATGCCGGGCCGTGCAAGGCATCGGCGCGGCGGCGACGCGCGTCATTGCCGTCTCGATCGTGCGCGATACGTTCGACGGAAGGCGCATGGCCGAAGTCATGTCCTTGATCTTCATGGTGTTCATGGCCATTCCGGTGGTGGCGCCCGGTATCGGCCAGTTCATCATGCTGTTTGCGACCTGGCATGTGATCTTCGTCACCATGGCAGCCGGCGCGCTGATCGTGTCCGCCTGGTCGCTGCTGCGCCTGCCCGAGACACTACACCCCGAATATCGCCGGCCGCTGACGCTGTCCTCCATCATCGGTGGCTTCCGCATCGTTCTCACCAACCGCATCGCGCTCTGTTATGCCTTCGCCAGCACCTTCATCTTCGGCGCCATGTTCGGCTTCATCGCCTCGGCCCAGCAGATCTATGTCAGCGTGTTCAATGTCGGCGAGATGTTCCCGGTCATCTTCGCGGGGGTTGCCGGCGTGCTTGCTTTTTCGAACTACCTCAACTCGCGCCTCGTCGGCCGCATCGGCATGCGCCGTCTGTCGCAAAGCGCGCTGCTGCTGTTTCTGGCCATCAGCCTTGCCTGGCTGGTCGTTTCCATCGAAATGAAGATGCCGCTCTGGCTCTTCATTACCTTCTTTGCCTGCGCCATGGTCCCCTTCGGCGCGCTGGGCGCGAACTTCAACGCGCTCGCCATGGAGCCACTGGGGCACCTGGCCGGCACTGCGTCGTCGATCCTCGGGTTCATGCAGACATTTCTTGGTGGCATTCTCGGCACGCTGATCGGCCAAGCCTTCAACGGCACGGTGACGCCGCTGGCCGCCGGGTTCTGCAGCGTGTCGGTGGCGGCGCTGCTGATGATCCTGCTGGCCGAGCGCGGCAGACTGTTCCAGCCGCATAACCCGCCGGTTTAATGCCCATTGCGCGTGCGCCTAGGATGCACCCTCACTGACCGCGGTGAAGCGAGGGAACAGCGTACGTCCTGCGATTGCTCCACCCATACTGTCCGAAACGGGCAGTGGAAGAGCCTTGTCGAGCGCCTCGAGGACGGAAGCCACGAAGGCCCGGTTGAGCGGACCATCGTCCCCTAGATGTGAGTAGGTGACGCGCGGCTTGCCGATAAGCGTGCCGTTTCGGCGAATTGAGAACTGCAGCGTCAGGGTCATGCCCGCGCTTCCGCGCGGCGGCTTCCAACAGGCGAAGATCGCGGAGAACATCTCGTCTATGGTGTCGACGGAGTCGGGACTGCGACATGCGCGTTCCCCAGCTCTTGCTTCATTGACACCGGCAACCAAGGCAAGGGCAAAGGCCGTTGCAACAATTGCGGACCGAGGTTTCATTCGAGATCTCCGGTTTCGCACAAGATTGGACAACTTTGGCAGCGAAGAGTTATTCCGCCCAGAGCTCGCGGCGCAGCTCCCGCCAGCTCTCCCGGTCCGGCGCGACCAGCAGGCCACCTCCGACATGCGACGGCAGATAGGCGCTGCCGTCGAAGCGCGCGGCATGGCCGCCCGCCTCCGCATGGATCAGCACGCCGGCCAGGTGGTCCCAAGGCATCAGCTTGTTGTAGACGACGAAATGGCCGTGGCCGCTGGCCAGCAGGCGGTATTCGTGGGCGGCGCAGCGATAGTTGAACTGCGACAGCGACTTGGTCTGGTTGCGCGCCAAACGTGAGCGGTCCGGCTCGGGCACATAGTGCCATGAGACCGCACCGGTCATTTCCGACATCGGCGCCGGTTTGGCGACATGGACCTTTTCCAGATTGCTATGGGCATGGCGGATATGGCTGCCGGCGCCACTAACGCCGATCAGCCAATCCTTGCCGACGGGATCGTGAATGATGCCGGCGACCGTCTCGCCCTTGATCACGACGCCAAGCATGACGCCGAACAGCGGCACGCCGGAGGCGAAGTTGAAGGTGCCGTCGACCGGGTCGATGACGAAGGCGAGTTCGGCATCGCCGAGACCGTCGAGCAGCGTCGGGTCGTCGGAGCAGGCCTCCTCGCCGACGATCATTGCGTGGGGATAACGCTGGCGCAGCCTGGCGGTGATGAGCCGTTCGGCATTGACGTCGGCCTCGGTGACGAGATCGGCGGCCGAGGTCTTGCGACGGACGTCGCCCTCGCTCAACCGGCGAAAGCGTGGCATGATCTCGGCGACGGCGGCTTCCGACAGAAGGTCGGCAAGCCAGTCGATCGCGCTATCGTCAAATGTCATCGGGACGCCTGGTGGTGAGGGTTTCGTTGAGGGCGGCGAAATCGAACAGCTTCCTGTCGAGCAGATGCGAACGCCGCACATTGGTCATGGCGTGGATCATCGTGTCCTTGCGGCCGGGCATGCGCTTCTCGATGTCGTCGAGCATCGCCTTCATGGCGTTGCGCTGCAGGCCTTCCTGGCTACCGCACAGATCGCACGGAATGATCGGGAATTTCATGGCGCCGGCGAATTTCTCGAGATCGGCTTCCGCACAATAGGCGAGCGGCCGCAGCACCATGACATCGCCTTCGTCATTGAGCAGCTTCGGCGGCATGGCGGCCAGGCGCCCGCCATGGAACAGGTTCATGAAGAAGGTTTCCAGTATGTCCTCGCGGTGGTGGCCGAGCACCAGCGCCGAGCAGCCCTCCTCGCGGGCAATGCGATAGAGATGGCCGCGCCGTAGCCGCGAGCACAGCGAGCAATAGGTGCTGCCCTCGGCCAGCTTGTCGGTGACCACCGAATAGGTGTCCTGATATTCGATGCGATGCGGAATGGCATATCTATCGAGATAATCGGGCAATATGTGCTTGGGAAAGTTCGGCTGGCCCTGGTCGAGATTGCAGGCTAACAGCTCGACCGGCAGCAGCCCGCGCCATTTGAGATCGAGCAGAACGGCAAGCAGGCCGTAGGAATCCTTGCCGCCCGACAGAGCGACCAGCCAACGGTCGCCGGGCCTCACCATGGAGAAATCGTCGATCGCCTGGCGGGCAAGCCGCAACAGCCGTTTGCGCAGCTTGTTGAACTCGACGGAGGACGGCACATCGGCAAACAGAGGATGAAAGCCGCCTTCGGCGTCGGCGACCGGTTCGAGCGTTTCGGCGTCTGGCTGCATGTTCACGGCGCGTCGGCCCCAAGATCCTGTTGCCGCCCGCAGTAGCGCATCGGACCGAAAATCGAAATCGATTTCGGAATCACGCCGCGGAAAAGGAACGAAAAAAGAAAAGGCCGCCTCGACGGGCGGCCTTCGATTGTATCGCGACGAACGCGACGATCAGCGCGAATAGAATTCGACGACCAAGTTCGGTTCCATCTGCACGGCAAACGGAACGTCCGCCAGGCCGGGGATGCGCGTGAAGGCCGCGGTCATCTTGTTGTGATCGGCTTCAATATAATCGGGCACGTCGCGCTCGGCCAGGCCCACCGATTCCAGCACGATGACCAGCTGCTTCGACTTCTCGCGCACTTCGACGACGTCGCCCGGCTTGCAGCGGTACGAGCCGATGTTGACGCGCTTGCCGTTGACGTTGACGTGGCCGTGATTGACGAACTGGCGCGCCGCAAAGATGGTCGGCACGAACTTGGCGCGGTAGACGACCGCGTCGAGGCGCGATTCGAGCAGGCCGATCAGGTTCTCCGAGGTGTCGCCCTTGCGGCGGTCCGCCTCTTCATAGACCTTGCGGAACTGCTTTTCCGAAACGTCGCCATAGTGGCCCTTTAGCTTCTGCTTGGCGCGCAGCTGCAGGCCGAAATCGGAAAGCTTGCCCTTGCGGCGCTGGCCATGCTGGCCGGGGCCGTATTCACGCTTGTTGACCGGGGACTTCGGGCGGCCCCAGATGTTTTCGCCAAGACGGCGGTCGATCTTGTACTTCGCGGATTCGCGCTTGCTCATCGCATTCCCTTTCAAAACAACATACCCGGAACCTCATGGTCCGGGTGAAGGAAACGCGCCCTCCTCTGGCCTCCGTTTTCGAGACCTGACAGGGTTTTCCACGCAACGCGACGGAAAACCCACGGGACACGTCATTTCAAACAAGACATAGGGAAAGTAAAACCGGCTTCCCAAACGTCTTGCACACATAAAGAAAACCACCGGGCATTGCGGCCCGGTGTTGGTGGGCTGGTTAAACGGAGATTTAACCGCTGTCAAGCTTCTGGCTGGCGCGAATCGCCGAACCGGATAGTGTTACGGTTGTAGAACGTGCCGGATGTGGCGGGAGGTTGCGCCAGCGGCATCAGGAAGGGACTGAAGTCAGAGGAGCTGGAATTCGCATGAAGAAGTTCTTCCTTACGTTGGTAGGAGCCGCGGTGATGGCCGGCACGATGGCGGTCGCGCCCGAGCCGGCGCAGGCCCGGCATTGGCATGGGCACAGGCATCACCAGGTCTGCCGCATCGTGGTCAAGAAGAAGGTGGTGTGGCGCCACGGTCATCGCAAGGTCATCCGCTACAAAGTGCGGCGCTGCGGGTGGGGCTGGAACTGGTAATTTTCGTCCTCGCCCGTTGAGACTTCATGGCCCGCGGCTCAGCCGCGGGCCTTTTATTGACCGGCATCCGCCGTCAGAATGGCCAGTCGATCAGTGTTTCGACTTCTTTTCCGGCAGGCCCTTGCGCTTGGTCTCGGCGAATTCCTCGAGCTGTTTTTCGCTCATGGATTTATACATTCCCTTTGACGCGCCTTTGAGCGCGCCCTTCTTGGTCTCGCCGCGCTTGGCTGACAATGCCGCGCCGGCCGCTTTCTGCTGGGCTTTTGAGGTGGCTGGCATGATGGTTTCTCCCGTTTCCGATGAGAGGAAAACGCATTGTCTGGTGTGATGTTCCCAAAGCGAAAATTGCTTGCGGTCAGGATATCGTCAGGCCAAATCCCTGCATCAGCCGGCGCGTCGGAAAATCGGCGCTGTTCGAGGTGAAGAACGCAAGGTCGGCGCCTTCCGGCAGTGCCTCTCTGCGATAAGCGGCCTCGGTATCGGCAAGCAGCGACAGCGCCCGGCGTGCGATCGCCTCGGCCGGGTCGAGCCAGTCGACCGGCCACGGTGCTGTCTTGCGCATGCGGTTGGCCAAAAACGGATAATGGGTGCAGGCAAGCACGACGATGTCGGTGCGCAGCCCGTCATGCTCGACGAAGCACGGCGCGATCTCTGCGCGCACGGCGTCCTCGTCGACAAAACCGTCGCGCATATAGGCTTCGGCCAATCCCGCCAGCCTGTCGCTGCCGACCAGGCGGACATGGCATTTCTGCGCCCATTTGCTGATCAGATCGCGCGTGTACTGGCGCTTGACGGTGCCGGGCGTCGCCAGCACCGAAACCAGACCTGAGCGCGTGCGTTCCGCCGCCGGCTTGATGGCCGGCACGGTGCCGACGAAAGGATGGCCGGGAAACCTCTCGCGCAAAGCATCGATGACCAGTGTCGAGGCGGTGTTGCAGGCGATGACCGAAATGGCCGGCGAAAACCGGTCGAGCAGCCTGGCGAACAACTCCAGGATATGTGTTCTCAGCGCCGGTTCCTCCCAGGCGCCGAAGGGGAACGCCGCGTCGTCGGCGACATAGATGAAGCGGCGGTCAGGCATCAGCACGCGCGCCTCACGCAGCACGGTGAGGCCGCCAATGCCGGAATCGAACATCAGGATCGGACGGGCGCTTGATGGATCGGTCATCGTCATTGAATTCACTAAGGGCTGGGATCACGTGGGCTCGAAAGAGAGAAGGCGGGCCCATCCTTTGCGTCGGCGATGGCTTTATCTCTGACGCTTCTATCTGGAACCATCATGGCCTTGATGCGGCGAGACGATCACACAAGGCCCCGCTTGCCGAAGCCGCCGGGCCGCGGCCGGCCGTTCGCCGGAGATGCAGGTTGAGATGCAGGGTGGTTCGACGGCACCGGCGCGGCCCGCGTGGCGTAGGCTGGAGCCAGGGCCGTCGCGCCGGCGGCTGACGCTGAATGGAGCGCGGCGGCGCCGCGCAGCGGCCCGGGCGGGTCGAAATCGTCGAAACTCAGGGATGACGCCATATCCGCAGAGCCACCGCCCGCCGGCTTGCCCGCCAAGATGACGGCCCACAGCCCGACAAGAGCTAATCCCAGCAGGTTGAGGCCGGAATGCGAATCTTCGCCGTCGAATTTTACGACAAGAACAGTGCCGGCCTGCAGGATCGCGAACAGGGTCGAGAACACGATATACGACCAAAGGATCCAACTCGACCCTTTGCGCGTCGCGGCTTCGACGCCAGGCGAAATTCGCGCGGAACAGAACGATCACCAGCGAGGTAACGAGAACAGCCGCGGCCAGCCCTTCCCTGGAAGGTCCGGGCCTCGAATTGGCCAAACCCTCGATGCCGATGGTCTCCACGACGCACAGCACAAAGGTCACGATTTCCGCAACCAGCAAGGCCGCGGAATAGAAGAAAAAGCGAAGACGCCCGATATTTGAATTGAACATCGAAAGGATCCATCGTTCGCCGGACAATGGATCACACCAAATAACATTCGGTTACTGGTGAGGTATGGGTCGTTCCGAGGCTAGTCTTTGTCTTTCGCCCTCGCAGCGCGTGCCGCGGCCGCCGGGAGCCGCCTTGGGTCGTCGCCGGGCGATCCGTCGCCGCGCGGCATGGCCGGCGAGAACCTGTCCAGCGATGATATTATGCCGCGCAGCACCTTGAGCTCCGGCTCGGCAAAGCCGGGGCGGGTCAGCACAGCGCGCAAATTGTCGACCATCTTCGGCTTCTTCGCTGCCGGGCGGAAATAGCCGCGCGCCTCCAGTGCACCTTCCAGATACGCAAACAGGCCGTGCAATTCTTCCTTGGCAGCCGGCGGCATTTCGGGGCCGGAGAAGTTGGTCCTGGTCTCGTCTTCCAGGCCGGACTTCATCCATTCATAGGACATCAGCAGGGCAGCCTGGGCGATGTTGAGCGAGGAGAAGGCTGGATCGACGGGGAAGGTGACGATCTCGTCGGCAAGGCCGACCTCGTCATTATAGAGGCCGAAGCGCTCGCGGCCGAACAGGATGCCGGTGCGCTGGCCGGCCCGCTGCCGCGCGCGCAGCGCCCTGCCCGCCTCGACCGGACCGCGCACCGGCTTGAAATTGTCGCGCGCGCGCGCCGTGGTGGCGAAGACGAAGTTCAAATCGGCAATCGCCGAGGCCAGGTCATCGAACACCTTGACGGCATCGATGACGTGGTCGGCGCGGCTTGCGGCGGCACGCGCCTTCTCGCTCGGCCAGCCGTCGCGCGGATTGACGAGCCGCAGCTCGGAAAGGCCGAAATTGGCCATGGCGCGCGCAACCATGCCGATATTCTCGCCGAGCTGCGGCTCGACCAGGATGATCGCCGGTCCGGACGCTGGAGTTCCGGAGGCAAGAGGGTTGTCGGGATCCTGGGTAGCGGCCATGGTTGTCAGTGAACTGCTGTTTGCGGCATTTCGCAGTCCCCTGCCACATTTGGCGGCGAAAATGAAGCTTTCGCAAGGAATGCCGGCACTACGGCGCGGTTCGCCGTTTGCGCGGCCAAAAAGCCTTTGATATACGGGCCGCATCCCAGGGCCGGCAGCCGTGCGGGCAAGGCCGTTCCGTTCCCCAAAAGCGAGGCATTCTTTCCATGGCGAAGATCAAGGTGGCGAACCCGGTCGTCGAACTCGACGGCGACGAGATGACCCGCATCATCTGGCAGTTCATCAAGGACAAGCTGATCCACCCTTATCTCGACCTCAAGCTCGAATATTACGACCTCGGCATCGAGCACCGCGACGCCACCAACGACCAGGTGACCATCGATTCGGCCAATGCCATCAAGAAATACGGCGTCGGCGTGAAATGCGCGACGATCACGCCCGACGAGCAGCGCGTCGAGGAATTCAAGCTGAAGAAGATGTGGAAGTCGCCGAACGGCACCATCCGCAACATCCTCGGCGGCACCATCTTTCGCGAGCCGATCATCATGAAGAACGTGCCGCGGCTGGTGCCCGGCTGGACCAAGCCGATCATCGTCGGCCGCCACGCCTTCGGCGACCAGTACCGCGCCACCGACTTCCGCTTCCCCGGCAAGGGCAAGCTGACGATCAAATTCGTCGGCGAGGACGGCCAGGTGATCGAGCACGACGTGTTCGACGCACCCGGCGCCGGCGTCGCCATGGCCATGTACAATCTCGACGAATCGATCCGCGAATTCGCCCGCGCCTCCCTGAACTACGGCCTGCTGCGCAATTACCCCGTCTACCTCTCGACCAAGAACACCATCCTCAAAGCCTATGACGGCCGCTTCAAGGACATCTTCCAGGAGGTCTACGAGGCGGAGTTCGAAACAGAATTCAAAGCTAAGAAGCTCTGGTACGAGCACCGGCTGATCGACGACATGGTGGCCTCGAGCCTGAAATGGTCGGGTGGCTATGTCTGGGCCTGCAAGAATTATGACGGCGACGTGCAGTCCGACACGGTGGCGCAAGGCTTCGGCTCGCTCGGCCTGATGACCTCGGTGCTGATGACGCCGGACGGCAAGACCGTCGAGGCGGAAGCCGCGCACGGCACCGTCACCCGCCACTATCGCCAGCACCAGAAGGGCGAGGAGACCTCGACCAATTCGATCGCCTCGATCTTTGCCTGGACGCGCGGCCTCGCTCATCGCGCCAAGCTCGACGACAATGCCGAACTGAAGCGCTTTGCCGAGACCCTGGAAAGGGTCTGCATCCAGACGGTCGAGTCCGGCTTCATGACCAAGGACCTGTCGCTGCTGATCGGCCCCGACCAGCCATGGCTTTCGACCACCGGCTTCCTCGACAAGATCGACGAGAATTTGCAGAAGGCGATGGCCTGAGCCCAACCGACATGGGCAAGCCCGTCGTCTACGGCGCGGATTACAGCGTCTATGTGCGCATCGTGCGGCTGGTGCTGGAGGAAAAGGGCGTCGGCTACGAGCTCGTGCCCGTCGACGTCTTTGCCGCGGACGGCATTCCCGGCTGGTATTTCGAGCACCAGCCGTTCGGCCGCATTCCGGCCTTCGAGCATGACGGCTTTCGCCTCTACGAGACCGGCGCGATTGCCCGTTATGTCGACGAAGCCTTTGGCGGCCCGGCGCTGCAACCGGTCGAAGCCCGGCCTCGAGCACGCCTGAACCAGATCACCGGCCTGCTCGACGCCTACGCCTACAGGACCATGGTCTGGGATGTCGCTGTCGAGCGGCTGGAAAAAACGCCGCCCGACGAAGCCGTGATCGCCAACGGGTTGCGGCAGGCGAGAACGGCATTGCAGGCGCTCTCTTCGCTGAAAGCCGAAGGGCCTTGGCTGTTGGGGACGGACCTGACGCTGGCCGACCTGCACGCCGCACCGATCATCGGCTATTTCGTCAAGGTCGCCGAGGGACAAGCCCTGCTGGCCGAGTTTGCCGAGATTCGGGATTGGTATGCGCGCATCACTCAACGCGCGAATTTTGCGAAAACCGAAAAGGCAGGGTGAAACCGCCGCGAGGCGCGGCAACTTCGCACGACCTGGGTTCCTCGCCCCGCTTGCGGGGAGAGGTGGCTCGGCGAAGCCGAGACGGAGAGGGGAAATCGGCGCATTCCTAAAGCGCCTTTTGATTGCGCAGGCCCCCTCTCCGGCCGCTTCGCGGCCACCACAACCCCACTTAGTGGGGGGGGGGCACCCGAGCCCAGACGCGTTATAGGGAAGGTAGATATACGCCTTAAATAATGTGTTAGCACCGCCGGTGG
>NZ_JAMYVA010000042.1:0-48982 GCF_040323505.1 Mesorhizobium sp. M0040
TCACAGCCATCATGCGAAAGCTCATCATCCTCGCAAACGCACTACTCAGGGACAATCGGACCTGGACACCATCTCTCCCTTGACCAACACGGATACTCTAGGCGGCTGATTTTGCGGCAAACCGACGAGGCCGCGGAGCCTATGCTCCGCGGCCTCGTGAGGCTGTGATCACCGGGCGCTTACTTGCCGCAGTGGTTGTCATTCACCGTCGGCGCCATCGTGCCCGGAGCCTTGCCGGTCGCATCGGGCATAGCCCCCTGCGGGCCCGGCGGGCAATTCCGGTCGGCATTCGAATTCGTCGTTGAGAAATCGCGAATGCTGTTGGTGATGGTCGAATCCGTGCCGGTGTCAGGGCCGCCATTATCCGGCACTACGACCGTCCGCCCGCTCCCGTCGGCAGCGGCTCCGGACGGGTCGCCGACGTTCTGGGCCATCGCTGACGTGGCCAGACCGATCGTAAGCGCCGAAGCTGCGAGAATTTTCGTGAGCATGATGCTTCTCCTTTTTACGAGGGTCGTCGCGTTGCGACTACGAAAACAACCGTTCGGGCGGGCGAAGGTTCCGACAAATTCCCCATGAAATTCAGCATGTTCTCAGGTGTTCAAAGCGGCCGCCATGCCATTCTCCGCGGGCATGCTTCTGTGGACTTTTCTAACGGCACAGCCCGGCATTTTGCTCGCCGCATGAGCGTACGTCTTACCGTTCCGCCGGAACAGGAATGCTTCTTGCGAGTTCATACCTTTGTACAATGCGACGCGCTGATGCGAATGGCGGCAGCGCAAACAAGGAGAGCAGACATCATGGGCCTTGGAACCATTCTCATCATAATCTTGGTCCTTGCCTTGCTTGGCGGCTTCAGCGGCTTGGGCGGCGGACCGTTCTATGGCACCGGCTATTACGGTGGTGGCGGCCTCGGCCTGGTGTTGCTTATCGTCATTATCCTGGTCCTGCTTGGGCGCATTTAATGCATGTCGCGCAAAAGTGTGCAGCGGTTTTGTGATAGACATGCATAAAACAGGTATCTAAAGCGCATCGCATGAGGCCAGTCGAACGCGACGCGCCTTAGTGTCACGCTCGCGACAAAAACGCCTGCCGCTTGGCAACAAGCGCCGGGCGTTTTGTCGTGAAGAGACAAGATTTCCAAGATCCTTGGCCAACCAGGATCCCTGGCTAAAAAGGGCCACCCGGTGCCGAACCTTTCGGCACCGAGGACACCACCATAGCAGCAGCTTAGTGTTGGCGATCGGCGGCCAGCGCTTCTTTCAGATCGGCGCTGAGCACACCCTCGTTGAACAGTGACATGATACGGGCGGCCAACCGCTCGCGGACAGGACTGTCGTCCGCAACACCCAACTCACGGCAGCAATCGTCGAGCGCTTTTTTCAGCACGCTCAGTTCGGCTGGAGTTGCTGCACCTTGCATCGACATGCCATCCTCCCTTGAAAAAGGGCGAAAGCGCGAAGCGTCTTTCAAGCGTCCACTCGCCATGTCTGTGTGGACGACTCCAATTCAATTAGCGCCGCTCTCGTCCAAACTCAATGTACGGAAATTACCAAACAGACAGTTTGGGAACGACTGCCTTGCACCTGCATTGTTGCTGCGATCCAACCCACCCCTCATTTGGATCACTGGGCGTAGCCCACGACGCCCGAATGGAGCCCGCCGCATCCCTCGCGACGGGCTCTTTCGCGCCGGACATTCCCAATTGTTGTTTTCGTACCAAGCGGTCTTTGGTACGTTTCCATCTCTAACTTTCAGTCGGATGTTTTCGTAGGCAAGCGGCAGGAGAAACTGCCGTGCATCGATTCATTTTTTATTTAGTAGGCCCCATACTTTTCAGTGCCTATATGAGCGTTATCGTTCGCAGGTGATACCGGGCGCGGACGGCTGGGAGATCAAAAAGCTCTTGCCCTGTTTTGGGCCAAGCTATGTCTGATCCAGCAATTTCCAACAAAAGCCTATACAAAAACAAACTGTTGGGCCGGATGAGCGCCGACGATTTCGCATTTCTCGAGCCGCACCTCGAGCGCTGTTCGCTGGAGTTGCGGCAATCGCTCGAGGTGTCCGGATCGCCGATCGAGGCCGTCTATTTCTTCGAGGACGGCATTGGTTCAGTGGTTGCGAAAATGCCGAACGGCAGCGATGCGGAAGTTGGCCTTGTCGGCTTGGAAGGTATGACCGGCTCGGCCCTGATAATGGACGACGACCGTACGGTCCATGATTGCTATGTGCAACTGGCCGGAGAAGCCGCCAGGATCGACGCCGAGCCGTTCAAGGTGGCGCTGACGCAAAGCCCGACGCTGCGGCTGTTCTTGCTGCGCTACGTGCAATATCTGCATGTCCAGACCGGCTATACCGCGCTGGTCAACGCGCGATCGAAACTTGAAGACCGGCTGGCGCGCTGGCTGCTCATGTGTGACGATCGGGTGGACGGCGGCCGGCTGACGATCACTCACGAATTCCTGTCGATCATGCTTGGCGTAAGACGTCCGGGTGTCACGGTCGCGCTGCAGCTGCTCGAGGGGCGAGGGCTCATCCGGTCCCGCCGCGGCGAAATTATCATTCGCGATCGCGATGGTCTCGTCGCACTGGCGGATGGCGGCTACGGCCTGGCCGAGGCCGAATATACCCGCCTGGTCGAGCATATCGGCGAGCGCTGACGGCGCTTTCCTGGCCGATTGCTGCCGCAGGTCGAGGCCCCTTGCGACACTACACGGCGGGTCGGAAAAATTTTCAAGGCTCCCGGACCGTCAGGGAACTTGTTTCCCGTCGGAGGGTTATGGGACGCCTCTACTTTGCGAGGCGGCACCAACCATTCGGGAGAGGATCATGGCGACCACGAAAAAGGCCGCGAAGGCGGCAAGCAAGGGCCTTGAGGATCTGTTCCTCGACGGGCTCAAAGACCTCTACTACGCCGAGAAGAAGATACTGAAAACACTGCCCAAAATGGCCAAGGGCGCGGAGTCGGAAGAAGTGACCGCCGCCTTCGAGAAACACCGCGTGGAAACCGAAGGACATGTCGACCGCCTCGAGGAGGTGTTCGAGAAATTCGGCAAGCCGGCCCGCGGCAAGACCTGCCCGGCGATCGACGGCATCATCGAAGAGGGCTCGGAAGTGCTCGAGGAGTATAACGGTGCTCCCGCGCTCGACGCCGGGCTTGTCGGTGCGGCGCAAGCCGTCGAGCATTACGAGATCGCTCGCTACGGCACTTTGATCGCGTGGGCGGAAGAACTCGGCAAGAGCGACGTTGTCGAGCTGCTCAGGGCAACTCTCAAGGAAGAGGTCGCGACCGACGAAGCGCTTTCCAAGCTCGGCGAAAGCGGTGTCAACGAACGCGCAATGCAAGAAGCCGCTTGATTTCAAAACCGCAACCGAGCCTCGGAAATGGTTGCCAAGGCTCGGTTGGCCGCGGTGAACTGGTGAATTCTGCATTGGTCTGTCATGAACGGTAGAGCGGGCAGCTAGAGCCTTGAAGCGGTGCATCGCTGCGGGCTTACTCGATCTGATCGAACGTGCATTGCCGGGGCTCTTTGTCCGGCCGCCAGCGCAACAGCTTGGTTCCGTGCCGGAACCGGTCGCCTGTCACATGGTCGAAACGAACCTCGACCACCAGTTCAGGCTTTATCGGCTCCCATTGTCCGCTGCGCTCCGTGCTCCAGCGGCTTGGCCCGCCCGGCGCCTTGCCGGTGAAACCCGGTTTGGCCCGCAGTTTTTCCAGCCGCCTGGTCAGCGCCGCCCTGTCGTCCTTGCCGATGGTCGAGGTGAATCCGACATGATCCAGCCTGCCTTCGTTATTGTAGAGGCCAAGCAGCAGAGATCCGACTTCGTTGCTGCCGGCGAGATAGCGAAAGCCGCCGACCACACAATCCGCAGTGCGCAGCCGCTTGACCTTGACCATGGCGCGCTCGCCGGGCCGGTATGGCCCGGCGATCAGTTTTGCAACGACACCGTCGGTCGAGCCATGGCCGGCGCCTTGCAGCCAGCGCTCGGCGGCAGCGGCGTCGTGCGTATATTTGGACAGGTGCAGTTCGGGCCGTGCCGCCGACGCGACAAAGGCCTCAATCGCCTGCCTCCTGGTGGTGAGAGGCTCTTCGATGATGATCCCGCCGCCGGGTTCGGCCAGCATGTCGAACAGGACCAGCATGGCAGGCGTCTCGAGGCTCAACTTGCGGATCCTGCTTTCGGCGGGATGAAGGCGCATTTGCAGCGCCTCGAACGAGGACGATCCGTCGATCTCGATGACGATTTCGCCGTCGGCAACAAACCGCCGCGACCTCACATCGCGCAGCACCGCGACCAGTTCGGGAAAATAGCGGCCAAGCGGCTTGCCCGATTTTGCACGCAGATCGACGGCATCGTCGCCCTTGAACACGAGGCAGCGAAACCCGTCCCATTTCGGTTCGTACTGCCAAAGCCCGTCGCCGCCAGGAATTGCGTCGGCGGCTTTGGCTTCCATCGGACGAAGGTCGAGCGGCAACGGAAATGCGGTCATGGCTGGTCCGCGCCGCCGCTGAGGCATTCGCTACCGTCGCCGGCCATTCCCCTGCGCCCCGCTTTCCCGCCTCGGCACCTTGCGGCCGGTTTGGTCGGGTGAAGGCGACCGCGGATCGACCTCGTCGGACCCACCGATCTCCTTGGTGATGCGATAGGCCAGATAAGCGACGGCTCCGGCAAGCAGCAAGCGGACCATGACTGCAAATCCTTCGTTGGTGTGAACCCACCAACCCGCAGGCCGAAGGTTTTGTTCCGCCGCTGCCCATCGCCGGGGTGAATCGTCGGCGGCGCAACCAAAATCCAAGCGCATCGTTTGTTGCTTATCGACGAAACGAATTTGCGATGAAGACGCTCTTGCCCTTGTTCGCTTTGACCCTGGCGCTATTCTTGGCCAGCAGCGCTTGGCCTGACGGGTGACCGCGATGCTCCTCGTTGTTCCGGTCTGGCAGGACATCGCGGCACGACTGCTTCTGACCGCGCTCGCCGGCCTGTTGATAGGCCTCAACCGCGAGGCGCGCGGGCACGCGGCGGGGCTACGCACCACCGTGCTGGTCGGATTGGCCGCCGCCATCACAATGATCCAGGCCAGTATTCTGCTCGAGACCGTTGGCAAGCACCCGGATTCGTTTGCATCGATGGACGTCTTGCGCTTTCCGCTGGGCGTGTTGACCGGCGTCGGCTTTATCGGCGGTGGCGCCATTCTTCGCCGCGGCAATCTTGTCAGCGGCGTCACCACGGCGGCCACGTTGTGGGTGATGACGGCGATCGGATTGGCTTTCGGTGGTGGCCAATACGGCTTGGGCGCGGCCGGCACGGCGCTGACGCTGGCCACCTTGCTGGTCCTGAAATGGGTGGACCTTCGAATGTCGCGCGAACACCATGCCCAGTTGGCACTGACGTGGAAGGCCGCGGCTCGACAGGAGCTCGATGCGCTCATCGGGCCGCTTGGCTACCAGGCACGCCTCGTCGCAATAGAGAGGCGCCCAGATCTCAAGGACCCTGTTTTCTCGTTCGAGATCAGTTGGAGGCGCCCGGACACTGGCGCACCGCCAATGGATCTGCTGGCATCGGTGGGCGAGCATTGCGAGATCCAGAAGTTTGATCTCCTCAGCGAACCTGCCCGCTAGCTGGCGGCTTGCAACGATCGCGGCCTGAATCAGGCCATAGCTTCTCCACACCCCTTTCGATACCTATCTGTCGAGGCAGGACTCAAGGAGCAAGCAAAAGACCGTGGCACAGCGATCGGGAAGTGCTGATCTTCCACTTCACGGCGGACGCGTGCCGAAATGGCTCGGCGACCGCATGGCGCGGCTGGGCGCGGTCATGTGCGAGGCGATCATCCACCATTACGGCCGCGATGAGTTGCTGCGCCGGCTGGCGCATCCGTTCTGGTTCCAGTCCTTTGGCGCCGTAATGGGGATGGACTGGCACTCTTCCGGCATCACCACCAGCGTCGTCGGTGCCTTGAAGCGCGGTCTGTCGCCGCTTTCCGGCGAACTCGGCATCCACGTTTGCGGCGGCCGCGGCGCGCATTCGCGCAAGACCCCGCACGAGCTTGCCCTGATCGGCGAGCGTGTCGGCCTTGACGGGCAAGGCCTCGCGACTGCCAGCCGGCTTGTCGCCAAGGTGGACAGCGCCGCGGTCCAGGACGGTTTCGATCTCTATCTGCACGGCTTTATCGTCACCGACGACGGCAAGTGGGTGGTGGTGCAGCAGGGCATGAACGGCGACAGCAAGGTGGCGCGCCGCTATCACTGGCTGTCCGAAGGCCTGAAGAGCTTTGTCGACCAGCCGCATGCTGCCATCGAGGGCGCCAACCAGGGCGAGATCGTCAACCTGACCGACCGCCGCGCTGAAGCGTCGCGCCAGGGACAACTGGACCTTCTGCACGACCTTGGACCGGATCGCATCGTGAGGGAGCTTGCCGCTTTGGAGCGGGGTTCGGCGCCAGCGCCGGAGCCGGCACAAAAGCTGCTGCCGCATCTGGTGATGCCGGCGCACCACGATGTGCGCGAAAGCGATGTCGTCATGCGCCGCCTGCACGGCAACATCGCGGCGGCGGCCGAGCGCGGCCCGACAGATTTCGCCGGGCTTCTCCTGGTGCCTAATGTCGGCGCGCGCACGGTGCGGGCGCTGGCGCTGGTCGCCGAAGTCGTGCATGGCGCGCCGTGCCGTTTTTCCGATCCAGGCCGTTTCTCGCTGGCGCATGGCGGTAAGGACAGGCACCCGTTCCCCGTGCCGCTGAAGGTCTATGACGAGACCATCGGCGTACTGAAGTCGGCTGTCCAGAAGGCCAGGCTCGGCCGTGACGAAGAGATCGGCGCCTTGCGGCGGCTGGACGACCAGTCGAGGCAGGTCGAGCGCTATGTCACCGGCCCAAGCCTGAAGGAAATCGTCGCCGGGGAGTTCGAGCAATCGCATCTGCTCGGCGGCCGCAGCGTCTTCGGTTGGGAGGTCGTACCCGAAACGGCCGCAGTCAAATCAACGAAGTGATCGGCTCGGATCAAGCCTCCAAGTCGATCAGGGCGACGCCGAGTTCGGGACGGTGCCTGCGGCGCAGATGGCCAGGCGTCTCCACCAATGTGACCTCGAGCGTCGGCCGCACGATGCCGTCCAGCAGATGACCGCCCCTCGTGGTGCCGTCACTCAATCCAAGGACTGCGTGGACGTGCAAGCTGGGCCTGCCGTCGTCGCCGATGGCAACATCGCCGATCGCGCTCAGCACTTCGCACTGTTCCCGGACGGGGATTTTCCGATAGGTCTTTTCCCCGGGGTCGAACCAGCCGACAGTCGCCGTTTCGAAAGCACCGAGCGCGGTCAGCGACGCACTGCCAACGCCGTGGTCGACCGCAAACGCGGTCAGCTGCGCAAACGCCTCGTCGCCGGGATCAAGCACAACGACGAACGTTCTCTGTCCGGCGCTTTCGGCAACAAGCTGTGATTTCATGATTTCGCTCCAGCCGTCAGGAATTCAAATCCACCACACCAGCAATGCCAGCAAGACGAGGCCCACTAGGCCGGCGATGAAAATGATCCGGCGCGCCCGCGTCCGCAGGATGATCTCGCCCTGCCGCGCCTGTTCCGCTGAAAAGACAGGACCATCCTTGTCCCGGTCGTTGCTCATCCATCGTCTCCTTTCGGGCAATTATTCAGCATTGAATAGATCTGGCGCCCGATAGAACACAATCTCGTTTGGCTGATGAGGTTCCACGATGGACCATCGACGGTTGGAACCGACTGGGACTCGGCCGTCTGCCGAGGCGGGACGGAGATCGACCACGAGATGAACCAGCCGGCTTGGGATCGGCTGGGGCGCCGTTTGCATTTATTCCTTCGGCGCTGTGGCGGGAGCGGTATAGCGGCGGCGCACCGCATTCAGGACGTGGTTGCGGCTCTCCTGCGCCGAAAGTGTCCCGTCTTTCTCCGCTTCGGCGGTTTCGCGCGCCAGTTCCTTGTCCCTGATCTGGTGGCGAAACCATTCGGAATAGTCGCCGGCGCGCAAATGATGTTCCCAGGTCCTGTCGTCGATGCCCTCGGCGATCTGGGCGAAAATCATCAGATTATGGGCGCGGAGGTTCATCGCATTGTCGGGGCCGCGGAAATAGAAGCTGCCCTTCTCGTCGAGCTGGCCCTCGGCATATTTGCGGCTGTGGCGCTTGAGCGACTGTCGCGGTTCGATCGGCTCGACCATGGCAGGTTTCTTGCGCGCCTGCGGCCGCCAGAACAGCACGCGCTGGTCTTTTGGAGAGTTCAGGTCCTTGTCCTTTGGCGGTTCGGTGCCGGTCTCGTGACAGAACGTCTTGATGACCTTTTTCGCCTTGGGGCCGAGTGCGATGACGGCGGTGACCAGCCGCAATGCCTCGGTTGAGATCGCGTCCGGATGAACCGTGATCAGGATCGTGCCCGGCAATTCCATGGCCAGCACCATTGGCGTGTCGTCGCGCCGCTTCGGCAAGAGGTGATGCGCCTCGTCGATGATCAGCCAGTGTGGTCGTGCCGTGCGGAAGCGAACACCGCCAAGGCCCGGCAGCAGGTCGGCAAAGAAGTCCGGCCGCTCGTTGACGCGCAGCGCCAGGCCATTGACGACCAGATTGTTGTCCGGCTTCTCCAGGAGATCGAGCAACTGCGTCTTCGTCGGCGCGTTCGAGCCGTCGCCCAGCCGGACGGCGCCTTCGAGGCCGTCATAGTCGCCTTCCGGATCGAAGATGCAGAACTGGAACTTTCTCTCGACGAAGCGCTCCGTCAGTGCGGTTGCCAGGGTCGATTTGCCGATGCCGGAGCTGCCGGCGATCAGCACCGTATCGGTTGGCGACAGATACACCTCCTTGCCATCCTCCGAGCCAAGCAGAATGCCGTCGCGGTTCGGCACAAGCTCGCGATCGCGCTCCACCACCTTGGCGATCAGTTCCTCGACGCCTTTTCCGCGGGCGCCGCGTGTCACGAGATCCGCCGTTTCCTTGACTGCCGGCAGTGCGTTGTCGACGGCGACGCTGAAGCCGCAGGCGCGCAGGAAGGCGTGGTCGTTTTCGGCGTCGCCGACACCGACGACGTTGTGCGGCGACAATCTGAGGTCCTGAAGCGCGGCTGTCAGCCCGGTCGCCTTGTTGATGCCGCTGGGCAGGATCATCACCGCGCCCTTGTTGAAGATGATTTCCAGCTCCAGCCCCAATTTCTTGATGACCTCGAGCGCGGTAGCCTGATGCGGTTCCCAGGTTGCGACGATCGAGCGCCCGACCGAAAGCGGTTTGACACCGCGTTTCCTGAGTTTGGCGATGAACTCGGGGGCGGGCGGCGGAGATATCGTCCGCTCCTCCTCGCTGGCCGGCGTGTAGATCAGCGCCCCGTTTTCCGCGACCACCTTGTCGAAGATCGCGACTTCGGGAAAGACGCGTTTCAGGTCGGGCAGCTCGCGCCCGGTGACGAGAATGAGTTTGCGGCCGCTCTTCTTGAAGCGTTCAAGCGCCGCAAGCGTCTTCTCGGCAACGACCCCTTCATGCGCCAGCGTGCCGTCATAATCAGTGGCCAGGGCAATGAAATACATGCCGTCAATAGCCGCCCACGATCGGCAATATCTCGCCGGTGATGTAGCTCGAGCAGTGCGGCGAGGCGAGGAACACGTAGGCCGGCGCGATCTCCTCCGGCTGGGCCGGCCGTTTCATCGGCGTGTCAGCGCCAAATTTCGAAACATCGCCGGCTTCCTTGTCCGAGGGGTTGAGCGGCGTCCAAACAGGGCCTGGCGCCACGGCGTTGACCCTTATGCCCTTCTCGACAAGGTTGCCCGAGAGCGCGCGGGTAAAGGCATGAATGCCGCCCTTGGTCATGGAGTAATCGACCAGTTGCTTCGAGCCCTCGATGCCGGTCACTGAACCGGTATTGATGATCGCCGAACCGGGTTTCATGTGCGGCACGGCCTCCTGCGCCATGTGGAAATAGCCGTAGAGGTTGGTCTTCAGCGTCGTGTCGAAATGCTCCTCGGTCAGCTCGCTGAAATCGCTGGAATGGATCTGGAAAGCGGCGTTGTTGACCAGCACGTCGATCCGCCCAAACTCCTGCACGATCTCAGCCACCGCGTTGTGGCAGTGGTTGCGTTCGCTGACGTCGGCCTTGATCAGCATGCAGCGCCGGCCTTCCGCTTCGACGGCCCTTTTGGTATCTTTGGCGTCCCTATCCTCCGAGAGATAGACGATCGCCACATCGGCGCCTTCACGTGCATAGAGCACGGCCACCGCACGGCCGATGCCTGAATCGCCGCCGGTAATGACGGCCACTTTGCCGTCGAGCTTTTTCGATCCGATATAAAATGGCGCATCGTAAAGCGGCGCCGGCTCGATCGCCCATTCATGGCCCGGCTTCGGCTGGTGCTGCTCGGGGAAGGGCGGCTCGGGATATTTGCGGGCGCCGGCCTGCATGGCGCCTTTTTGCTTGCCATTGGATTTGGACTTGTCCTTCTCGTCGATACGGCGCTGGATGTGCCGCTGCTTGGCGGCCTCGCCGGCGATTTCCGATTTCATCTGCATGGTCATCTCCCTGGCTTGAAACCCAACAACGCATGTCCGGCGAAAAGGTTTATGCGACCACGTCATTCCTTGAGCCCGGCGACACGCTCCAGCAGCGGCCGTTGCAGCAGCGGCAGATAGCCGACGGCGCTGAAGGCCGCGTTCCTGACGCCTTGCATGATGCCGTTGTCCGATTGGGCCAGCGAGAGGATGCGCTCGCTGAGCGTGATCCACCGTTGCCCCACCGGGTGGCGTTCGCTTGTGTAGCCGGCAAGCGTGCCGTCGACGAAACGCCTGGCGAATGACGCGGCGTCCTCGATGCCGAGATTCATGCCGCGAGCGCCCAGCGGCGAATGGACATGCGCGGCATCGCCTCCCAGGAAGGCGCATGCGGTTTGATAACGCGGTGCCTGTCGCACCGGAATATGGAAGCGGTCGGTCCGCAACAACCGCGTGATCCGGTAATTGCCGGGGATGCGGGCCAGCGCATCCTCGGTGTTGGAGACCGCGCGATAGCGCTTCTCGCCGATCGGGATGACGAAACCGACGTCGCCGTTCCTGTGAAGAAATGCGTGGGCGGCCATCGGCTCATAGGGCCAATCGTCGATGTCGGCGTCGGCAATGCTCCATTGCCGCCGATGCGTGTAGCCATCGAAGCCGATGCCCATGGCATCACGCACCGTGCTTTGCGCACCGTCGGCTCCGAAGACAAGGTCGAAACTTGCCTCGTCACGGCCGTCTGGCGCCTCGATCCGCACCTCGGCCCGGCCTTTGTGCTCGACCATGCCGACAAATGTGCTTCGCCATTCGACGTCGATGCCAAATCCCTTGAGCGTATCGGTCATCAGCGATTCGGTGTCGCGCTGCGGCAGCGACAGCAGAAAATTATGGCGGTGGGGCAGGATCGAGAAATCGATCTCGCCGAGCGCTCGTCCTTCGAAGTAGAAACGGGCTCGGCGAATTTTCAATCCTTCGGCGAGCAATCGGGCAGCGACTTTGGACGGTTCAAGGATGTCGAGGCTGTGCGAACTGATGCCGACCGCCTTGGCGAGCGGCGTCGGGCCTTCCTTGCGGTCGATGATGCGAGGTGCAATGCCGCGCCTTGCCAGTTCGACTGCCGCCGTCAGCCCGGTCGGGCCGGCGCCGACGATCAGGATGGAAGCGTCCCGCGAAGCCGTCATCGTCAGGCGTCAGCTTTTTGGCAGTGCGTAGGCAATGATGTCGTCGCCGATCCTGGTCTCCATGAAATGGTGGCCGCCGGGTGCAAGGGTCGCCAGCCAGGTCAGGACATAAAGCCATACACCGGCGGCATTGCCGGCAAGCAGCAGGCTGCCGGCGGCCAGCAGGGCGATCCCGGCGGGCAGATAGTACCAGGATCCGCCCAGCGCGATCAGCCAGGCACCGCCCCCTCCGATCAGCAGGCCGAGGATCGTCAGCAGCGCGCCGACGAACATCGTCCACCAGAAGGCAACGCCGGACCGGCGGCGAATGGGATGGGGGTGGGGGATGATCATGATGCTTATCCGGGTGAAACAGAACGTGACCTCATCCGAACGTATGGAGGGTTCGATGGTTTCCGGTCAGCCCGACCTGATGGGCCAGGGCGAGGTAACCATTCTGTGATCTCCGCTGCCCCAGCCGGAACTTACCCACGCAGACGCAGTTAGGGGTTTTGGGGGGTGAATACGGTTTGCTGGATGCGAAATCGGCGAGGGGATGCCGCAGGTCTTTTCAAGGAGCGCCAACGGCATTTCACGCTTCGCTCTGTGGGGCGCGTGTTTCATGGCGATCTTTGCGGCTCTCGGCGGCACCGCCGTCCTGCGTTCGGACTTCGTCACCGGCGTTGGCCGGCCGTTGGCGCAACCAGTGCCGTTCAGCCACAGGCACCATGTCGGCGAGCTTGGCCTCGATTGCCGTTATTGCCACAGCGGCGTCGAGACTTCGTCATCGGCGGGTCTGCCGGCGACCGAGGTGTGCATGACCTGCCATTCGCAGCTTTTCACCAACGCGAACATGCTGGCGCCGGTACGGGCAAGCCTTGCCTCCGGGCAGCCATTGCAGTGGCAGCGGGTGAACAGTGTCCCCGACTTCGTCTATTTCAATCATTCGATCCATATCGCTAAAGGCGTCGCCTGCGAGACGTGCCACGGCGAGGTCGACGACATGCCGCTGATGCGGCGGGCGCATGCGCTGTCGATGGAATGGTGTCTTGGATGTCATCGCGACCCCGACCCTAATTTGCGTCCGCCGCAGGACGTGTTCCTGATGCACTGGAAGCCGCCGGCCGATATCGCCGAAATCCGCCGATCGCTCATCAGCCTTCTCGATATCCACCCCGAGACCATGACCGACTGTTATGTCTGCCACCGCTGACAAACCGATCGCGGCTCCAGACATGGCCGGCCTGCGCCAACGGCTTTCGCCCGGCCCGGAGCTGTGGCGAAGCCTCGACGAGCTCGCCGATACGCCGGAATTCCGCCGCTGCGTCGATGCCGAATTTCCCTCGATCGCCGAGCGCATCCCGCGGCTCGACCGGCGCACGCTGCTGAAGCTGATGGGTGCATCGCTGTCGCTGGCGGGGCTTGCGGCGTGCAGCGAGGCCGAAGACATCCTGCCTTATATCCGCCAGCCGGAAAACATCGTTCCCGGCAAGCCGCTTTATTACGCGACCACGCTTTCGAGCGATGGCTACGGCATCGGTGCGGTGGTCGAAAGCCATGAGGGCCGGCCGACCAAGGTGGAAGGCAATCCCGACCATCCGGCCTCGCGCGGTGCGACGGACGCCATCATGCAGGCGGCGGTGCTGTCGCTTTTCGATCCCGATCGCTCGCGCATGCCGCTGAAACACGGCGAACCGGCGGCCTATGGCGACTTCCTTGCCGACATGGCCGAGCTCACCTCCCGGCTGGCCGGCTCAGGCGGTGCCGGCGCGGCGCTGCTGATCGAGGCGACGACCTCGCCCACCATGAAGGCGCAGCTCGAGGCGCTGCGCGCGCGCTACCCCAGGCTGAGGCTGTTCCAGCACGATCCCCTGGCAACGCCGTCCGGCGCCCAAGCCACGCAGACCCTTTTCGGCAGGGCGCTTGCACCGGTCTACCGGTTCGATCGGGCCGACGCGATTGTCAGTCTCGACGCGGATTTCCTGGGCGAGGGCCCCGGCCGTCTCGCTTACGCCCGTGACTTTGCCGCGCGGCGTCGCGTGCGCCGGGCAGACGATACGATGAGCCGGGTCTATGCGGTGGAATCGACGCCGACGATCACCGGCGCTGCCGCCGATCACCGCCGGCCGGTGCGGCCGAGCGAGGTCGAAGCCGTCGCCGCGGCGCTGAGCGCGGTGCTTGGCGGCGAAGCGGCGCCAAGCGCCTTGGCATTGGACCCGGCCTGGGTGGCTGCCGCCGCGGACGACCTGAAGGCGGCCGGCCGCGCGGCGCTGATCGTGCCGGGCGCCCATCAAACACCGTTCGTCCATACCGCCGCCCTTGCCATGAACGCGCGGCTTGGTGCGCTTGGCAACACCGTGGAACTGATCGAGCCGCCCGACGCGATGCCCATCCAGGGCGACCTCGCGCGTCTTTGCCAGGCGATCGCCGTGCGAGACATCGACACCGTTGTCATACTTGGCGCCAATCCTATCCACACCGCACCTGCGGGGCTTGGCGTCCGCGACGTGTTTTCGCGGTTGAAGCTTCTTGTCCACTGGGGACTCTACCGCGACGAAACCGCCTTCGTCGCACACTGGCACATCCCTGCCGCGCATGACCTCGAGAGCTGGAGTGACCTGCGCGCCCATGACGGAACCGCGTCGATCGTGCAACCGCTGATCAGGCCGCTTTACCAGGGGCGGGCGGTGCATGAAATCCTGGCCGTGCTTGGCGGTGAATTAGCTGTTTCTGCGCTGCCGCTCGTCCGCCGGACATGGGCACAAACGACTTTGGCGCAAGCACTGGACGATCCCGCGTGGCGAAAGGCGCTTCGCGACGGCTTTGTATCCGGCAGTGCCAGCACTCCAGTCAATGTTGCGATGCCGGCGGATTTGCGCGGCCTGAACCCGCGCGTCGAAGCGGCCAAAGGCGTCGAAATTCGTTTCGTCGCCGATCCCTGGCTGCGCGATGGACGCAATGCCAACTCGTCCTGGCTGCAGGAATTGCCGCGGCCACTGAGCAAGATCGTCTGGGGCAATGCAGCGCTGATGTCGCCGGCGACGGCGGGGCGGCTTCAGGTGGAAAACGCCCGGGTCGTCAATATCGCCTCGAACGGCACGGACATCGATGCGCCGGTCTGGATCATGCCTGGCCATCCCGACGAGACCGTGACACTTGCTCTGGGCTTCGGCCGGAAGCTCGGTTCGGTGGCAGCACTCGCCGACGGCCACGACGCGTACAGGCTGCGAAGCCTCGAGGCTCCCTGGATCGTCTATGGCGCCACGGTCGCGCCGCGGGACGGCAGTGCGCGGGTCATCACCACGCAACACCATCAGGCGATGGAGGGCAGGGCGATCGTTCGCCATGCCTCGCTCGAGGCCTTCCGCAAAAATCCACACTTCGTGCGCGACGGCGCCCCGCCCGCGCCAACCGGATCGCTCTATCCCGACTGGCAATACAGCCAGGAAGCCTGGGGCATGTCGATCGACCAGTCGGCATGCATCGGCTGCATGGCTTGCGTTTCTGCCTGCCAGGCGGAAAACAACATCGCCACCGTCGGGCCGGACGAGTCGGCACTCGGCCATGAGATGCATTGGCTGCGGATCGACCGCTACTACTCCGGCCCGCTCGACGATCCCGACGTCTTTTTCCAGCCGGTGCCTTGCATGCATTGCGAGAAGGCGCCGTGCGAGGTCGTCTGTCCGGTCAACGCCACCACCCACACCCATGACGGGCTGAACGCGCAGGTCTACAACCGCTGCATCGGCACGCGCTACTGCTCGCAGAACTGCCCCTACAAGGTGCGGCGCTTCAACTTCCTGGACTTCCAGGAATTCGACAAGGATGCGGCCGGACCGGAACAGGCCGCGCACAATCCAGACGTCAGCGTCCGTTCGCGCGGTGTGATGGAAAAATGCACCTACTGCGTCCAGCGCATTTCCGAAAAGCGCATCAAGGCTCAGATCGAAAACCGCCACATCGCCGACGGCGAAGTGGTGACCGCCTGTCAGCAGGCCTGCCCGACACAGGCGATCGTTTTCGGGGACCTCAACAGCAAGGGCGCCGCTGTCGTGCAGGAAAAAGCAGCGCCGCAACACTACGCCTTGCTCGAGGACCTCAACACGCGACCCCGCACCACCTATCTCGGCAAGATCAGGAATATCAACGGCCGTCTCTCGCCAGGCGGGAAAGCCGATGGCTGAGGCTATTGCTGGAAAACCGGGCGCACTGCCCGTTCTGCGCGGCCGGCACGACCTTCCGGAGATAAGCGGCCGTATCAGTGCGATCGTCCTCGACGGCAGGCTGCCGCGCTATTTCTGGACCGCGTTTTTCGCCTGCTTCGTCTTCGTCCTCATCTTTCTCTATTCGATTACCTATCTGATCTCGGTCGGCGTTGGCGCCTATGGCGTCAACATTCCGGTTGTCTGGGGCACGATGATTGGCAATTTCGTCTGGTGGATTGGCATCGGCCACGCCGGCACGCTGATCTCGGCGGTGCTTCTGCTTCTGCGCCAACCATGGCGCGCCTCGATCAACCGCTTTGCCGAGGCGATGACGCTGTTTGCCGTGGCGATGGCGGGGCTTTTCCCGATCCTGCATCTCGGCCGCCCGTGGTTCTTCTACTGGCTGCTGCCGCTGCCCAACACGCATATGCATTGGCCGCAATGGCGCAGCCCACTGGTCTGGGATTTCGCGGCGATCGCCACCTATGCCAGCGTTTCGCTGATGTTCTGGTATATGGGCCTGCTGCCCGATCTCGCCGTCCTGCGCGACCGGGCGAAATCGCGCCCGGCGCAGCTGTTCTATGGGATACTGGCGCTCGGCTGGCGCGGTTCGGCCTTTCATTGGGCGCGCTACCAGACCGTCTATTTCCTGATGGCGGCACTGGCCACGCCGCTGGTCGTCTCGGTGCATTCTATCGTCTCGCTCGACTTCACCTTCGCCATCACGCCGGGCTTCCATTCGACTATCTTTCCTCCCTATTTCGTTGCCGGCGCGCTGCTGTCCGGCTTCGCCATGGTGCTTACCATCGCCATCCCGCTGCGCTGGGCGTTTTCGGTCCAGGATCTGATCACGCTGCGGCACATGGACAATGCCGCCAAGCTGATGATCGCCGCCGGCATGATCGTCATCTACGGCTATGCCTCCGAGGCTTTCTTCGCTTGGTATTCGGGCGAAACCTATGAGCGCACGATGATGTGGCAGCGCGCCTTCGGACCCTATGCGCCGCTGTTCTGGACCATGCTCGCCTGCAACGGCGCTGTTTTGCAATTGCTCTGGTTCCGGCGGGTGCGCCTCAACATGGCGGTGCTGTTCGCCATTGCCCTGATCATCAATGTCGGCATGTGGATCGAGCGCTACGTCATCGTCGTCACCGGGCCAAGCCGCGATTACCTGCCGTCGTCCTGGGGCGAACAATCACTGAGATGGCTCGACTTCGGCATCCTGTTCGGCTCGATCGGCACCTTCTTCGCATTGGTCTTCCTGTTCATCCGCGTCCTGCCGGCCATCACCATTTTCGAGGTCGAGGAGCTGGCCGGGGAGAGGGGCGGCGCAAGATGAGCCTTTACGGCGTCATTGCGGCTTTCGCCGATCCCGAAGCGCTGACCGAGGCGGTCCGCACCATGCGGGCGCGCGGCTACCGGCGCATGGACGCGTTCTCGCCGTTCCATGTGCATGGGCTGGCCGACATGCTCGGCATGCGCAAGACGCGCTTGCCATGGGCCATCCTTGGCGGTGCCGTCGCCGGCGCGGTGTTTGTCTATGGCCTGATCCTCTATTCGGTCGAGATCGATTTTCCGCTCAATGTCGGCGGCCGGCCGCTGCATTCCTGGCCGGCCTTTCTCGTCATCGCCTTCGAGGCCGCGATACTTGGCGCTGCGCTGGCCGCATTCTTCGGCATGCTGGCCGCCAATCGCCTGCCCGAATATTATCACCCGGTCTTCAACGCCACGAGCTTCACCTATGCGCGCGGCGGCAAGTTCTATCTGCTCGTCGAGGCCGCCGATCCGAAGTTCCGCAAGGGCGTGACCAAGGGCCAGCTGACACGGCTCGGCGCCGAAACCGTCGAGGAGGTGGAGGCGTGAACATGCGCACAATCCTGCTGTCGGCAGCCTTGCTGGTCGCCGGCTGCCGGCAGGACATGGAGGACCAGCCGCGCTACGATCCGCTCGAAAGCAGCAACCAGTTCGCCGACGGCATGTCGGCGCGGGCGCCGGTCGAGGACACGGTCGCACGCGATGCCGATCTTTCGCCGGTACCCGACACGTTTCCCTATCCGGTCACGATGACGCTGCTGCGGCGAGGCCAGCAGCGCTTCGACATCTTCTGTTCGCCTTGCCACGGCCGCGCCGGCGACGGCCACGGCATGATCGTCGAGCGGGGCTTTCCGGCGCCGCCCACCTATCATCAGGACGCGTTGCGCAAGGCGAGCGACAGGCATTTCTACGACGTCATCAGCAACGGCTATGGCGCCATGTATTCCTACGCGGCGCGTGTCCCGCCTGCCGACCGCTGGGCGATCGTCGCCTATATCCGCGCCCTGCAATATTCGCGCGATGCACCAATTGCCGAGCTGCCGGAAAGCCTCCGCGCCGAGCTCAATGCGGAGCCGGATCGATGATGCGGGCGATGATGCAGCTTGCCGCCGAACGTTTGATTTTGCCGGCGCTTGCCGTGGCCGCCGTAGGACTTGTGCTTTGCGCCACGGGATTGGCCTTCGACTTCAGAGCCATGTTGGCCGGCTGGCTGCCTGCGGCGCTCTTCCTGCTCGGCCTACCGCTCGGCGGGCTGACCATCCTGATGGTGCATGGGCTGACCGGCGGCCGCTGGGGCGAAGCAATCCGCCAGCCGCTGCGCGCTCTCGTCGCGACGCTGCCGCTGGCTTTGTTTCTGCTGCTGCCGGTTCTGGTCAGGCTTGACCTGGTCTTTCCCTGGGCGAGTGCCGACCCGGCTGCATTGCCCGAGATGGTGCGCCAGAAATTCTTCTATCTGAACGTTCCGTTCTTTTTGCTGCGCTTTGCCGCCTGCGGCGCGATCTGGCTGGTGCTGGCGTGGCGCGTGCTTGACTGGACAACGACCGATAGCGGCCGTGGCAGCGCCGGCCGCGGCAAGGCCTATGCCGCTGGATTGATTGCGCATGGGCTGGCTGTGACGATTTTTGCCATCGACTGGATGCTCTCGCTCGAGCCGGAGTTCTCCTCGACCATCTATGCGTTGCTGGAAGCGTCGGCCGAAGTCGTCGGCGCTTACGCTCTGGCAATGACGGTACTGTGTGTTAACCGCTCGATCGAGGTCATGGCGGGCGGCGAGGAGGATGTCGCGCTCAGCGAGGATTTGGCCAATATGTTGTTCGGCTTCGTGCTGCTGTGGACCTACCTGTCGTTCATGCAATGGCTGGTGACCTGGGGCGGCGACCTGCCGAACGAGATCCGTTGGTACCTCATCCGCAGCAGCAATGGCTGGCAGTATCTGCTCTGGCTGCTGATTGCGCTGCAATTCGCGATCCCCTTTGCCGGGCTGCTCAGCCGGGATCTGAAGCGCAGCCATGCCGGCCTGCTGTCGATCTGCGGCATCGTGCTGGCCGGCCACTACGTCGATGTCCTTTGGCGGATCAGACCGCCGTTGGCGGACGGCAATGTGATCGCATTCTGGTACGATCTTGCCGCGCTGGCAGGAGCTGGCGGCCTCTGGCTTGCGCTGCTGCTTTTCGTGCTTGGCCGGCCGGACCGGATCGCCCTCTGGTGCCGGAGGCCAGTCCATGGCTAGGGCAGCCCGCCATCCCGAAACGCGCGACGTCTGGCCGGGCGCGCTGCTTGCCTTCGCGGCCGGCCTGCTGCTGCTCCTGGCCGCGACAGTCATCGTCCTCGGGCTCGTCTTCGACACCAGGCCGTTAAGGCCGCTGCCGGGGCCATCATCGGTCGGCAACCGGGCCAGTCCAGCCTTGCAGCGCTTTCCAGAAGACGACCTCGCTGCCTTCCGCAAGGCGGAGGAGCAGGAGCTGAACAAGGTCGGCTGGGTCGACCGCACCGCCGGCATTGCCCGCATTCCGATCGAGGACGCCATGTGGGCGATCGTCAGCCATGGTTTGCCGAACTGGGGGCAGCCGGCGCCGGCCGCCGGCGCCGACTGCCGATTGGTCGAGGCCGAGATACCACGCGCGCCGCAGGCCGCTCGCTGCCGGACCGCGCCAGGCCAGGGAGGCCGGCCGTGAAGGCCTGGCTAACCGCTTTTTCCCTTCTCGCGGCACTGCCGGCCATGGCCTTCGCACGCCCGGCCTTCGATCCCGAGATCGGCGCGCAGCTCAGCCTCGACCGGGTGTTTCGCGATGCGTCCGGCGAGCAGCGCACGATCGGCCAAATGCTTGCCGGCCGGCCGGCGCTGCTGATTTTCGGCTACGACAAATGCCCGAACCTTTGTGGTGTGACCCAACAGGCGGTCGCCTCGGATTTGAAAAAGACCTCGCTCGACCCCGACACCTATCGCGCTTTGTTCGTCTCGATCGATGCCGCCGACACGCCCGAAGATGCGGGCGATGCGCAAGCCACGGTCGCCGCGGCGGCCGACGCGAGGAACCTGTCGGCGTGGCGGTTCCTGACCAGTGCCGACGGCGCCGGCGGCGCCCTTGCCGCGGAAGCCGGCATCAGTTTCGACACCCGCGCCCGGATCGACCAATTCGCCCATCCGATCGCGGTCATCGCGCTGACGCCAAAAGGCCGGATAGCGCAGGTGCTGCCGGCGCTGAGCTTCACGCCGCGCGATCTTGAGCTTGCCCTTGTCGAGGCATCTTCCGGCAGGCTCGGCTCGATCGCCGATCATGTCTTCCTGCTCTGCGCCGGCTTCGATGCGTCCAAGGGGCGATATACGCCGGCGATCTGGGCTGCGTTGAAGCTCGCCAGCATCGTGATGGTGGTGGGGTTGGCGACGGCCATACTGCTGGCGCGCGGGAGGCGGGCGTGAGCTTCGGCATCCGGTTTTTCCCGCAGGAAGCCTCGTCCATCGCGGGCAGCGTCGATGCCTTGTTCTACACATTGCTGGCTTTCGCAGTCGCGCTCGGCCTGTTCCTGACCGTTCTCGTTGTCGGCTACGCCGTCAAATATCGTATCGGCTCCGCAGCCGACCGTACCGGCGCGCGTGCCCGCAGCCTGCCGCTGGAGATGACGTGGACCATTGCCAGCCTGGTGATGGCCTTCATCTTCTTCGGCTGGGGCGCAGTCCTTTTTGTCCGGCGCGACCGTCCGCCACCGGACGCCGTCGAGATCGCCGGCCTCGGCAAGCAATGGATGTGGGAATTCCGCCATCCCGGCGGCCAGCGCGAGATCAACGAGCTGCACGTGCCGGTCGGCAAGGCGGTGGTGGTGTCGCTGGCATCACAGGACGTCATCCACTCCTTCTACGTGCCAGCCTTTCGGGTCAAGCAGGATGCCGTTCCCGGACGCACGGCCAATGTCTGGTTCATCGCCACGCAGCCGGGGCGTTATCACCTGTTCTGCGCCGAATATTGCGGCACGCAGCATTCCGAGATGGGCGGCTGGGTGACGGTGCTGGCGCCGGAGCAATATGCATCATGGCTCGGCAGTCAAGGTGAAGGCGAAAGCCTTGCCACGAGCGGCGGGAAACTGTTCCGCGCGCTCGGCTGCTCCGGCTGTCACGGCAATTCCAGCAAGGTGCGGGCGCCCGGCCTCGATGGGGTTTTCGGCCAGCCGGTGGCGTTGGCCAACCGGCAGACGGTCATCGCCGACGAACGCTATCTGCGCGATTCGATCCTTGTCCCGAACAAGGAAATCGCCGCCGGCTACCAGCCGGTGATGCCGAGCTTCGACGGTCTCGTTGACGAAGCCGAACTGCAGATGCTGATGGCCTTTCTCAAATCCCTATCGCTCCAATCTCCCTCGTTCCCGGCGGCAAAAAACGAGGCGCCGCAATGAGCAGCGATTTGGCGTCGGCAAGCTATCTCGCAGAAGGTGCCGGGCCGCGCTCCTGGCTGCTGACAACCGACCACAAACGGGTGGCGTGGCTCTATTTCGTCTCGCTGACGGCCTTCTTCTTCCTCGGCGGAACCTTTGCCGTGCTGATGCGCATCGAGCTTGCGACGCCGGCCGGCGACCTGGTCTCCGACGATGTCTACAACCGGCTGTTTTCGCTGCACGGCATCATCATGGTGTGGTTCTTCCTGGTGCCGTCGATCCCGGCAACGCTCGGCAATTTCCTGCTGCCGCTGATGATCGGCGCGCGCGACCTCGCCTTTCCCCGGCTCAACCTGGCAAGCTGGTACGTCTTCATGTTCGGCAGCCTGTTCGCGCTCGCCTCGGTGGTTTTGGGCGGCGTCGACACCGGCTGGACCTTCTACACGCCGCTGTCGACGCTCTATGCCAACGGGTTTGTCTCGACCGCGGCATTCGGCGTTTTCATCGTCGGCTTTTCGACGATCATGACCGGCATCAATTTCATCGTCACCGTCCACACCTTGCGAGCGCCTGGCCTCACCTGGTTCCGGCTGCCGATCTTCGTCTGGACCCTGTACGCCACCAGCCTGGTAATGGTGCTGGCGACGCCGGTGCTTGCAGCATCGCTGATCCTCATCGTGCTGGAGCGCGTCTTCGGCATCGGCATCTTCAATCCCGCCCTCGGCGGCGATCCGCTGCTGTTCCAGCATCTGTTCTGGTTCTACTCGCACCCCGCCGTCTACATCATGATCCTGCCAGGTATGGGAGTGGTCTCGGAAGTGCTGCCTTGCTTTAGCCGCCGGCCGCTGTTCGGCTACAAGGCCGTCGCCCTGGCTTCGATGGCGATCGCCGTCTTCGGCTTTCTCGTCTGGGGCCACCACATGTTCGTCAGCGGGCAGTCGGCCTATGCCGGCGTGGTGTTTTCGTTCCTGTCCTTCTGCGTCGCGATCCCATCGGCGATAAAGGTCTTCAACTGGAGCCTGACGCTGCGCAAGGGCGAAATCAGCTTCGAGACGCCGATGCTTTATGCGCTGTTCTTCCTGGCATTGTTCACCTTCGGCGGGCTGGCCGGCCTTTTCCTTGCCGCGCTCGCCATCGACGTCCACGTTCACGACACCTATTTCGTCGTCGCCCATTTCCACTACATCATGGTCGGCGGCATGGTGACCGCCTACATGGCAGGGCTGCATTTCTGGTGGCCGAAACTCACCGGCCGAATGTATTCGGAGGTTTGGGGGCGTATAGCCGCGGCGGTCACCTTCATCGGCTTCAACCTGACCTTTTTTCCGCAATATGTGCTCGGCTTTCTGGGCATGCCGCGGCGCTACCATACCTATCCGCCGGAATTCGCTTTCTGGCACATCCTGTCGTCGGCTGGCGCCGTGGTGCTGGCGATCGGCTATCTGATGCCGCTCCTCTATTTGGCGTGGTCGCTGTTTCGAGGCGCGCGAGCCCCGGACAATCCGTGGCGAGCCACCGGGTTGGAATGGCAAACAAGCTCGCCGCCGCCGGCGCATAATTTCGATCGCACGCCGGCCGTCACCAGACCAGCCTACGACTATCCGATGAAAGGCCTGACCGAGAAACGGTCGGACCCGGTGGAGGATCTGGTTTGAAGTCACCAACGACAAGCATCGCCTTCGACCGGCCGGCTCGCGAAACGGCAGCCGACAGCTTTGCCATGTGGGTGTTCATCGGCTCCGAGGTGATGCTGTTCGGCGCCATCCTGCTCGTCTTCATGTTTGCCCGGTTGAGTTATGGCGACGCCTTCGCCGGCGCGGCGAAGCATCTGTCGCTGCCATTGGGCACCGCCAACACCGTCGTCCTGATCACCAGCAGTTTCGCTATGGCGCTCGCCCATATGTACACGGCCGCACGGCGATGGCGCGCCGCTGGCTGGGCATTGGCTGCGACGGCGCTGCTCGGCGTCGTCTTCCTGGCGATCAAGGCGACGGAGTACGCCAGGGAATTCAGCGAAGGGCTGGCGCCGGTGCTCGGCGCACCTTTCATCTATAAGGGCCCGGATCCTGTTCATGCCGAATTCTTCTTCGGCCTCTATTTCGCGATGACGTCACTGCACGCCTTGCATCTGATTTGCGGCGTAATCGTCATCGGCGGCATCCTCGCGCTGTGGCCACGCACGATCGAGGCCAGCCGGTTCCGGCGCGTGCAGGCAATCGGCCTCTATTGGCATTTCGTCGATATCGTCTGGGTCTTCCTGTTCCCCGTCCTCTATCTGATCAACAGATGAGCGAGCTCCGCAAACTCACGCTTGCTTATATCGGGCTTTTAGCCTTGCTGGCTCTGACCGTCGGCTCGTCCTTCCTCGCGCTCGGCGGCTTCAATTCGGCACTCAATCTGGTGATCGCCGCGGCCAAGACCGCCGGCATCGCCATCCTGCTCATGCATCTGGCCAGCGACGGCGTCCTGCCGCGTCTTGCGGTCGCTGCTGCCGGGTTTTGGCTGATGATCCTGTTCGGGCTGACGCTGATCGGACAATAGACCGAAGCGGCGCACCTCGTGATGCCTTGCCTGCGCTCGGACCGGCCTCATACGGCCCGCTTTTGCCCGGCCGCCAGTGTAGAAATCTTTTGGCCGTGGCCATTGAGTTGCCGGGCCTCGTCCTCGGCTGCGTCTTCGAGCTTGGCGACGAGCAGATCCTTGAGGTCGCCAACCTCTTCCTCGATGTCTTCGATGGGTACGCCGGCGTCGGCCGCCTCTTCCTTGCATTCCCTGGCGAGGATTTCCGCCTCCCTTTCAAGCTTGATCGGAGGCGGCGGCACATGAACGTTTTCGTGGATCCAGTCCTGCAAGAATTCTATCGCACTGTCACTCATGGCGCGCACCTATAGCGGCAACCCTGTAGTGCACATTAACGTACGTGCTGCAAAATGGATGCTTGGCAACGCCGGATTTCGGGTAGCGATACTTGACGATAGCGTGATCGCTTAGGAACTGGAGCTTCTGCAGCCAAATGGAATCACTTGGCGTCGCGGAATTGCGTCTAACCAGACAGTTGGAGCGGGATCTAATTTGAAAGCATCCCGCCCTAAGACGTGTTGCGCCGACGCGCCGGTGTTGCTCGATTCGGATCGCTTGTCGGCCGACCATCGTCATCGGCAGCAGCCGGTCGTGTCGGCCGCTCAGCGGCGCGGTCGGCGCGCATTTTGCGTTTATGCGCCATCCAGAACGGCAAGAGCTCGGCAAGAAAACTGTATATCGTGGTCTTCATCGGCATGCTCCGGACAACGGTTACAACTCGTGGTCCCGCATTTCCGTTCCGACAAAGAGTTCCGTTCCGACAAATCCGTCGCTTCTACAATTGCGATTCGATCGGCAGGCAGCCAACCAGCGCTGCAACGATGCGCCGATAGAGACTGGCCTCCGGTTCACGCGAATATTGACGCATCTCGCCATCCGCCATGCCGAGCCACCGCAAGGCCCCTTTGTCCAGGACCAGTTGATAGCTCGTCTGCGGCGACTTTTCGTGCTCGAACAGCCGGCGCAACTCCATCACCAGATTGGCATCGTGGAAAAGCACGCCCATTTCCGCATTCAACGACACCGAACGCGGATCGAAATTGAAGGAACCGACAAACCCCAGCGTGTCGTCGACCGTAAAGGCTTTGGTATGGAGGCTGGCTCCCTTTGAGCCGAAAACGGAGATGTTGGCCTGGCGGTTGAAGGGTTGCAATTCGAAAAGCTGGATACCTTTTTTAAGCAGCTTGCGGCGGTATCTGGCATAGGCGCCGTGCACGGCGGCGACGTCCGTCGCGGCGAGCGAGTTGGTGAGGATTGCAACCTCGGCGCCACGATCCACCAGCTTCGACAGGATGGCCAACCCGGTGCGGCCGGGGATGAAATAGGGCGAGACGATTTCGAGGCGCTGCCTGGTCGCCGCGATAGCGGGAAGCAGCTCTTTGGTCAGCCAGTTCCTGCGCCGCTTGCCGCGCACCTTTTCCGGCGGATCGGAAATGACGCGAACGCCTTTCGTCCAGCAGACGTCGCTGTGCGCTGCAATGAACTCCGTGATCGTGCGCCAGGCACTGAGGCTGTTCAAAAGCTGGCCGTCCGCGGTCGCATCGAGATTGTCGAGGAAATCGGCGCGCGAGCCCACCGCAGCCGGGTTGAGCAGCTGGATCGGCTTTGCCGCCTCGCAATTCCAGAACGCCTCGAAGATCTGCATCGTCTGCCCTACGGCAGGACCGAGAAGCAACAGGTCGAGATCACGGAAATTTGTCTCCGCGGCGTCGAAATAGGCATCGCCGATATTTCTTCCTCCGACGATGGCCAGGCTCCCGTCGGCGATCCAGGCCTTGTTGTGCATGCGGCGGGTCATCGCAAACAGCCGGGCGACCATCTCCAGCGAGCGAAAGATGCTGCCGTTCCTCATGCCGCTGGGGTTGAACAGCCTCAGCTCGATGTTCTTGTAGCTGTTGAGCGCCAGGTAAGCGGCGTCGCTGTTGCGCGGATTGATATCGTCCAGCAGCATGCGGACGCGGACACCGCGCTCCGCCGCCTTGACGACCTCCTGCATCAGCAGCCGGCCGCTATGGTCGTCGTGCCAGAGATAGTACATCAGGTCGAGGCTGCTGGTGGCACTGCGCGCGGCAAGGATTCGTGCGGCAAACGCGTCATAATTGTCGGCGATCAGCACCAGCCCGCTATTGCCGGCAGCGATCTTGTCCCGGGCAAACCGCGAAATGGCTGTATCCATAAAGTGCACCGACAAACATCAGCGAAGCAAACCGTCTGAAATCTGACTAACAACCCTTCAGGTTCATTCTGGTTGCAGTCGCGGCTGCCTTATCGCGTCAAGGTTCAGTCGGGCCTTGATGGGCAGATGGTCGGAGGCGCGCTGCGCCAGCGGCGTCTTGTGCACCTCGATGCTGGAAATCAGGTGCGGCGGCCTGGCCAGGATGCGGTCGAGCGCAAACAGCGGAAAGCGCGACGGAAAGCTCGGCAGAACCGCATCGATCGGACCGAAATGCGGCAGCAGGGCCAGCAGCGAAGACCTGTTGCGGACGCGCCATTCGTTGAGGTCGCCAAGCAGGATTGTTGGCCGCAGAACCGGGTGCGTGGCTTCGACAAGTGCGTTGGCTTGCTGCGAGCGCGAGCGCCGCAGCAAGCCGAAATGCGCGGCTATGATCCTGAGCGAGACGCCCTTCAGCTCCAGGTCCGCAATCACCGCGCCGCGCGGCTCGAGGCCGGGCAGCCGGATCTGGTTCACGCTTTCGACCACGCCGCGGCGTGCCAGGATCAGATTTCCATGCCAGCCATGGCTGCGGCGGTTTTCCGGGATGTGTGTGGGGACGAGATCGCTGTCGCGCTCGAGTGCTGCGAGATCCAGCAATCCCTGCCTGCTTCCGGTTCTTTCGTCGGCCTCCTGCAAAGCGATGATGTCGGCGTCGAGTTCCTTGACCACGGCCGCGACCCGCTCCGGATCGAACCTGCCGTCGGTGCCGACGCATTTATGCACATTGTAGGATGCGACCGTAGTGCATGAAATTTCATTGCCGGGTGCCGCAAACCGCGGCACTTCCCTTCGCAGCGCAGCGCCAAGCGACCTTGGGAGGGTAGGCGATCGATCCAGCATGTGGTCCATTTGCTGTTGAGTCGGCGAGTGGCGGCCATTGCGATTATGGCGCGTGCGGAGGTCTGAAACAACGACGACCTTGGAAAACCGTTCCCGTCGGTCTTCTTCCACCGCGAGCAGCGGTGAGGTTTCATTGGAAGTCCGCCTCTGTCATGGAACAATCGCAGCCGCGCGCGGTTCAGCAAACTTGCGCCGAAAACGATCTGACGCCATGCGGCGTGATCGAAACGGGATGGCCGGATCATGGAAACACCCACCTTCTGCACCACGCCGTTGCTGCGCATCGCGTACATCGCCGGTGGCCCTGGAGCCGGCGCGCCCGTTCTGCTTCTCCACGGCTGGCCGGACGACGCAACCACCTTCACGCGCATTGCGCCTGTCCTGCATCGTGCCGGCTTCCGCACCTTTGCGCCGTGGCTGCGTGGGTTCGGCAAAACCACCTTCCTGTCGGACGAGACCATGCGATCCGGTGAAATTGCCGCCATGGCTCAGGACGTGATCGATTTCGCCGACGCATTTGGCCTCGGCCGTTTTGCGGTCGTAGGCCACGATTGGGGCGCGCGGATCGCTTACCTGCTCGCCTCGGTATTTCCCGAACGGATACGGTGCTGCTCGGCATTGTCGCTTGGCTGGCAGCCGGGCGAATTCGCAACGCCGCCGTTGGACCAGGTCAGGGCATTCTGGTACCAATGGTTCATGGCAACGGATCGCGGCGCCGAGATCGTTCGCCAGCAAGGCAAGGCGTTCGCGCATTTTCAATGGGAAAGCTGGAGCCCGCCCGGCTGGTTCGAGGAAGAGCTTTTTGACAGCGTTGCCGCTTCCTTCGAAAATCCCGATTGGGCCGACGTGACGTTGCACTCCTACAGGGTTCGCTGGGGCGAAGCCGATCCCGATCCGCGCTACGCCGATCTTGCCCGGCGCCAGATTTCCGCCAAGTCCATTCCCGCGCCTACTCTGACGATCCACGGCGATGCCGACCGCGTTGTGCTGCCACAATCGTCCGAAGGCAAGGAACTATACTTCACGGCCCATTACGAGCGCCAGCTTCTGGCTGGCATCGGCCACTTTCCGACGCGCGAAGCACCCGAGCGCGTTGCCGATCACCTTGTCGGGTTCCTCGACAGTTTCGGAAGAGGAGAAGCGTAGAACTGGAACCCTGACCGGCGATAGTACGTTTCGGGAAGGCAGCGCAGTCAACGGAGAAGTCGAATGCAGCCCTTAGCCGCAGATTCCGCCCCCCGCCCAGGCCCGCTCAGGATTGTCCCGTTTGATGGAACCGTGACCGTCCGGTTCTCCGATGCCATTATTGCGTCGAGCGAGCGGGCAAAGGTGCTCTATGAAGACGGCCATGATCCTGTTTTCTACATACCCTTCGAGGACATCTATTTCGACCTCTTGGAGAAGACGAACACGACGAGCCACGGCCCGCTGAAGGGCACGGCAAGCTATTGGCGTGTTCATGCGGTCGGTTCGTCGGCAGAAGACTTCATGTGGGCCTACGAGACGCCCGACACCCCGGCATTGGCGATCGCCCGCCATGGTGCGTTCGATCCCGGCAGGGCGCGGATCGACGCCGATCCCGCGGAAGACAAGCGGCACACGCCGCACGTCACCGAGTAGACCCACATCGGCGACAGCCGCCAGCTGTCCGTCAGCTCGCGAACTCTTCCCTGAGAATGCGCAGGCCGTCTTCGTATTTCGCTGTCGAGGCACCGATCTGCCGTGCCTGCCATAGATTGTCGGCGAGATCCGCGCGCTTGACCGGCAATGCCAGCGGGTTGGCCGCAGCCCTGCGAACGAACGCGGCATCGCCCTCATTCGGCCGCCGCGTCATGGCATCGACGGCCGATACGATGGACGGTCCAAACCCGGCCGCCTCAAGCCGGTCGCGGTTCCAGCCGTCGCCTTTTTCGACGACGTCGTGAAGATAGGCGATGGCTTTCTGGTCGAGCGTTTCGACGGCATCGACAACCCGACGGCAATGTTCGATATAGGGCCGCCCTGTCTTGTCAGACTGTCCGGCATGGGCCTGTTCGGCGATTTTCGCTGCGCGATAAAGCACGCTCATTGGGTCGACCCCGTAACGAACAGCGCATGTCCTGGCTAACGCGCCATCGTCAGCGCGAGTTCCGATGCACCGCGGGAACCCTGCTGCCTCACTTGCGAGCTGAATGCCGCGGCGGCGGGCCCGACACGTCAGGAGACGCGTTCAAAACTGTCGAGGCTGGTTCCAAAGGCGCGCCAGGCGGGCAGTTTCCTGGCTCGGGCCGGGGCACCTTCCTTTTCCGCCGACAAAGCGGCTTCCGCAACGGTGTGCCACAGCATCTCCAGCTTCCCATCCCTGAGAATGCCGGTATAGCTCACCGCTGCGGCTCCGACCCGCCCTTCGGCCGCGCAAGTGAAGCCGATGACGTCTCCACGGCAGGCTCCGAACAGCGGCACCGTCATCCCGAAAAAGGCGCTGTCCTCCAGCGCCGTCCGGAAGGTTCCGCTGATCCGTCCGCCCTCTTCGCTGGTCAGTTCGACCACCGACCCGTACTGATTCCGCCAGGTGCCCAGCCAACTCATCGCTGCTCCTCCTGATTGCTACCACAGGGATTGCGCTAACACACGGCCGCCAAGCCGCGGCCGAGGCAGCGGCCTTCAATCAGCCGCGATGCCAGCCATCGACATCTGAACGAAGCGCAGCGGCGATTCCAGCGTCCAGCTGATGCCGTGCCTGGCGAATTCCAGGCGGCCGGTGCCGCTGAGCGCCTGCGGCGTGACGCGTTTGAGCACAACCGTTCCGAAACCGCGTCGCGTGTTTTCATCGACCAATGGTCCGTCCAGCTCCCGCCAGACAAGGCGGAAGCCATCGCTGCCATCGGCGGCTGGGGTCACGGTCCATTCGACCTCGACCCGTCCGTCATGGTGCGACAGCGCTCCGTGCTTTACCGAATTGGTGGCCAACTCGTGAAAGGCAATGCCGAGATATTGCACGGCGTTCGGCTGCAGCATGATCATCGGCCCGCTCATCGACAGCCGGGCCTGTGTCGCGAAGGCCTTGGTCTGGGCATGGATCAATTCGCCGATGGTCGCGCCACGCCATTCCGCATCGACCAGGAGGTCGTGCGATTCCGAAAGCGCCATGATGCGTTCCCGGACCCGTGAAAGGAAGGCCTCTGGCGTACCGGCCAGCTTGCTGGTCTCGCGGATCATCGAGACGATCACCGAATACTGGTTTTTAACGCGATGGTTGACTTCGCGCATGAGTGTGCGGATGCGCCGTTCGCTTTCCTTGTGGGGGCTGATGTCGCGCGCGATCTTGGAGGCGCCGATGATACGCCCGATGCCGTCGCGTATCGGCGAGATGGTGAGCGAAACCGGAACCAGGGTGCCGTCCTTGCGCTGCCGGATAGTCTCGTATGAAGGAATCCGTTCGCCGGCGCGAATGCGGCTGATGATCATGGCTTCCTCATCCAGGTGGTCGGGCGGGATGAGGATCGTCACCGGGCGCCCGATCGCCTCGGCGGGCGTATAGCCGAACAGGCGTTGTGCCGCGTCGTTCCAGCTGGTGATAATGCCGTTCAGGTCTTTGGACACGATGGCGTCCATCGAGGATTCGACGATGGCGGCGAGCCTTATGCCGGCGTCGTCGGCCAGCGTCTGCATGCGCAGGTCGAGCAGGGTGTTGATGGCACCGACAACCTCGCCGGCTTCATTGCGAAGCAGGACCGGATGCGCACTGAACGGGATGAGTTGGCCGTCCGGCCGCTCGGCGATGGCTCGGCCCCCACGAACGTCCCGCTCCTCGAGCAAGGCAACGGCCATTGGACACTCGTCATGCGCCATCGGTCGCCCGTCGAGGTGGCGAAGCTTCCATGACCCGCACCAGCGATCCTGGCCGATAACCGGACGATATCCCCAGAGATCGGCAGCGGCTTCGTTGAAGAAGGTAATGTAGCCTTGTTTGTCGGTGGTGTAGACGGCCACAGGCAACGCCTGCATCAGATCGGCGGAGGAAACTTGCGGGATCCCGCCAGTCCTTAGTTCAACGACGTCCACCAGTCCCCCGCTCCGCTTGGCTTGCCGACGGATTGCTACGTCATCTAAATGCGCGCGAGCGTTTTCGGTTCCGTTCGATCCGCTTTCGGACATTCAGGCTGATTTGCGTTTCGGGGCCGTTCTCGGCTTTTTGCTGGGAGCCTTGCCGCCTTCCTGCGCCAGGCTTTTGCGCAGAACATCGGCGAGATTGATGACGTTCGTCTTGGGCTCAGGTGCCGGCTTGGGCGGTTTCTTGCCCTTGCGCTTGGCCTCGATCATTGCAACCAGCGCCTGTTCATAAGTATCGTCGAACTTCGACGGGTCGAATTTGGCGGGCTTCTTGTCGATCAGCAATTGCGCGATTTCCAGCATCTCGGGATCGACCTTGCGAGCCTTCAGCCCTTCGAACACCGCGTCCGCCGCGACCACTTCATTGTGGTTGCGTAATTCCGTCATCAGCATGCCCTTGCCCAGCGGCTGGATCAGCACCTCTCGGCCTCGCTGGTACAGCACGACGCAGGAGCGGGCTGCTACCTTTTTCCTGGCCATGGCGTCCCGGATCACCGCGAAAGCCTCCGTGGAGGGCGCATCGGCCGGAACGAGATAGTAGGGTTTTTCGAGGTAGCGTGCGTCGATTTCGGCGGCAGGCACGAACTCGCCGATCTCGAGCGTATGCTGCGATACCATCTTCAGTTTCTTGATTTCGTCCGGCTCTATATGGATGAACTCACCCTTTTCGACCTCATAGCCTTTTACCTGCTCCGCCGCCGCGACCGTGTCGCCGGTCTCCTCGTCTAGATAGGCGCTCTTGACCGGGAGACCGTCCTTGCGGTTCAGGATCCTGAAATGCACTTTCTCGGCCTCGCTGACGGCACCGATGATCTTGACGCCACAGGAAACCGATCCGACTTTCATAAAGCCCTTCCCGGCAGCTCGCGGCGTCGCCATGTCGATCACTCATTTGTCGAACGGACGGAACGGCTGCGCGCGGAAATCGTTCCGCCATGGCAGGCTGTTCCACATGCCGGCCCGGACGTTCGTTTCATTTTCGTCAGGGGAAATAGCGGAATGGCCCAACGCAGCGCAGGATTGCTCATCTTTCGCCGAAGGGAAGGACATCTCCAGATCTTGCTGGTGCATCCGGGCGGCCCATTCTGGGCGACGAAGGACGACGGCGCATGGTCGATCCCGAAGGGCTTGGTCGACGAGAACGAGGACGAGCTGGCGGCGGCAAAACGCGAGGCCGAAGAGGAGCTAGGCGTCGCCATCGATGGCGTTTTCGAACACCTTGGCAGCTACAGGCAGCCGGGCGGCAAGCTCGTCATCGCATGGTGCGTCGAGGCGGATTTCGACAGCGACGCCATCAGCAGCAACACCTTCGTCATGGAATGGCCGCCAAGGTCCGGCTCGATGAAGGAATTTGCCGAAGTCGACAAAGCGGGCTGGTTCTCCCTGCCTGAAGCCAACCTCAAGATCCTGAAAGGCCAGCGCGCCATGTTGGCGGACTTTGCCGGCCGGCATGGCGACGGATGAATTTGTTTCAGCCCAGTTCTTAGGGCAGTGCTCGGGCTTCCTCACCGCTCTGCTTTAAGCGCGTTGCGGCCGCAGCGTGCGCAACGTGATCGAATAGCGGTGCTCCGCAACCGGCGGAATGCTGTGCTCCCATTCGTTGCGCGCAGCACCCGTCATCAGATAGGCCGATCTTGGCTCGACGGTGACCGTCTTGCGGTCCCATCGGGTGACGTTTTTCCGGCGCAGGCGAAAGCTGCAGGCGGCCAGCAGGGAAACACCGGCGACGGCCTCGAAATGAGGCTTGTCGCGGTGCCAGCCGATACCGGCGCCCGGCCGGTACTCGTTGATCAGCACCTGCACGAAGGTCTCGGCGGGCAGGCGGGCGAAGGCTGCAACCTTTTCCCTGAGCGGCAGCAGAAAGCCGGGTATCGGCGGTGCCTCGACGACTTCGCGCCGGTCGTAATCATAACGCAGCCCGAAGCCGACCACCCGCCGGTTTGCCAGATGGCCGTGAAAGTCGAAGGCCTGAAAAGGCAGGCTTGCGAGCTGGCTCGCCAACGCTGCTTCTTCGTCCGGCGTGATCAGTTCGGGCCGGTAGCGGAATCCTTCCGGCAGATCGTCGGTGGCGGCAAAGAGATCGCCCTGGCGGGCTGCAGCCGATGTCTTGGGCGATGGCATCAACCGTATTTGGTGAAGCCGGCCCGTAGCGGCAAGGCTGGCTTCGGCAGCAAGGAACCTCGCTCTCAGTGCAGGGTTATTCACACGACGGCGTGGATTGGACCTGTTGAGAATGCCTTCAACTGCGATCAGAAGCATCGATTACCAGCCGGCGACGAGGGTACTCTCCGTATGGTTCGTCCCGAGCGGAAACCGCTATGATTACGAAGACGTGCCGCCGCAGGTCCACGCGGCATTCCGCAAAGCCTCGTCAAAGGGCCGGTTCTTCAACGAGCGTATTCGCGACCGGTACAAATACCATCTGGTCGAGCAGAGCCATTCGAGCTGAGCCTTCAGCCGCTTCTCAACCACGATCTCGGCTCTCCGCCATGCCTGGCCGCGTGGTGGCAATGAGCGGACTTCGCAGTTGGCGAGCGACCTGATATTGATCATGGTCCCACCCAAAACATCGAAAGCTTGGAATGTCCGCCGAAGCCGAAAAAACCGAGCGAAGGCGAGACCTGGCCGAAACCCGGCAAGCTCGGAGCACTGGTCGCTCAATCGCTGACCGAAAATGCCAAAGCCCGGTTCGAGGTGGATTCTGCCCCCGGCAAAGGAACGCGGGTGACCATCGTGTTCAGCAGATCGGCCGCCCTCGCGACGTAGCCGGTCGAGCAAGCGCCGCCATTCGAGGCCATCCGCCTCAGCCGGCCCCCTCCATCACCTTGCGCGTTTGGCGGGCGATGACCCCTTCTTCGTCGGTCGCGACGATGCGGACTTCCACCTTGCTGTCCGCCTGGCTCATCAGCGCGGCATGAGAGCTGTTGGCGGCCTCGTCGATCGCCACGCCGAGCCAGTCAAGCCTGTCGCAAATCGCTTTACGGGCCGTGGCCGAGTGCTCGCCGATGCCGGCGGTGAACACCAGGCATTCGAGGCCACCCAGCGTGTTGGCGAGGGCGGCAACTTCCCTGGCGGCGCGGAAGGCGAAAAGCTCCACCGCTTCGCGAGCCCGGCGGTCGTCGCTGGCCTCCAGCGTGCGCATGTCGCCAGAAATACCAGACACGCCGAGCAGCCCGGATTCCTCGTAGAGCATGTCTTGCAGCGTCTCTCCCGAAACGCCTCTTTCCAGCAGCAGGTACAAAAGCACGCCCGGATCGATGGCGCCGCAGCGTGTGCCCATGACCAGGCCATCAAGCGCCGAAAAGCCCATCGTCGTATCGACGCTGCGCCCGTCGCGCATGGCGCACAGGCTCGCCCCGTTGCCGAGATGGGCGACGATGGTTCTTTTCGCCGCCAGATCGGGCGATATCTGCTTGAGCCGGCCGGCAACATATTCGTAGGAAAGCCCGTGAAAGCCGTAGCGGTGGATGCCGTCTGCCTCATAGCGGCGCGGCAGCGCAAAACGGCTGACCAGAGGCTCGATGGTCCGATGGAAGGCCGTGTCGAAGCATCCGACCTGCGGCAGGTCGGGCCGCAGCGCGGCAAGCGCCCGGATTGGTGCGAGGCTGCGTGGCTGGTGCAATGGCGCAAGCGGGGTCAGCCTGTCGAGAGCCTCGATAACTGTCGGCGTCAGGCGGACAGGTTCGACGAACTCGCGTCCGCCATGGACGATGCGATGGCCGGCGGCGATCAACTTCCTTCCGCCAAGTTCGTTCTCGATCCACTGCAGCATCTGGCCGATGCCCATGTCGCGTGATGCGTCCGCGGCAAGTGGCCGATCGCACTGAAGCTCCCCATCGGCGGCTTTCGCGATCAGCCTTGGCGCATCGCCCAGATCCAGCGAACCGCGCGAGGCAAGATCCGGCTCGGCGGACGCTGCAAGGTCGTAAAGTCCGAACTTGATGCTGGACGAGCCGGCATTCAACGCAAGGATCGATCGTCGCATCAATCGCCGGCCCTCGTCGCGCCGTCCTGCGGCCAAGACCATTTCTGGATCTCGGGCATGTCCTCGCCATGCTCGCGGACATAGGCCGTGTGCTCAGCCAATTTCCCATGCAACGCCGCGGCAAGATCCTTCGCCCGCTCGGCCAGCCCCGGCACACGCGCGATCGCGGCGAGCGCCAGATGATAGCGGTCGAGCTGGTTGAGCACCACCATATCGAACGGCGTCGTCGTCGTGCCTTCCTCGCGAAAGCCGTGCACATGCATGTTGTCGTGGTTGGCGCGCCGGTAGGTCAGACGGTGAATGAGATAGGGATAGCCGTGATAGGCGAAGATTACCGGCTTGGCCTTGGTGAACAGCGCGTCGAATCTGTCGTCGGCAAAGCCATGCGGATGCTCGGAATTCGACTGCAAAATCATCAGGTCGACGACATTGACGACGCGGATATTCAGGTCCGGAATGCCCGAGCGCAGGATATCGGCTGCAGCCAGCGTCTCCAGCGTCGGCACGTCGCCGGCGCAGGCCAGGACCACATCCGGATCTTCGCCCTTGGCAACCGTCCCGGCCCATTCCCAGATGCCGGCGCCGGCCTTGCAGTGCGCTTCCGCGTCCTCGGCGGACAGCCATTGCGGCGCCGGCTGCTTGCCGGCGACGATGACGTTGATGCGGTTGTAGGTTTTCAGGCAATGGTCGGTGATCCACAGCAGCGTGTTGGCGTCGGGCGGGAAATAGAGCCTTACCGTGTCGGCTTTCTTGTTGGCGACGAAATCGGCAAAGCCCGGGTCCTGATGGCTGAAGCCGTTGTGATCCTGTCGCCAGACATGCGAGGTCAGCAGGTAGTTGAGCGAGGCGATCGGCTTGCGCCAGGCAAGTTCGCCGGAGGTCTTCAGCCATTTGGCGTGCTGGTTGACCATGGAATCGACGATGTGGACGAACGCCTCGTAGCACGAGAACAGGCCGTGGCGGCCGGTCAACAGATAGCCCTCCAGCCAGCCTTGGCAAAGGTGCTCGCTGAGCACTTCCATGACGCGGCCGTCGCGGGAAAGATGGACGTCGTAAGGCTCGATCCGCTCCATCCAGATCCGATCCGTGACCTCGAACACATCGTCGAGGCGGTTGGAGGACGTCTCGTCCGGCCCCATCAGTCGGAAATTCCTGGCATCGGCGTTCAAGCGGATCACATCGCGAAGATAGCTTCCGACGGTCCGCGTCGCCTCTCCGACAGCACCGCCCGGACGCTGTACGTCGAGCGCCAGGCCTTTCCAATCGGGAAGCACCAGGTCTTGTTTCAGCAGGCCGCCATTGGCGTAGGGTATTGCGCCCATGCGTCTTGACCCTGTGGGCGCCAGCGCCGCGAGCTCCGGCAGGAGATGGCCGCCTTTATCGAACAGTTTTTCCGGCTCGTAACTGCGCATCCAGTCTTCCAGGATCTGGCGGTGCGCCGCATCGCCGCGTGCATTCGACACCGGCACTTGATGCGAACGCCAGAAATCCTCCACCTTCTTGCCGTCGACCTCTTTCGGCCCGGTCCAACCCTTTGGGCTGCGCAGCACGATCATCGGCCACAGCGGCCGCTCTCCCTTCCAGCCCGCGGCTCGTGCGGGCTCCTGGATGGAGTGGATCCGGTCGAGCACGGTATCGAGCGTGCGGGCCATCTCGCGGTGCATCGTGGCAGGTTCATGACCTTCGACAAAGAAGGTCTCGTAGCCATAGCCGAGGAACAGGCTGCGCAACGCCTCGTCTTCCATGCGGCCGAGGATCGTCGGGTTGGCGATCTTGTAGCCGTTGAGATGCAGGATCGGCAGGACGGCACCGTCGGATGCCGGGTTCAGGAACTTGTTGGAATGCCAGGCCGCGGCGAGCGGGCCGGTCTCGGCTTCGCCGTCGCCGACGACGCAGGCAACCACAATGTTCGGATTGTCGAAGGCGGCGCCGAAGGCATGGACCAGCGCATAGCCGAGCTCTCCGCCTTCGTGGATCGAGCCGGGCGTCTCCGGAGCCGCGTGGCTCGGCACTCCGCCGGGAAACGAGAACTGCCGGAACAGCTTGCGCAGGCCGTCTTCGTCCCCGCCGACCTCGGGATAGATTTCGCTGTAGGTGCCCTCGAGCCAGGTGTTCGCGACCATTGCCGGGCCGCCGTGACCCGGCCCGCAGATGAACAGGACATCGAGACCACGTTCACGGATAATCCGGTTTAAATGCACATAGATGAAATTGAGGCCGGGCGTCGTGCCCCAATGGCCGAGCAGCCGTGGCTTGATGTGCTCGGGCCGCAAGGGCTCGCGCAAGAGCGGATTGTCGAGCAGGTAGATCTGGCCAACCGAGATGTAGTTCGCGGCGCGCCAGTAGCGGTCCATCAGATCGATCTGATCAAGGCCGGTCGTGTGCGCAGCGGTGCGGACCTCGTCGTTCATGGAAATGCCTCCGGAATACCCTCGTCCGTCGTTATCTGGAGTGGCGTCGCCTCGGAGAAAGGATTTGCCTCGAAATAAGTTTGGGCGGCGTGGCCAGCGCCCGCTTGCCGATCCTGCAACCCGCCTCGCCAGACAAAAGCGGGTCGGTCTTTTGGGGAACCTCGGGGCTTGCTAACGGTTAGGGAGATGCACCGCATTGCTTGAATCCAAAGGGACTGCCGAGGCCCTGAGATACGAGCCGGCCGAGGTGGCGTTGAGCAGCTTGGGCGATTGTAGCGGAGGCCCATAGGGGAGCAAAAAGATGCTCGATCTCTCCCATGCCCGCAACCAAATGGTCGACATCCACTTGAGCCGCCGTGGCATTCGCGACCGCAATGTCCTTCAGGCGATGCGCGAGGTCCCGCGCGAGGCTTTCGTCGATCCTGGCTTTGAAGAATTCGCCTATGAGGACGGGCCGCTGCCGATCGCCGAAGGTCAGACGATATCGCAGCCCTACATCGTTGCGCTCATGATCGAAATGGCCGAGGTCGGAGCCGGCGACCACGTCCTCGAGGTTGGCACCGGCTCGGGCTATGCGGCTGCCGTGATGAGCCGGATCGTCGAACGCGTCTACACGATCGAGCGCCACGCCGCGTTGGCTGAAACGGCAAGGCAACGGTTCAAAAAGCTTGGCTACGACAATATCGAAGTCCGCACCGGCGACGGCACCAAAGGCTGGCCCGAGGCGGCACCCTTCGATTCGATCCTGGTTGCGGCCGCCGGACCCGGCGCACCGCTCGCTCTGCAAGAACAGCTCGACGTCGCCGGCCGGCTTGTCATCCCGGTCGGCGATGAATTCGACTCGCAGCGCCTGCTCAAGGTCACCCGTACCGGCGCCGCAACCTACACCGAGGAGGATTTCGGCGGCGTGCGGTTTGTTCCGCTGATCGGCGAGCAAGGCTGGGGCGAGCCAGGCAGCGACAGCCAAATAGCGGCCGATCTTCCGCACCGGCATCAGCGCAGAAGCAGCCTGCCGCAGATGATAGCGGCCGCCGCCGAACCGCTTCCGGATTTCGACGATCCGGCCTTCGGTGCGCTGTTCGACCGGTTTGCCGACCGCCGCGTCGTCTTGCTCGGCGAAGCCAGCCACGGCACATCTGAGTTCTATCGCGCGCGCGCGGCGATCACTCGCACGCTGATCGAGAAGCATGGCTTCACCATCGTCGCGGTCGAGGCCGACTGGCCCGATGCCGCGGCGATCGACCGCTACGTCCGCCATCGGCCGCCGCGGCCCGGCGCCGATCCGCCGTTCCAGCGCTTTCCCACCTGGATGTGGCGCAACACCGATGTCGCCGTGTTCGTCGACTGGATGCGACAGCATAATGAGCGGATCAGGCTATCCTCCCGGCGGGCCGGGTTCTATGGCCTCGACATCTACAATATGGGTGGATCGATAGCGGCGGTCCTGCAATATCTCGATCGGGTCGACCCACAGGCCGCAAGGATCGCGCGCGAACGCTATGGCTGCCTGACGCCGTGGCAGAACGACCCGGCCACCTATGGCCGTGTCGCACTCACCTCCGGTTACCAGAAATGCGAGAAGGCCGTGCTCGAGCAATGCCGGGAACTGCTTTCCAGAGAGCTCGACTACGCGCAGCAGGACGGCATCGATTTCCTCGACGCGAGCCAGAATGCCCGCCTGGTCGCCTCCGCCGAGCGTTATTACCGCACTATGTATTATGGCGGCGCGCAATCCTGGAACCTGCGCGACACCCATATGTTCGAAACGCTGGAGCACCTGCTGCAGGCCCGCGGCCCGAACGCCAAGGCGGTGGTGTGGGCACATAATTCCCATATCGGCGATGCCCGCTACACCGAGATGGGGATCGTCAGGGACGAACTGAACATCGGCCAGCTCTGCCGCCAGCGTTTTGGCGACGAGGTTGCCTTGATCGGGCTCAGTACGCATTCCGGGACGGTGGCCGCCGCCACCGACTGGGACGGCGACATGGAAGTGAAACCGGTTCGGCCTTCCCACAACGACAGCTATGAGCGGCTTTGCCACGACAGCGGCGTCTCGCCTTTCCTGCTCGATTTCGAGCGCGACGACACGCTGCGCGAACGGCTTCTGGAGCGCCGGCTGGAACGCTTTATCGGCGTCATCTACCGGCCCGAAACCGAGCTCCACAGCCATTATGCGGACGCCTCGCTCGCCCGCCAGTTCGATACTTTCGTCTGGTTCGATGAAACCAGTGCCGTGACGCCGCTTGGGCCGGAACATGTTGGGACAGGCCTTCCCGAGACCTATCCTTTCGGGCTGTAGCGAATTTGGACCCTGGGAAAGCGGAAAATCAAAAGAAGGAGGTCACCGATGGCCGGAAAAAAGACTCATGAGCAGCAATTGCGCATTATCGAAGAGCGCGAGAACACGAAAAACGCCGGCAAGGATTTCGACGCGGAAGCGGATTTGAAAAAGACCAGGCAAGAGCGCGAGGCGTTCCGGCGCGGTGCCGAGCTCAGATCGGACCCGAAGGACATGGCCGATCCCGACGACCGCAACATCATCCGCGGCGAGCACCAGGAAAGCGCCCACAACAAGCATCGCGCCGACCGCTGAAATGGCAGGATCGCTTGACGTTAAGACAATACGGCCGCCGGGTCCGTTCTCTGATCTGACGGATGCAGCGTTCGTAGCCGCAAATTGGCGGACGAGGGCGCCGTCTTGATCTCCTCGGCGCTATTCGGCAAAAAATGTCGCGGCGATAGCAATTGAGACGAGGCTCAGCATCGCCAGGCCTGCCCTGGCGACATGCGAAGCCTCCCAGACGTTGCGCAAGTCTCTCCAGTCGCCGGTCTGCTTTCGAGAGAACATTGAAAAAAACGTCGCGGCTGATTGCGGCATGGCAACGTCTTGCACCCAGAAATTATTGACGGGATGCGTGATCAACCAATAGGTCGCATGTTCCGCCAGCAGGAAGGCAAGCGCCGCCAGGGTCCACCAGAATCGAGCGCTTGGATAAGGCGTCAGGTAGAGCAGGATGGCGAGGGCAATGATGCCGCCGATTTCGGCGAAGCCGCCGATCGTGAAGCCGGGATAATAGATCGCCTGCACTGATTTGTAGGTGGCCTCCTTGAGGCGCAACTTGCCGGGCAATTCCAGTGCGTGCGCGAGCGAGAGCGCCATCGAGACGGCGACCAGAAGAAGGGTGGCGATCATCAATGCGCGCATGCTCCTGCTCCCGACCATGTCAAGGTGCGCGCGTAGATAGGGTCGTTGGTGATCCGGAAAAGGCAACGACACCCGACTTCGCCGGCAAGTCCGGTTCGGTCATTCCCCGATCTGGCTGGTCGACCGTTCGTGGACTGTGGCGCCGGTCTGCGCGTCGACCGCGGCCATGCTGACCTCGTAGCCCCAGAGCTTGCGGATATGGCGCAGCGTGGCGTCGCGGCTGCCGCCTTCCAGCACTATGCCGTCCTTGACCTTATGCTGCAGGCGCAGATGCCGATCGCCGAGCAGGTCCACGTCCACCACCTGGATGTCCGGCCGGCTGGCGCCGATGTCGTAGCTGTGGGCGAGTGCGGCGCGGATGCTCTCGTAGCCGCGCTCATTGTGTATCGAGGCGACTTCGTAGTGCGGATCGTTGGCCGCATCGGCAAGCACAAAGAACCGCCATTTCCGGATCAGGGTAGGGCTCAGATACTGGCGGATGAAGGACTCGTCGCGATGGTTGGCCCAGGCGTCCAGCAAGTTCTGGCGCCAGTCGCCATTGCCGGCGATATCGGGAAACCAGTCGCGGTCCTCGGCGGTCGGCGCGGTCGAGATGCGCTGGATGTCCTGCATCATGTCGAGGCCCAGCGCGTAAGGGTTGATGCCGGAAAAGCGCGGATCGTCGAAGCCCGGCTGGAAGATCACGTTCGAATGGTTGCGCAGCACTTCCAGCATGGCGCCTTCGCCGATCAGGCCGCGGTCGAACAAAAGGTTCATCAGCGTGTAATGCACGAAGGTGGCGCAGCCCTCGTTCATCACCTGCGTTTGGCGCTGCGGATAGAAATACTGCGCGATGACGCGGATAATCCGGATGACCTCACGCTGCCAGGGTTCCAGGATCAGGCTGTTCTTCTCCAGGAAATAAAGCAGGTTTTCCTCGGGCAGCTTGAGCGATTTCTTGCGCTCCGCCATTGTATCCGTCTCGCGGGGCTTGGTGCCGTCCTTCGAAGGCGGCAGCGTGCGCCATAGGTCATTGTAGGAACGCTCCTCGTATTCCAGGCGCTCGCGAACGCCCTCGCGCTGCTTTTCCGACGACAGTTTCGGCGGCCGGTGATATCTGAACACGCCCTGTTCCATCAGCGCATGTGCGGCATCGAGGATCTCTTCCACCGCATCGACGCCATGCCGCTCCTCGCAGCGGGCAATGTAGCCCTTGGCGAAGTCGAGATAGCTGAGGATGGCGCTGGCATCCGTCCACTGCTGGAACAGATAATTGTTCTTGAAGAAATGATTATGGCCGAGTGCCGCGTGCGCCGTCACCAGGGCCTGCAGCGCCATGGTGTTTTCCTCCATCAGATAGACGATGCAGGGATTGGAATTGATGACGAGTTCATAGGCGAGCCCCCGTCCGCCTTTGCGATAGAGCAATTCCTGGTAGAGGTAGTGCTTGCCGAACGACCAGTGCCGGTACATCAGCGGCATGCCGACCGAGGAATAGGCGTCGAGCATCTGTTCTGAGGAGATGATCTCCATCTGCACCGGATAGACGTCGAGGTGGAGCTCTTCCGTGGCGGCCGCCTCGATGATCTCGTAGGAGCGCGACAGCTTCCTGAAATCCCAGTCGGAACCGGAAAACAGCAATCCGGATTTGCTCGCCATCAGCCCCCTCTTTCACCGCTCTTTTGGTAACCCGGCTGTCTGGCGAAGAGCTGGCGGAAAACCGGGTAGATGTCGGCCGCCGTGGCGATGCGGCTCATCTGGAAGTTCGACCATCTCAGCTTGACCGCACTGTAGGCACGCCACAGCGACGTGCCGTTGTCGGTGGCGCCGAAGATGTGGCTCTCACGCTCGTCGAGGATCTCGACATAGGCGAAATACTGGCAAAGCCGCATGATCTGTTCGTCGAGCAAGGCGATGCAGCGCTCGGAATCGGTGACGAAATTGTCGCCGTCCGAGGCCTGGGCGACATAGATGTTCCATTCGCGGCTGGGATAGCGTTGCTCGACGATGCGGTGCATCTCCTCGAGCGCCGTGGAAACCACCGTGCCGCCGCTCTGGGTGTTGTAGAAGAAGGTCTCCTCGTCCACCTCCTGCGCCTCGTGCGTGTGGCGAATGAAGACGACCTCGGTGCGGTCATAGCGCCGTTTCAGGAACAGGTGCAGCAGCACGAAGAAGCGCTTGGCCAGATCCTTCTCGCGTTCGCCCATCGAACCGGACACGTCCATCAGGCAGAACATCACCGCATTGGCGTTCGGCACCGGCTGGGCGTCGAAGCGGTTGAAGCGGATATCGACCGGATCGACAAAGGCGATCCGCTTGCGGCGGCGCTCCAGCCGCTCAAGCTCTTCCTGCAGCGCCACGATGCGCTGCCGCATCTCGGCGTTTTGCGGCTTCGCCTCCAGCGTCGCGATCTCCTGCGCGACAGCGTCGACCGCCTCCTGCTTGGGACGCCTGAGCGCTATGCGGCGGCCATGGCTGTTGCGCATCGTGCGCCCGACATTGATGTTGGTCGGCGAGCCGGTCGCGGCGAAGCCGGCCCGGCGCGGCTTGAAGGCGAGGATCTCCTTGAGGTTGAGCTTGACCATATCAGGCAGTTCGAGGTCTTCGAAAAAGAGGTCGAGCACCTCCTCGCGCGACAGCACGAAACGGAAATCGTCCTCCGATTCGGTTCTCCCCGGGGCGGATCCCATGCCGCCGCCCTGGCCGGGTTTAGGCAGCCGGTCGCCTGGGGCAAAATGCTTGTTGCCGGGCAGGACGTGCTGGCGGCTGCCGCTGTTCCGGGCATCCTTGAAGCTCGGCTCGCCGGTGCCTCGCGCCGGCATCGAAACGGCATGCTCGGCGTCCACGTCGGCGATCTTGCCGGTGCGGATCTGATCGCGGATGGTGCGCTTCAACTCTTCGCGCGCCCGCCGCAGGAAACGCTGCCGGTTGCCGAGGCTTTTGTCCTTCGGGTTCAGTCGGCGATCGATGAAGATCGGCATATGTTACCCCGGGCTGGCTTCAACCCGCCTTGTTCACCCGCATGTACCAGTCCACCAGCCGGCGGACCTGGCGCTCGGTGTAGCCGCGCTGGATCATCCGCTGCACGAATTCGGTATGCCGCTTCTCCGTCACGCTGTCCTGCTTGGAGCCGAAGCTGATCACCGGCAGCAGATCTTCGACCTGCCCGAACATCCGCTTCTCGATGACTTCGCGCAGCTTTTCGTAGCTTGTCCATGATGGGTTGCGGCCATGGTTTCTGGCCCGCGCGCGCAGCGTGAACTTCACCACTTCGTTGCGGAAGTCCTTGGGATTGGCGATGCCGGCCGGCTTTTCGACCTGCGACAGTTCGTTGTCCAGAACCTCGCGATTGAGGATCTGGCCGGTATCGGTATCCTTGTAGTCCTGATCCTCGATCCAGGCATCGGCATAGGCGATGTAGCGGTCGAACAGGTTCTGGCCGTATTCGCTGTAGGATTCCAGATAAGCCTTCTGGATCTCGTGGCCGATGAACTCGGCATAACGGGTCGCCAGCTCCGACTTTATGAAATCGAGATAGTCCGCCTCTGTTTCCTTCGGGAACTGCTCGCGCTTGATCGCCTCTTCCAGGATGTACATCAGATGCACCGGATCGGCGGCCACCTCTTCGGTGTCGTAGTTGAAGGTCTGCGACAGGATCTTGAAGGCGAAGCGGGTGCTGACGCCGGTCATGCCTTCATCGACACCGGCCGCGTTTCGGTACTCCTGGACCGACTTCGCCTTGGGATCGGTTTCCTTGAGGTTCTCGCCGTCATAGACGCGCATCTTGGTGTAGAGCGGCGAATTGTCGTGTTCGGCCAGGCGGGTCGAAACGGTGAACCGGCTGAGGATATCGAGCACTTCCGGAGCGCAGGGGCTGGAGGCCAATTCGCTTTCGCGCAACAGCTTCTCGTAGATCTGCCGCTCTTCGGTGACCCGCAGGCAATACGGCACCTTGACCACCAGGATACGGTCGAGGAACGCCTCGTTGTTCTTGTTGTTCTTGAACTGCAGCCATTCCGATTCGTTGGAATGGGCAACGATGATGCCCTGATAGGGGAAAGCGCCGAAATTCTCGGTGCCGTTGTAGCTGCCTTCCTGGGTCGCGGTCAGCAGCGGATGCAGCACCTTGATCGGCGCCTTGAACATCTCGACGAATTCGAGCAGTCCTTGCGTGGTCCGGTTCAGGCCGCCGCTATAGGAATAGGCATCCGGATCGGACTGGCTGAAGTTTTCCAGCTGCCTGATGTCGACCTTGCCGACCAGGGCCGAAACGTCCTGGTTGTTCTCATCGCCCGGCTCGGTCTTGGCGATGCCGATCTGGCGAAGCCTGGACGGCATAAGCTTGACGACGCTGAATTTGGAGATGTCGCCGGACAATTCGTCGAGGCGCTTGGCCGCCCAGGGCGAGATCAGGCCGTTCAGTCGCCGCCGGGCGATGCCGTATTTGTCCTCCAAAAGGTCGCCCATGCGGTCGGGGTCGAACAGCCCGAGCGGCGATTCGAACACCGGGCTGACCTGGCCGCCGACCTTCAGCGTATAGATCGGACGCTGCTCCATCAGCCTTTTCAGCTGCTCCGCAAGCGAGGACTTGCCGCCGCCGACCGGGCCAAGCAGATAGAGTATCTGCTTGCGTTCCTCGAGCCCTTGCGAGGCATAGCGGAAATAACCGGCGATACGCTCGATCGTATCCTCCATGCCGTAAAAGTCGGCGAAGGTCGGATAGATCTTGATCGTCCGGTTCGAAAAAATACGGCCAAGCCGCTCGTCCTTGCTGGTATCGACAAAGGTCGGCTCGCCAATCGCCTCGACCATCCGCTCGGGCGCCGAGGCGTACATCGACTTGTCCTCGCGGCAGGCAAGCAGATATTGCTGGAGGCTTATCTCCTCCTGCGCCGCATTCTTGTAAACCTCGGAAAACAGATCGAAGACGTCGGATTGATTCTCACGCATGGTATTCCTAGCCCCGGAGCCGGTGTGGCTGCACGTTTGTCTCTTGAACAACCAAATGTCGGAAAGCCCTTGTGGTTCCCTTCACTTTGCAGAGAGTGCCTGTGACCGAATGATAAGACTCTAGATAAGGGCATCCTGAGTGCAGACAAGGCGTGGAACGCCCCGCTCGAAGCATTAAATCCTGAATCGCGCCACGCCGTGCGGGCGACCTCCGATAAGACGGAGGAACGGTTCTGGTCCTTCCCGGTTGTGAAGGAAAGGAGACGGTTCGATGTTTGAGACTAGTTTGTGGTTGCTCGTTGTTGCAGGCGGTCCACTGCTGCTGGCAATCCTGATCGCCTACGCCCTGCTCACGCAGCGCCGTCGCGGCCCGGCGGAGCGCAGGGAAAGCGACCGCGCCACCGAGCGCCTGTACCAGGAAAAGAAGGACTGACCGACAGGATCGCAGCTCAGCTGCCGGCAACCGCCAGCCCGGCCACTTTTTCGGCGCGCAGCAGCATGCCGAACAGGTCACGCGGTTCATCGGGATCGGCCAGAAGGTCTAGTTCCTCGTAAAGGCCGGTCCGCTGAAGCTGATCGCGGACGTAGCGCAGCGCGGAAAAATCCTCGATCGCAAAGCCGACGGAATCAAACAGCGTGATCTGTCCGGCGTCCGTCCGGCCTGCTGCCTTTCCTGTCATCACCTGCCACAATTCGGTGATCGGATGGTCCGCATCGAGCTGCTGGCTCTCGCCTTCGATGCGCGTCTGCGGCGGATACTCGACGAAAATATTCGAGCGCAGCAGAATGTCGCGATGCAGCTCGGTCTTGCCCGGGCAGTCGCCGCCGACCGCGTTGATGTGCACGCCGGACCCGACCATGTTGTCGGTCAGGATTGTTGCCGACCGCTTGTCGGCGGTCACCGTGGTGATGATCTCTGCACCTTCGACGGCCTCCTGCGCCGACGCGCAGAGCTTGATGTCGAAACCCATGCCGGCAAGGTTCTTCATGCATTTGGTCGAGGCCGCTGGGTCGATATCGTAGAGGCGCAGCCTGTCGACGCCAAGCAGCGCCTTGAACGCAATGGCCTGAAATTCCGATTGCGCGCCATTGCCGATGATCGCCATGCACCGGGCGGCCTCGGGAGCGAGGTATTTCGCGGCAACCGCCGAGCTGGCCGCCGTTCGCAGGGCGGTCAGGATGGTCATTTCCGAAAGCAGCATCGGATAGCCGTTGCCGACATCGGCAAGCACGCCGAAAGCGGTCACGGTCTGACGGCCGTCACGCGTGTTCTTCGGATGCCCGTTGACATATTTGAAGCCGTAAAGCTGCCCGTCGCTGGTCGGCATCAGCTCGATGACGCCGTCAATGCTGTGCGAGGCGACGCGCGGCGTCTTGTCGAACAGCTCCCAACGCCTGAAATCCTCTTCGATATAGGCGGCGAGTTCGACCAGAAAACGCTCGATGCCGATGGCAAGCACCAGCTTCATCATGCGGTCGACGCTGACGAACGGAACGATGTTCAAATTGACGGTCATGGCTCAGAACCCCCTCGTCGGGCGATCCATGATCCGCCGGCCCATCAGGCTTGCGGTCAGGTCGACCAAAAGCGTGGCGGTGCGGCCGCGCTCGTCAAGAAAAGGGTTGAGCTCGACCAGGTCGAGACTGCTGACGAGGCCGCTGTCATGCAGCATTTCCATCGCCAGATGCGCCTCGCGGAAGGTGGCGCCGCCGGGAACGGTGGTGCCCACCGCCGGGGCGATCGACGGGTCGAGAAAATCGACGTCGAGGCTGACATGGAGCATGCCGTTGGCGGCGCTCACCCGTTCGAGAAAGGCGCGAAGCAGTTGCGCGATGCCGTGCTCGTCGATCGAACGCATGTCGTGGACCGTCACGCCGGCTCTGCGCAATGCATCCCTTTCCGCCAGGTCCACGCTGCGGATCCCCAGCGCGCATATGCGAGCCGGCTCCACCTGCGCTGCAAGGCGGGGGAAATAGCCCTCGAAGCCGGGCTGCCCGCTGGCATAGGCAAGCGGCACGCCATGCAGATTGCCGCTGGTCGTCGTGTCGAGCGTATGAAAATCAGGGTGGGCGTCGAGCCACAGCACGAAGAGCGGCCGGCCGATGTCAGACGCCCGGCGGGCAATGCCGGCGAGCGTGCCGGCCGAAATGCTGTGGTCGCCGCCGAGAAAGATCGGCATCGCATCGGCGCTCGCGGCATAGGCCGTTTCGCTGATTGCCGCCGTCCAGGCCGCAATTTCCGGCAGCGCCTTTACCGCCGCGTTGCCGTGTACGACAGGACGCATGTCGGCAGGGACGATCGTTCCGAGGTCGGTCAACGTATGGCCGAGCTCGGTCAGTGCGCCGGCCAGGCCGGCCGTGCGCAGCGCACTCGGCCCCATCTCGCAGCCCATGCGGCCTGAGCCGGCCTGGATCGGCGCCCCAACGATCGTGCAATGCATTTGTCATACCCCGCCAATTACGATGCCTTTATTGAAGCCGGCATCGCTGGCAGAATGAACATGTCAAATTGGCAAATTTGTCGAAGTGCCTTACCATAGCGGCAGCATCTACTTCCGTTGTGAGCAATCATGGACCGCCTCGACGAGCAGATCATCACCTCTTTGCGGCACGACGCCCGGCGCAGCATTTCCGACCTTGCCGTTAGCCTGGGTGTCTCCCGGGCAACGGTAAGGTCCCGGATCGAGCGGCTTGAAAGAGACGGCGTCATCGTCGGCTACACCGTCATTCTGCGCGCCGACGCGGTCGATCAGCGCGTGCGTGGCATCATGATGATCGAGATCGAAGGCCACGCCGCCGATCGCGTCATTCGGGCGCTGGGCGGCTTCTCCGAGGTCTCGACCATCCACACCACCAATGGCCGGTGGGACCTGGTGATAGAACTCGGAACCCAGACCCTGAGCGAGTTCGACGCGGTGCTGAGACGTATCCGCCTGATCCCCGGAATTACCGGCAGCGAAACAAGCCTGCTCCTGGCAACGCCGCGCACCACCAAGGCGCGGCTGTGACCTTCGAGGAACCGCCTTGGACCTGTAGCGATAACGAAATCCGAAGCCACGGAACCTTCAATTGCCGCCGCGGTTAGAGTATCCGTGTTGGTCAAGGGAGAGATGGTGTCCAGGTCCGATTGTCCCTGAGTAGTGCGTTTGCGAGGATGATGAGCTTTCGCATGATGGCTGTGATGG